>NZ_JBAWJZ010000010.1:0-119071 GCF_043876835.1 Gaetbulibacter sp. M235
AAATAAAAACCGAATAGAAAATCCGCGAGGATTTTCGTAAGTAGGCTAGAACTAGCAATAAATTATATACGGTGTTAGCAGCTGTTTTTTATAAATTAAATTTCTGTTTGAAAATCGGAAGAAAGTCCAAAACTTTTTCAGATTTAATTACTATTCCAAGGTTATTAGGGATTCTTGAAAATGTCATTGGAACTTGAAGGTTAGGAACGTTAACTACTTGTAATTCTCCTGTTGCTGTATGTTGTGGTCCCGAATATAGAATTCCAAGAAAGTATAATCTAGCAGCTCCTATATTAAATCCTCCGTTTTTGGTCGAGTATCCGCTATTGTTATAAAGCAAGACTGGTGAGCCACTTGAACCAGGAAAACAAGCAGCGTCAATCATAAACTCTTTTTTGCCATTATAGTCAATATTTGGATGAGTTGCTGTTGTACCTTTTCTTATAATAGGCATATTGTTATGAGAATCCCAAATTCCATTTGGATAGCCAATCATTAGTATGTCCTCAACAACATCAAGTTCTTCTTGTTGCTGTTTATTTGGAATAATATTATTATCAAATGTTCTGTAGAAAAGGTTTGCATTCATTTGTTTAGCAGCACTAACAAGTTGACCAATAGGCATTGCACATAAATCTATATTTGGGTCAGGATGATAAGTCCACATTTTATCAAAGTCTTTTGAAAAGTCTAGTGTAAAATGGTCGGTTAAATTTGGATTACCATCTTTGTCCGATTTAGTAAGTTTAAAGCGTCCTTTTGCCATTCCTTCCGCTACGTGTCTATTTGTTACGACCATAGGGATGCTTTTTTCATCGTCTATTTTTAGGCTAAAAAAGAATCCTGTTCCAGTTCCCTTATCTCCATTTGGTTTTTCACATTCAATTCTAGTTGTGCTGTAGCAAATTTGTTCAAGTAAAGAAAGTTGTTTTGTCATATGTGAGTTGAGTTGGTTTAAATTGCTGCTAACGTAAGGATATATACACTAGTGTATATATCCCCACTATATATACTATTACGAATTTAATAAAAAATACCTTACAAATCCAAAGGATTTTTAATAGAATCGAAACTGCTTTTGGCTACATGAGTGTGAATTTCAGTGGTTTTGGTAGAACTATGTCCAAGAAGCAATTGGATGTACCTCAAATCCGTACCAGATTCCAATAAATGAGTAGCAAAACTATGCCTTAAAGTATGTGGGGTAACTTTTTTCCTTATTCAAGCCTTAATGGCAGCTTCGTTTATTATCTTACCAACACTATTGGCACTGTACTGGTCTCTTGTTTGTCCTTCAAATAAATAAACACTTGGTTTCCACTCTTTAAAATATTGCCTCAAATCCCTTAATGTGTTGCTGGACAACAATGTGTACCTGTCTTTGTTCCCTTTGGCATCTCGTACAAATATCAACATCCTAGAACTGTCAATATCGGTCGGTTTTAAGTTTAATAGTTCGCTTCTTCTCAGACCGGCCGAGTATAAAAGACTTACTATACATCTATGTTTTAAATTGTTGGTGTGGTCTATAATTTTCTTTACATTTTCTTTGGATAGAACCACGGGCAGTTTTTTGTCTTTTCTCGGACGTTCTATGCTATAGAACCTGTTGGGCATCCCCAAAACTATTTCATAATAGAATTTGATACTATTGATGGCTTGGTTGATATAGGATTTCAATCTGTCTTTTTGCACCAACCATTGTAGATACTGCCTAATATCATTTTCGTTCAATTCATCAATTGCAGTTTTGTTGTAGTAATTAATAAAATCCTCAAAAGAAGAAACATAAGACTTCACGGTACTATTGGAGTATTTTTTCAATTCCAATTTAATCAAATACGATTCGGGACAATATCTGAAACTATCATGTTTTTTCTGCTTCTAAACCACGCGACATCAAATGTTTCGAACAATTGCTTCGACCTGGTTTCTTGGAAGAAGTATTTTGAATTAATCCAGGCAATACCCCTAAATAGGTTATATATACTGTCAAGATTGTTTTTGTTGTTGGGCAGATAATGCATATTGAACTCGTCACTCCAAGAAACGGAGTCTAGTTCATTAACCAAAATGTTCAATGCCTTGTTTGAGTAGAATTCCAAACCTATACATTTATTATTGTCTATAAGAAGATGCTTTAGGGTAATTTGCTGATTGAATTTCATATATAATAGTATTTTCTTAAAAATATACCATAATGAATTTATAGTTGTACATTACACGTATAATAAACGTATAATGTACAGAAGAATATATACACCATGAAACCCTTTAAAAAATGCTTGTCCTGTGGAAAGGAATTGGAAGGACGTTACGATAAAAAGTTTTGCGACCCTTACTGTAAAGTTCATATCATTACCAAAGGAACGTTCAAAATGAAACAGCTTTCTATAAGAACATTGATAAGCAATTAAAACTGAACAGAAGATTGCTAAAAAACTTTAATAAAGCCGGAAAGGCCATTGTTAGGTTGGACGAACTGGTTGCGGAAGGATTTAACCCCAATTATTTTACCCATTATTGGAAAACCGCAAAAGAAGATGTTTACTTGTTTGTTTATGAATACGGGTTCTTAAAAAGAAAAGAAAATAATATTGAAAAATACGTCTTGATTAAATGGCAGGATTATATGGAAAAATAATTTTTATAGAAATTTAAGCTAAGTGCTTGTAGTAATCTTACATGTTATAGAATCAAATTTTTATAATTCTAGTATTAAGAGTTCGATATTTTTTTATTTGCCTAGCGAACAATTTTAAAAGGATTTGGTCTAATTATAATCATAAAAAAGATTAAAAAATCTATCTCAAAACTTTTAAAATTCATTAAGTTCAATTAATAATTAATTTATTAAATTGCATTAAATATTTTCAATAATCTGAAAACTTAAAACTGCATACGTTTTTGCATACGTTTTATAATTTTAAGGGTTGTTTCTCCTCATGATTGTGCTTGAAATTCTTTTGGCGCAGAGCTCATAACCCGAAGGTCACTGGTTCGAGTCCAGTTCCCGCTACAAAATGAAATTCATTCAATACTAACGGTTTAGTTTACTCTAAACCGTTTTTTATGAAAAAAACTTTTGAATTCAACAAATTGTGTCTCAATTCAGCTACTTTTTCAAGCGTTTGATATTGGTCAAGAATGTCAGAGTCAATTTCCGTCTTTTTCAAGTCAATTTTTTTATCTGAGGAACTTTGTTCGATAACATAACTTTCCGCTATTTCAATTACTTGATTTTTGGTCAGAATTTTAGTTGAAGCCAGCCTGTAAAAATCAATAAAATGTAAATGAGTTCAATTTTTATTTTGTTCATCTCAAATATATGCTAACAACCTGTTAAACACAGGTTTGCTTTGCGAAGGAAAAGATAATAAATTTAAGCAACAATGATTTGAGAATTTGATAGATTTTGGGAATTAAGCCTCAAATCATTGATTATCGACTAGGTAGCGGAGCTACCGTTAGTTGTTAAATTTATTAGATTGGGAGTTCAAGAAGCAGGGTCAAATTGCTTTTAGCACCTGCTATGTCACTTAAAAGGTTTGAGTCTGTCAGCTGGAGCTGTAGTTCATATATATGCCATAAGTAATTAGGTTTAGCAGGGCGTTAGAGCTCATTTAACTTGTGAGGGGAGTGCAAAGCACGTAGCAGCATAAGTCAGCTTTAGCTGAATGTGCTTCAAAGAAAATCTAAAAGGCCTTACAGACGTTTCATGTGTTAAATATCCTATTATATTTGTCTCGTATATGGAGCACCATTCTAACCAAACCTCTAGGTTGTAAACCATTGCTAAAGTAGTAGTAATCCCCCCAAAAGAGAAAGGCTTGCCCTTCTTTTCAAGAAAATAGAATTGCTGTTAATTAATTTTTTAAAACCTTAAAAATTTCACTTGCCATTAATTTAGCTCCTTCTGCATTGGGATGAACCCCATCGGGCAGTAAATTTGATTTATCAAGAAAAAATCCATAGAAATTAATGGTTTTAATATGATTGTCAGATGCTATTTTTTTTAAGATATCCAACATTTCAAATTTAAGAACATCTTTTTGCATACTCCATCTGTTTTCAAATATAGGTGGGGGTAGGCCAATATACAGAGTCGTTTTCGGATTTAGTTCCTTTAAAATTTTGAGCATTGCATTATAGTCTAAAACAAATTCATCTTTATTTGTATTCCAATTGAATGTTTTTGTGTCATTAGTTCCCAACATCAACACTATAATATTGGGTTTAAATTCTTTTACAGCTTTAAATTCAGGTTCCTGCCAATATGGTTTATTTCCTTTTTTAATCATATTGGCGCCACTAACCCCAAAATTTCTAACATCATATCTTTTTCCCATGAGCTTTTGAAGTTGCCTTGGGTATGACAGAAAATCCCTGTTTTTAATTCCTGAACCATAAGTAATACTGTCTCCCACACAGGCTATTTTTACCGGTGAGCAAGACGACATTAATAGCAGTATCCCTAATAGTGAAATATAAAACTTTTTCATTTGGAGCATTTTAATTATTATAAAAGATATTTGAGATTCAATAGATTCTTAATTTCTTTTTTTAAGATAATAACATCATTAACCATGCAGCAATGGCTGCTCCAATAATTGGTCCCAACACCGGAATCCATGCGTAGCCCCAATTGTTGGTTGCCTTGTTTTTAATTGGCAGTATGGCATGCACGATTCTTGGACCTAAATCTCTGGCCGGATTAATGGCATAACCGGTTGTGCCCCCTAAAGATAACCCAATGGACCATACTAAAAAAGCAACAGGCAATGCCCCTAGAGAACCTAAACCAACAATTGTTTGTTTATCATCAATTGAAGCACCAGTAAAGTATAAAATGGTAAAAATCAAAACAAAAGTGCCTAAGATTTCACTGAATAAATTTGAAAATAAATTTTTGATTGCCGGTGCTGTACAAAAGATAGCTCTTTTAGAATCAGCATCATCGGTATCACCAAAATGATCTTTATAGAACAACCAAACTAAAGAGGCTCCTATCATAGCTCCGATCATTTGCCCTAAAATATATGTTGGCACCAAATTCCATGAGAATTTGCCAGCAATGGCCAAACCAATACTCACTGCTGGATTGATATGGGCCCCACTATAGGGGCCAGTTACTACAACAGCTACATAAACAGCTAACGCCCAGCCTGTTGTAATTACTATCCAACCACTATTATTTCCATAGGTTTTATTTAAAACCACATTGGCTACAACGCCTCCTCCTAATAAGATAAGTAATGCTGTTCCTATAATTTCTGCAATAAATGGTGTCATTTTTTATTTTGTTTTTTATGTTATGAATTATTTTTTTGTCCAATATTCTAAAGCATCTATTGCTTTATACCAACCTTTGATGTTTTCATTTATTTCTTTTCTATCTGTAATAGGATTAAAACGTTGGTCTGTTTGCCATATTTGTTGAATTTCTTCTTGGTCTTTCCAATATCCCACTGCTAATCCGGCTAAAAAAGCGGCACCCATAGCGGTTGTTTCAACTACTTTAGGTCTAACGGTTACTGTATTTAATACATCGGACTGAAATTGCATAAGCATATTATTAATAGTAGCACCGCCATCAACACGCAATTCTTTAATGGAAATACCAGAATCGGCTTCCATAGCCTTCAAAACATCCATGGTTTGATAAGCAATGGATTCTAAAGCGGCACGTGCAATATGAGCATCAGTACTGCCTCTGGTTAATCCAAAAATAGTACCCTGTGCATGCTGGTTCCAATGGGGTGCCCCCAAGCCTGCAAAAGCTGGTACAAAATAAACCCCTTCTGCGCTGTTAACTGAACTTGCCAATTTTTCAACATCAGCAGACGTTCTAATGATTTTTAAACTGTCTCGCAACCATTGAACAACCGCTCCGGCAATAAAAATACTGCCTTCAAGAGCATAATGGGTTTTTCCATTAATTTTCCAGGCTACAGTTGTTAACAGATTATTCTTTGAAACAATAGGTTTCTCGCCAATATTCATAAGCATAAAACAACCTGTGCCATAGGTGTTTTTAACCATTCCGGATTTTGTACACATTTGCCCGAATAGTGCTGCTTGTTGATCTCCTGCAATTCCAGCAATAGGGATTTTGGTGTCATAAAAAGTTGAGTGAGTATGCCCGTAAACTTCACTGGATTGTTTAACCTGTGGCAACATACTTTTTGGAATGGTAAACAGTTCTAGCAATTCATCGTCCCAATCCATAGTATTCAGGTTAAACAACAAGGTTCTGGAAGCATTGGAAGCATCGGTTACATGTTGTTCGCCTTTTGTGAAATTCCAAATTAGCCATGTGTCTATGGTTCCCATAATCAACTCACCCGCTTCAGCTTTTTTTCTTGCTCCTTCAACATGATCTAAAATCCATTTTACTTTAGTCCCAGAAAAATAAGAATCAATAACCAACCCCGTTTTTTTTCTAATCAAATCACTTTTTCCTTGCTTTTTAAGTTCATCACAAAAATTGGATGTTCTTTTGTCTTGCCAAACAATTGCATTGTAAACTGGTTTCCCTGTTTTTCTCTCCCAAACTATAACTGTTTCACGTTGATTAGTGATGCCTATTGCCGCAATATTTTCAATATTTAAGTTTTTCTTAGCAATGGCTTCAGCGGCAACGCCTGCTTGAGTAGACCATATTTCAATAGGGTCATGCTCAACCCAACCCGGTTTCGGAAAATATTGTTTAAATTCTTTTTGAGCGAGTGAAACAATATGCCCTTGCTTGTCAAAAATAATGGCTCTAGAACTTGTAGTTCCTTGGTCGAGAGCAAGTATGTATTTTTCCATAGTCATTGTGGGTTAAAGGGTTTCAAAAAAAATTCTAATATAATAATTCGATTTATAAAATGTATTGATTTGCTATGTTTATAAAGTTTTTGATTTGTTGTTGTTTCCATGCTTCATCTTTATCCAGTTCATTGGCCAATAAACCGGCTACAACTGGAATGATTTCTATGGTTGCTTTAGCATCTATGAACAAGGCTCGCACCCGTCTTGCTAAAATATCTTCAACGGTTCTTGCCATTTCATTTCTAATGGCCCAGATAACTTCTGCTTTGGTATATGGTAACCGTGGATGTAATTTTTCTTCTAACTCAGGTGATTCTTTTGTTAGTTTTTTAATAGCATCTTGGTCGCTTCCATAAACATATAAATGGTTGGTTTTATCAACCATTTCTTTAGCTCCGTGAATTTTCAAATTTTTTGTCTTACATGCTATGTTAGGCAATCCAGCTGTGAGGATAGCCCTGTTAACAGTGTCTTGGGCCATTCTTCTATAAGTTGTCCATTTACCGCCCGTGATAGTGATTAATTTAGATGGAGACACAATGATTTTATGACTTCTTGATATTTCCTTTGTTTTTTCTGACTCGTCTTTTGAAACGGCCAAAGGCCTTAATCCTGCAAAGACACTTAGCACATCTTTATTGCTTATGTTTTTGTTTAAATAGTTGTTTGCGTTTGAAATGATAAAACCGACTTCTTCTTCTAAAGGCTTAGGTTCTAAACTGTGACTTTCAATTAGTGTATCGGTGGTACCTATAAGCACTTTATCATGCCAAGGCACTAAAAACAGTACCCTGCCGTCATTGGTTTTGGGGATCATGATGGCATCATTACCAGGTAGAAAAGATTTGTTCACAACTAGATGAACCCCTTGGCTAGGGCGAACAATATTCTTTGCTTTTGGATTATCCATTTTTAAAATTTCATCAGTAAAAACACCAGTAGCATTAATGACAATTTTGGCTTTTATAGTATAAAAAATATTGGTTTCTATATCTTGTGCAGTAACCCCATTAACAATGCCATGGTTGTTTTTCAACAGTTTCTGCACTTTAAAATAATTTAAAAGCGTTGCACCGTTTTCAATACAGGTTTGGGCAATATTTATTGCTAATCTGGAATCGTCAAATTGACCATCCTGATAGATTACACCTCCTTTAAGATTTTCATTTTTTATTGTCTTTAATCTGGAAAGAGTTTCTTCTTTTGAAATATATTCGGATTTTCCAAAGCTTAGTTTCCCTGCCAAAAAATCATAAATTTTTAGCCCAAACGTGTATAGGAAAGTATCCCATCTTTTATAGGTTGGGATTATGAATGATTGATTGCTCACTAAATGCGGCGCATTTTTTAACAGCAGGCCTCTTTCATATAAGGCCTCCTTAACCAAATCTATATTGCCTTGGGCCAAATATCTTACGCCCCCGTGAACCAATTTGGTGCTCCTGCTAGAGGTTCCTTTTGCAAAGTCTGCCTGCTCTAATAAAAGCGTTTTAAAACCACGTGTGGTACTGTCTGATGCAACCCCTAATCCCGTTGCACCTCCACCAATAACAACAACATCCCAGATGGAGTTATCTTTTAATTGCTTGGTTAATGTTTCTCTTTTGTACAAAATTGTTTAAATACTTTTAAATTATATATCAAATGGAACTCTTAAAATAAATTTATTTTGATAGGATAATCATTGTTAATCCTGCTACATATAACAACAACATAATATTTAATAGAGTTTTTGTTCCTTTGGGTGCTGTAGCAAACTCTTTCCAGATATAAATGCCCCAAATGGCAGCAACCACGGTTGCACCTTGCCCTAATCCGTAAGAAATAGCCGGACCTGCTTTTCCGGAAGCCAAGATACTTAAAGACATTCCTATACTCCAGATAATACCTCCTAAAACACCTATTGAATGATCTTTTTTGTTTCCGTTGAAATAATCACTAAAAGAAACTGCAAAACCTACAAAAGGACGCTTCATTTGAATGGTATTAAAAACAAAACTGCTCATTACCACACCAAGAGCAAAAACCACCAATGCGGTGTATGGAGTGAGTTTGCCTGGTTCAGGAATATTGAAATCAGTCACCATTGAACTTGCAACATATTTGTAGAACAATCCCATTAAACAACCACTTATAACAGATATTATCAATCCTTTTTTGGATACTTTTTCAACTAAATTGGCTTGCATTTTTTGGTAGGCTCTGGCATTTAGTATAATGGCCAAGGTTATTAATGCAACACCTACAAATATTAATGTTGGATCTCCCTGAGGATTTGAAATATAATTTACAATAACCCCTAATACCAAAGCAATTCCAATAGCGACAGGAAAAGCAACCGACATTCCCGCTATTGCTATAGCGGCTACCAACAATATGTTTGCAGCATTAAATATAGCCCCTCCAATAAAAGCAGATGCCAAACTTTCAGAATTGGCCTGTGAAAAATCTTCAAGAAATGACCTGCCTTCAATACCATTACTTCCCAACGTAAAAGCGAGTAGTAAAGTAGCTATAAGAATCCCAAACCCATAATCCCAATAAAATAGTTCAAACCTCCAAGTTTTAGTGGTCAATTTTGTTGTATTAGCCCAAGAACCCCAGCAAATCATGGTAACAACACAAAGGAAAATGGCCAATCCGTAATTTTCTACAATGAACATGAGTTAAGTTTTTAAGTTAGTTTTGTTTAATTGAAATTTCATTTCTGTAAGGAACTGATACTTGTGCCCCCAATCTTGTTACTGAAACGGAGGCTGCTTCAACAGCAAATCTTATTGCTATTTCCCAATCCATTTTTTCTGTAATGGCAACTGTTAAAGCACCGCTAAAGGTGTCACCAGCAGCCGTAGTGTCCAATGCTTGGACTATGGGTGCATTTATTTTTAGCTTTAAGGTATTGTTTTGAAAATAGGCGCCTTGTTTACCCAAAGTAATAATCACATTTTGAACGCCTTTGCTTAAAAAAACTTCTGCAGCTTGTGAAGCTGTTTTATCATTTAAAACGGTGATACCAGTTAATAATGTAGCTTCTGTTTCGTTTGGTGTCACTAAGAATAAACCGTTCAATAATTCATCATCAAGTTTTTGTGCAGGTGCAGGGTTAATAATTACTTTTTGGTGATTTGCTTTTGCTTTTTTTGCAATGAATGTGATGGTTTCCATAGGAATTTCCAATTGCATTAGAATGATTTCAGCACTTGAAATATCCTTTACTTTTTCAATATCTGAAGGCAACAGATAAGCATTGGCACCGGGAGCAACGACAATACAATTTTCGCCCTCTTCATTTAATAAAATCAAGGCTGTACCAGATGGCGCTTTTTCATCAGTAAAAACAAAATCAGTATTGATCATGTCTTTTTGTAGGCCTTCAACGGTTTGTTTGCCAAAAATATCGTTACCTACTTTTGAAACAAACGTTACATTGCCTCCCAATCTAGCCGCCGCAACTGCTTGATTGGCACCTTTACCGCCCGCATTCATAAAGAAAGTTCCGCCTAAAACAGTTTCTCCTGGTAGTGGAAGTGTTTTTGTTTTTACTACCATATCGGTATTTGAACTGCCTATGACGATTATTTTGTTTGTTTTCACTTTTAATGGATTTGTTCAGCTTAATTTTTTAGATTTTATACTTTTCTTCTTTGGTAACGGTTTTCCATTGGTCAGTTCTAAAAGGAACAGCAGGAAATCCTTCCTTGTTAAACAAATTGCTTTCTGTTGCGTCACCAATCCAGCTATAATGAACGGCAATTGGTGTATCTACTTCGTTGCTTGAAAGTATTATTTTATTGTCTTTGATGTAAGCTGTTGCATAATGAAAAATCTGGTCTTCTCCAGCTATTTCAAACCCTTTAATATACCCGTATTTGTCTGGTGTATATAAACCACTTCCAATATCATCAAATGAAACTATAATTTGATTACCTTTTATTTCCATTGATTTATACATAGGGCCACTACAAACCATGGGCTTATCATATACATTATTAAAAGCAAGAGCTGCCAATCGTTTTCCTACATCTTGCTTGTTGGTAGGATGAATATCTCTAGGATTAGTAACCAAATCTGTTGTAACAACCATTCCTGTATTTGGTAAGCTCAAAGCTATTGTTTGTGCTTCCCTAAGTTCTGCCCAACCACAACCATCGTTACTGTTTCCTCCGGCAAAAAAGGATGCTAATTGCATAAAATAAAAGGGAAAATCACCTTGATTCCATTTTTGGCGCCAGTTGTTTATCATTAGTGAAAATGCTGTTCGATATTGAAAAGATCTTCTTGCATTGGATTCTCCTTGATACCATAATACGCCTTTGAAAGCAAATGGAATGAGCGGATTTATCATGGCGTTGTAGCATAGTGAAGGAAATGAATTTTCGTTGTTTGTTTTTTTTATGGATTCTACCTGAAATTTCCAAATCCCGTTTAATGGAATGACAGTATTATCAATAATTAATCTGAGATTAGCAGGGTCTCCATAAATACCACCGCCACCGCCAGTATCTGTTACTCTTATGGCAATTGTATTGACCCCTTCATTCAATACACCTGCCGGGATTGTATATTTCCTAAAAGCGTCCCACTGGTTAGTACTTCCTATTTTTATGCCGTTTACGTAGGTATCGTCATAGTCATCAATTGTTGAGAGTTCTAAAACTGCTTGTTTTTTACTATCACCAGTAGGTATAACAAAAGACTTTCGCAGCCAAACTATACCGTCTAATTCACCTAAACTTTGCTGTTCCCATAATCCTGGTTGGTTCAATTCTGGCCAATTGGAATCATGATATGCCACTTCTTTGAAATTATTTGCATTTGCTGCATTTATTTTTTCACCTTGTATTTTTTCTATTCTCTTTTCAAACGTTTTTACTTTGAGTTTTGAAAGTGAGTCTAAACTTATTTTAGGCATACCGGCAATTATTTCTGTAAATTCATCACTACTTTCATAACCATCTCTACTAATCCAAGTTTCAATATTTGTTCCTCCCCATGATGTGTTTATGAGCCCGATTGGAATTTTTAATTCGTTGTATATGTTTTTCGCGAAAAAATATCCGGCAGCCGTAAAATCTCCAACAGTAGTAGAATCGCAGACCTGCCAACCATTAGCTGAATTTACATCTCTTTGAGGCAATGAATTTATTTCTTTGTCAATTTTAATATGCCGAATCATTGGATTATTTGCAGAAGCTATTTCTTTTTTAGCGTCGTTAGACTGTACAACTGACCATTCCATATTTGACTGTCCTGCACATATCCAAACCTCTCCAACAAGTACATTTTTTATTTGAATGGTATTTTTCCCTTTAATGATTAATTCAAAAGGGCCTCCTGCAGTTTCGTTATCTAAATGGATCATCCATTTACCATTTTTGTCTGCCGAGGTTTTTTTGATTTGCTTGTCAAAATGAACTTCAATTTTTTCATTTGGTTTGGCTTTTCCCCAAACAGGGATTGGTGTATTTCTCTGCAACACCATATTGTCAGAGAAAATTTTAGATATGGAAACCTGCGCATTAATTATAATGCTGTTAATTAGTATGGTTATAAGAAACAAATACTGTCTTTTCATTTTTAATAACTTTAATATGCTTTTATTTAATTTCAATCCAATCCAACTTAATAGTGTTGGATTTTACCAAAATTTTAATCTTGTTTTCTCCTTTATTCAAATAAAAATTTCCTAGGGTTGTTTCTGTCAAATTTTTGTTGTTAACTATAGAAATTATTTTTTTGTCATTAATTTCTATGCTTAGTTTGGTGGGCTTTGCTCCACTGGATGCTTTTAACGAAAATCGAAATGTTTTGTCTTCCAGACTCGTAAACTTATAAACTACCCATTCTGATTTTTGAAGTTCAATAGATTGGTCTGACCAAAATTGCGTTTCATCCGTACTGTCCAACTTTATTTGAACAGGTTCATCCTTTCTGTAAAATTCAGATTTTTTTAGTGTTTCTAAAACAAAATAAGAACGGTTGTAACCATCAAAACCATAATTTTCGGCTTCTATTTTACCAGGGATTCTTGTGTTTATAGCGTTACAGACATCTTCAAAATACTCGCAGTTTGATAGTTTAATGTTTTCTAAGAAGTCATTAAATGCTTTTTCGGCAACAATACTATCTGGTTTTTCTCCTCCTCTTGTATATTCAGAAATTAAATCCCAATTAGCTGGTTTTTTAATGGAGTAGGGTGTATTTTTAGTATTCAATTTTTTCCAAGGCCAAAATGAAAAACCAATGTTATTTTTTTCAAAATATTGTGTGGTTGCCCAATAAATGGCATTTCCTTTTTCACCGGTTTCTCCAACCCAAATAGGTGTGTTAAGCTCATTGCGTTTTTTTAGAAAGCCATCAATACTATTCAAATTATCTGGTCTTGACCAGCAATAATAATGAAACTGATAAAAAACATTAGAATCAAAAGGTGTGTCAAAAAGAGACCAATCATTTGCCCAATTAAAACCTTCTAAAGTAATCATATGTTTTTGATCTACTTTTCTAATTTCAGATGTAATGTGTTTATACAAAGGCACAAGTAAATGTTTGTATTTTTCTGCGGATCCGGTATTGATTGGTAATGGCTCGTTTAATAAATCGTAAGCAGCAACGGTTGGTTCATCTTTATATCTTTGAGCAATTTTTACCCAAAGATTAACAAGTTGATTTTCAAATTTTTTATTAATGAATAGTTCTGGTTGATCGTTTGCACTATCATCAATATTGGCACCCGTTTGTCCACCAGGAGCTCCGTGCATATCAATAATAACATAAACTTTGTATTTTTTGCACCACGAAATTAAGGAGTCAATCAACTGAAACCCTTCTTCAAGATAGACAGGGTTTTCATCTTCAGTCAAAAATAATCTAGAATTTAGAGCTGGTCTAACAGAATTAAAACCCAATTCTGCAATTCGTTTAATATCAGCCTCTGTGATATAGTGCTGTCTATAAGTTTTCCAAAAGTGAGCAGATTTTTCTTTTCCAATTAAATCTTCTACTACTTTTTCAATTTTTCTGGGACGATCGCCGAGACCACCAAACTTCCACATGTAACCTTCAGGTAAAAGCCAGTTTCCAAGTCCAACACCTTTTAAATATATTTTCTCGCCAGTTTCGTTGACTATATCTTGTCCAGATGTATGCAAAAAAGTTAAATTGTTTTCTTGCTTTGTTTGAGCCTGAGAAAAATAGGCAATAATTAAAAATAAAAATAAAGTTCTAAATTTTTTCATCTGTTTATTTTTTTTCGTTTACTGGTAACCAAACCTTTATAACTCCGCTGGCTTGACTAGCATCGGCATAAGGAACCAGTAACAATTGTTGATCAGAATTGTTGCCTTTTTCATCTATCATGTTTACAGTATAGGTTTGCTTTCCAATCCATTGGGTTGGTAAAACATCAAAAACAGTTTTAACCACAAGGTTTTCAGTTGGCAATAATGGATTAGTGTTTATGTCTACTCCTGTGTTCAAAGATGAGTCAAATGCCAAGACTTGCGGGCCTCTTTGAAATGCAATTTGATTGGGATAACTTTTCCCTCCATTTAATATTTGAATTGGCATATCAAAAGAGACGTTTATTTTATCTCCCGAAGTCCATACTCTATCAATTTTTAAGTATTGATTGGCAATACCCCTATATTCTTTTTTACCAATAGTAACCTTAAAAGAAGTACACCAATCAGGAACCCTTAAGGATAGTGCAAAAGCGGCTTTTTGAGATGGATTAACTGTTATAGTGGCATCACCGCTTTCGGGGAAATAGCCTTCAACCTGTAGTGATAAATTAATTTTTTTACCTTTTGAAGTTGCTATGGTTTCGTTATAATTAGCTGGGTCAAACATCATAATGGTTGGAACGTTTTGAACATTTCCAAAAGCAAAATATGGTATCATTGCAATGCCTCTAGGAACGCTTGATGTACAGCAACTAATGTAGCATATAAAGGGTTTTTTGTCCATGAGTGGTGTGTAATAACTCACACAACCGGTTTCTGGGTTTTCAGCAGCCAATAAATGGTTGTAAATGGTTTTTTCAATTTGATTGGCATACTTTAAGTCACCAGTAATGTTTAAAAGACCATGATTTAATTGAAGCCAAGTAACTGTTACACAACCTTCTCCCATATGGTCTTTATCTGCTGCTGGTAATAATTTGTCGTCTTGAAAATGTTCCCAAGAACTGGTGGTTCCGGTAATGTATAATCTGTTGTCAACAATGTCCTGCCAAGCAATTAAAACAGGGTTTAGCAATTTTTCATCTCCGGTAACTCGGTATAAATTTACCATTCCAACAAAATTTGAAAGCATTTCATAGGCTTTGCCATTGGCTACTTTGTTTACCTTTCCTGAAGATAGTAATGTGCTGATGATTTTAGGGCCGTTTTCTTGTTCCCAAGCATCAATGATATAATAGCAAAAATCCAGATACTTTTTGTCGCCCGTATATTTGTACAATTCAACCATTGGGTCTAAAATGCTGGTCGCTGCCATTCCAATATGTGTTCCTGCCAAAATAATGTCTCGTTGCCCAGGATTATTTCCAAACGTTGTGCACATCAAATCACCTATTTTTTTACAAGCTTCTAAAGCAGGTTGGTAACCCGTTGTAGTATAATAAGCAAGCAAACCGTATAAATTGTATTTATGGGACCATACATCCCAACTTGTCCAATAGGCATCAGGGGTATAGGTTCCCAAATAACCATCTTCCAGTTGTGAGTTTACCAATTCAAACATTATTCTGTCTATCTGCTGTTTGAGTTTGGTATCATGCGTATTTTTCCAAACATTGCAGGCAGTTTCTAAATATTTGCCAACATGTTCGCCAGCCCATGGATGAATACCGGGTCTTTTTAAATAAGAACCTATGATGCCTTCTTCATCCACATTTAAAAGGCGTTCCACTAAATTTTGAGCTTGTCGTTTTCCTAAATAGCCATTGAATTGCTGATTTTGAAAAGGAATTGAAGTGAAAACATCCTTTATTTTATTTTCAACTATTATGCTTGGTTCATTGGCAACAGGAATTTTAATATTTCTATCTGCTAAATACATCTGTCCATCTTCTATGGAAGCAGTGCTATTATTTTCTTGAATTTGATATCCTACTTTAAAAATATTATTTTTTTCAGGCTGATAATTTGACGATAAAACAACAGCTTTATATCCTTGAATTGGTTTAACTTCTACAGGCAATGTTTCGGAAAACAAAATGGTCTTATTTTTATCCGCTACCCAATATTTTATATTTCCATCAAAGGCTCTATTGCTACTGTTTGTGAATGTAATATGAGTTGTAAAGCCATTATTGTCAGTTTCTAAAATTTTATACGTTGTTGAAATATAATCAGACCATTGTACAGGAGCATAATTATAGGGCCCTTCATACAAACCAATTCCTGCATTGTCCAGACTAAATACTCTAACGGCTATAACATTTTCTCTATCCCATAATATTTCTTTCTCAGGTATGATATAGGAGCGTTTGACATCCCATTTAGTTTCATAGTGTGGAGGTAAAGACCCTGTTTGGCCAATTAGTTCTCCATTAAAGAAAGTTTGGTCAGCATCATCAATCTTTCCTAGGTTTAGTTTTATTCCATTGCCCTTTTCAGCTAGACTTTTCATACTTGAAGGGATAACAATTTTAATACGATACCAAGCAAAAACATTTTCTTTTTGTGTTGTTGAGGCCCAACTTGTCGCCAATAATTTAGTATCCCAATCTGTATCATCAAACTCTAAACTAGCCCAATTTGAATCATCGCCTTGTTTGAATTTGCTTTCAATGGGTAATTGCTGTAGTAGTTGTGCGTGAATTTCGTTAGTAATAATCACAACAAAAAAAACAACTAAAATACTGGTTGATACCTTGTGTTTAAAAAGTGATTTCATGACGTGATGTTTATTTTTTTCTTTATGCTTTATTTTCTCTGATAAACCCTTATATAATCCACTTCCATGGTTTGAGGCCATATGGTTTCATCCACCCCGTTTTTTCCACCCCAATCACCTCCAACAGCAAAATTCATGATTAAGTAAAAGGGCTGATTAAAAGGCCAGTTCTCTTGTGTCTTGGGACTAGGGGCATAAGTGTTTTTAATGTTTTCAGGAGAATCAATATAGAATTGTATGGCATTTTCTGTCCAAATAATTCCATAAGTATGAAATTCTTCCTCGGCAGTCTTTAGGTTAACTGCCGTTTTATTATTTGTGTAGCCGTAATCACTTTTTGTATGAATATTAGTATGCGCTATATTTGGTTCGTAACCCACATATTCCATAATGTCAATTTCCCCACACAATGGCCATCTGGTTTCTTCATGATTGGATCCTAACATCCATAATGCTGGCCAAGTGCCCGTGCCATGTGGTAGTTTAGCCCTAAATTCGATACGACCGTACTTGAATTCTTTTTTTCCTTGACTTGATAATCGGGTGGAGGTATAGCCTCCTTTTTTGTTTTCGCCCGTTTTGGTGGCAGTTATATAGAGTATGCCGCTTTCTATTTTGTAATTGTCTGTGTTTTCAACATATTGTTGCCATTCGTTATTGACTTTTCCAGCGTTCCATAAAATAAACGACCAGTTATCTAAATTAACATTGTTGCCGTTAAATTCATCGGCCCAAACTAATTCATAATTTTTTGATAATGCTGTTGCCTTTTTGTTGCTTGAACAAGAAGGCAACAGTATCAAACTAATTACACTAATGAAAAAAAAACTTATTTTATGCATCTTTAATTATACTGGAGCTTTATTTTATTATAGAATTCTTGCATTACAAAAAACGCTTTCTTTTTGATTCCATGGTTTGATATCAATCCTTTTCTGTTCCACCCGTCTTGGAATCCTGGAAGTACTCTTTTTGGAGACCTGAAGTCATTTAATATCCATGGACTTGTCCCTCTTATGTTTGGGATTTTCTCAATCATTTTTAGATTTTGTTGGTACAGATACTCTTGGTATTCTTCTGTCCATCGTTCTTTTATGGTTCCGTGCAATCCTTGTAAAGCACCACCACCAAATTCTGATATTACTACTGGCTTATTGTATTTAATATTCCATTTTGCATTTGGAGCATCTTCTAAAGAACCGCCATACCATCCGGTATATTGGTTAAAAGCGACAATGTCCATATACTTACCAATTTCATCATCAACAATGTTTACATCATCTTTAGTGTGTTTTTCCAATGCAGCACTAACAAGTCTGGAGTCATCTTTGCTTTTTGTGAGTATAATAAGTTCTTTGATAAATGCATTTCTAGCTTCGGATGGAGGCGTTTCGTTAGCCATAGACCAAATAATAATGGAAGCCCTATTTTTGTCCCGTGTTATAGCTTCTGTTAATTGGTTTTTAGCATTGCTTAGTGAAGTTTGATTGATAAAATCAACAGTCCAGTAAACAGGAATTTCTTCCCATACCATAAGACCAATCTTATCTGCCAATTTTAGTATGTACTCGTTATGCGGATAATGTGCCAACCGTACATAATTGCAGCCCAATTCTTTTGCCCAGTTTAAAGCTATCAAGGCATCAGCATCATTATAGGCCCTGCCTCCTCGCATGGCATTTTCTTCATGAATGCAAACACCCCTTAAAAAAATGGATTTACCATTTAAAAGAATATTTGGGCCTGAAGTTTCAATGGTCCTAAAACCAATATTATCTGTTAAATCTTGATAATCTGTTTTAATAGTTATGGCATACAGTTTGGGAGAATCTGGCGACCAATACTGTATGTTTTTTGTTTGGATTTCAAAGGTTATATAACCTTCATCATTTGCTGTTAAAGTTTGATTTATTTTTAATTCAGGAATGGAAAGTGTTATAGCGTCGTTTCCTTTTGAATGATTCAGTTTAACATAACCACTAATTGTTTTGTTGGAATCTTTTTTAAGTTGAATGCTGTAATCTTGAATGAATGTGGCAGATTCTTCAATAAGTTTTACGTCTCTAGTAATTCCACCGTAATTCCACCAATCTGTATTAATGGTTGGTATGGCTTCTTTAAATCGCTTGTTATCTACTTTAACAACTAAATAATTATCAGTTGGTTTTACAATATCTGTGACTTCAAAATTAAATGGCGTAAAGCCCCCTTCATGAACGCCTAATTTTGTGCCGTTTAGGTAAACTTCAGCTTTGTAATTAATTGCCCCAAAATATAAAAACAATCTATTGTTGTCCTTAGTAAACCTATAATCAAAAGAACGTTTGTACCAAATAGTCCCTTCGTAATAAAGCAGTTTTTCGTATTGAGAATTCCAATCTCCCGGAACTGTTAATGTGGGAGACTTATCAAAATCATACTCAACTAATTCCAGTTTGTTGTCTGTATGATAATTATTAAAAAATGCTGAATTACTTTTTTCGGTTAGCTGGTCATAAGGCTCATATCTGTAATTATAATATCCAGTTTCGTAAGGATCTACAATATAATTCCATGTTCCATTTATTGATGTTACATGTCTGTTTGACGTGTTGATCAACAGGTTTTGAGCTGACCCAATTAAGGGTAATAAAAATAAAATTTTTATTAAAAAGGGTTTCATTTTTTAATCAATTAATTCAAAATAATCTGTCAATCTGATATCGGCAGAGGAAGCCCCAATCATAATCTCAAATTCTCCTAATTCAGTAATCCTTTCAGCTTTTTGATTATAAAAAGACAGTTTTTCTTTATCTATAATAAATGTAACTGTTTTAGATTCGCCAACTTTCAATGCTATCTTTTGAAAATCTTTTAACTCCTTAATGGGTCTTACTACTGATCCAACTTTGTCCCTTAGGTAAAACTGCACTACTTCTTCGCCAGAAACTTTACCTGTATTGGTAATATTTGCAGTAACTTCAATAGTTTCTTTATCTGTCATTTGCTTTTTGGATACTTTCAAATCAGAATATTTAAAGGTAGTATAGCTTAACCCATAACCAAAAGGAAATTTAGGACTGTTTTTTAAGTCGATATATGCTGAAACATAATTAGTGTTGGTTTCGTTATCGGCTGGTCTTCCTGTATTAAAATAATTGTAATAAATAGGAATTTGACCTATTTCCCTTGGGAATGACATAGGTAATTTACCAGAAGGGTTGTAATCACCAAACAAAACATCGGCAATGGCATTTC
Source organism: Gaetbulibacter sp. M235 (assembly GCF_043876835.1). Taxonomy (NCBI): domain Bacteria; kingdom Pseudomonadati; phylum Bacteroidota; class Flavobacteriia; order Flavobacteriales; family Flavobacteriaceae; genus Gaetbulibacter; species Gaetbulibacter sp. M235. The sequence goes on from NZ_JBAWJZ010000010.1 coordinate 19,957, forward strand.
CTGCTTCACTACCTAACCACCAAGTGTAAATAATTGCGGGAACATTATCGGCTGTCCAATTAAAAATAAGCGGTCTTCCGGCATTAATTAAAACTACAACAGGTTTTCCTGTAGCTTGAATAACTTTTACTAAATCCTCTTGAACCCCAGAAAAATGTATATTGCTTCTGCTTTTGGCTTCGCCACTCATGTTCCATCCTTCACCAATGCTTAATATTACAACATCAGCTTGTTTTGCAATTTTAACGGCTTCAGAAAAACCATTAGTGTCTTCTCCATCAATATCACAACCCTTAGCATATAAAAGTTTGGTGTTTTTACCTACTTTGTTTTGTAAACCATCCCATTGTGAAACAATATAGCTTGAATCAACATCTTTTAAATTAATGGCCCAAAAACCATGATTTGCTCTTTTTGGTTTTACCATCGGTCCAATGAAGGCAATGGTTTTTATTTCTTTAGATAGCGGGAGTAAATTATTTTGGTTTTTTAATAAAACAACACTTTTTTTTGCAATATCTCTTGCTGCTTTTGTATGCTCAGGATTGTTCAGTTCATATTGTTCCCGTTCTGGGTTGCAAAATTTAAAAGGATTGTTAAATAATCCTAACTCAAATTTTTTATAAAGTATTCTCTTTACGGCCTCATCAACCAAAGCAATAGGGACTTTGTTTTCTTTTACCAATTGGACTAAATTATTTCTATAGCAATTGCTTTCCATATCCATATCACTTCCTGCGGTTATAGCTTGTAATGCTGCTTCTTTATTGTCTTTTGCGTAACCGTGTTTAACCATTTCTCCTATAGAACCCCAATCAGAAACCACAAAACCTTGAAAGTTCCATTTTCCTTTTAGAATATCTCTTTGCAGGTATTTGTTTCCTGTTGCAGGTATTCCGTTTAAATCATTGAACGAATTCATAAAAGTGGCAGCTCCTGCATCTAAGGCTGCTTTAAATGGAGGCAGATAAGTCTCCCAAAGCATTCTTTCGCTCATATCAACTGAATTATAGTCTCTTCCTCCTATGGCAGCACCATAAGCGGCAAAATGTTTGGCACAGGCCATTACAGAATTGACATCACCCAAATTTCCTTGAAACCCTTTTACCCTTGCATAGGCAATCTTTGAGCCTAAGTAAGTGTCTTCTCCAGCTCCTTCCATGACTCTTCCCCAACGTGGGTCACGACCTATATCTGCCATAGGAGCAAAGGTCCAGTGGATGCCACTAGCAGAGGCTTCTGTAGCAGCAATTCTAGCAGATAGACCAATAGCTTCCATGTCCCAACTAGCAGCTTCTGCTAAAGGGATTGGAAATGTGGTTTTATATCCATGAATGACATCAAGACCAAACAACAAGGGAATTTTTAGCCGTGATTGCATAGCTAATTCTTGATATTTCCTTGTATATGTTGTTCCTAAAACATTTAACATGGAGCCAATTAAGCCATTTTTTATTTCTTCTTGTTTGTTGGGGTTTATGGTAATAGGGCCAGTAGCTGTCCAGTCACTGGTATATTGATTTAGTTGACCTATTTTTTCTTCTAGGGTCATTAAAGCTAATACTGAGTCAACTTTTTGCTCAATCCTATTATTTGTTGTTGAACTATTTTTTAAATCGGTTTTGTTACCGCAAAAAATAAATAGAAAAGAAAAAAGTATAGCAATAACTATTTTAGAGACACTTTTTATCATGGATTATCTTATTTAATAAAGTTTAGAATTACAAAAACAGGTAAATGGTCGGAAGGATATTTCAAATCTTTTGAGTCACTTAGCACTGCATATTTTTGAACATTGATCTTGTTGTTTTTTGAGGTGAATATATAATCTATCAATTTTGTTACGGGTTCGTTATGTTTAAAATCATTAAAGGTACCAGAAGGGCCAAAAGGCGGATTTTTGGAAACGGCACGCGTATCGTTCATTTCTTTTTTAAGATTAATAATCCTCTCTGCATCAGGTTCAGAGTTAAAGTCACCCATAAAAATCACAGGATAATCTTCTGTGTTTAATGCATCAATTTTTGAAAGGATTAATTGTATTCCTTTGGTTTTGGCAACTTCACCCATATGGTCTAAATGAGTATTGAATACCCAAAAGTTTTTTTTGGTTTGCTTATCTTTTAACAATGCATAAGTACAAACTCTATTAAAAGCAGCGTCCCAACCTTTTGAAACTTTATCGGGTGTTTCAGAGAGCCAAAACGTATTTGTTTCTTTAAGAATAAACCGGGTTTTTTTATAAAAAATATTTGAAGATTCTCCTTCGCCAACACCATCTCTTCCAATACCAACATGATTATATTGTTTTAGAGTAGTTTCAATATCGACCACCTGATTTGGTTTTGCCTCTTGAATGCCAAAAATATCAGGTCCATAAAATTGTATTTGAGAAGTAAAAAATCCTTTGCGAAGTGGCCAAGCATTTTCTCCATCGACGTCAACATCTAAACGGATATTGTAGGTCATAACTTTTAATGTTTGTGCATTAGAAATTATGCTTACTAAAGAAAACAAAAGTAAAAAAGCTGTTTTTTTCATATTAATTTAATTTTTGATACACTCTTACATATGCTACTTGCATTTCGGCCGGAAAAATACTATCATCAATTTCACCACCCCAATTACCACCAATGGCGAGATTTAGAATTAAAAAATAAGGTTTGTCAAACGGCCAACCTTGGTTGGTAGTCTCTTTACTATTTTCACCTTTTATAGCTTCATAGAACAAGTTGTTGTCTATGAAAAATTTAATACTGTTTGAAGTCCACTCAATTCCGTATAAATGAAAACTATTTATGACGTCCGGTAATTTGTCAAAATGGGTGTATTGGTTGTTTTTAAAAAAATTATAAAGTTCAGAATGTAATGATGTATGGATTACGTTTGGTGCTTTACCAACATGCTTCATAATATCTATTTCACCACAAAGAGGCCATTTTTCGGTCTTCTTAAGAAGGCTTTCTGGAAGCATCCAAATGGCTGGCCACGTACCTTTGCCTATTGGCAATTTTGCCATGACTTCAATTTTACCATATTGCAATGAAAACTTTTGATAGGTTATTAATCGGGCTGAGGTGTATTGAGAATTTTCATGCTCCTTTTTTAAGGCAACAATATGTAACATACCATCTTTTACAAAAGAATTTTCAAGGGATTTTTCTAAATAAAATTGTTGTTCATTATTCCCCCAACCATAACCCCCAACTTCATAGCCCCATTTAGTTGAATCTGGTAATCCAGAATATTCAAATTCATCAGACCATATTAAATGATAGCCTTTGTATAAGTTTGAATGGTGTTTGTTTCTTTCTTTTAATAATTCGGGTTCATTCGTAGTGATAAAATCAAAATTGTTGGCTATGGCCCAATCTAAATCAGAAACATCGTTAACAGTCCAAGTATTTAATATTATGTTATTGTTTTTGGCACTTTCAATCCATTCGGGATGAGATTTAAAAACTGTAAACTCATAATCTGCACCATCTATACGATCCGTTTTTAATTCCTCGGGAGATTTATCACCTTCTAAATATTGAGTAGATGCAAAAGGATTTAATTCCTTTATTTTTTTAAGTATATCATAATCAAAGCTAATGTAGGCAACCCTATTTTGTGCCTTAAGGTTTTTAACCAATTGTACTACTTTTGTGGCTGTTAATAGGCTTCTTTCTTTATTTAAATCAGATGGTTTTATCTCACAAATTAACTGTGTTGTGTTGTTATTTTCAATACCTGCTAAAATATACTCCCTTAAAGTAGGCAGCTTTTCTCCATTTGAAAGTTTGAAATTTGCTAAATCTGCATAAGTTGTTTCTTCTATTACTAAATTGTTATAATCTGAATCATGGTTGATAATTAATGAATCATCAACAGTCATTCTAACATCAAACTCAGAGCCTCTAAATTTTAAAGCTATAGCATTTTTTAGGGAAGCAATTGAGTTTTGTGGCAGGTTATTGGTTTTCCAAGCACCGCGATGTGCAATAATATTATTATTTGAAAAAACAACACCTTGTTTTGAATATGATTTATGGGAATTACAAGCTAACAAAAGAATTAAAATTAATATTATTATGTTTTTTCTTTTTAAATTATTCATTTTTGATTTTTTTAAAGCTGAATCTGCTATTAATAAAAACAACAGAAACAGCTTATAAAAAATAATTTTTGAAATAGTGTTGAATACTCTAATGCTAAAATAAAAACCCCCCTCAATTGAGAGGAGTTTCTTGTTAATTTTTAAAGTTTAATTTTTTTGAAATATTTATATCCCATTAAACACAAAATGGTTATCCACTTTATCAAAGAGTAGATTATTGTCTTAAATAAGACCTAAAGGGATTGTTTATGACCCTTTAGGTCTATAAAAATTAATAAAAAAACTAACTCAAATAATATTAAACTAAATTTACTATTTTATATACTATTGCAAATACCAAGGAACTTTATTAATACCATCAAATCCACCATACTGGCTATCAATTGCTGCTTGATAATTACCAGGATTAGTAGTTATTTCAGATGTTGGATATTTCAAACGTTTAGGGTAAAGTGTGTTATCCTCTGGATTTAGGCTAGTTGCTGGGTCTAGAGGTAATACAGGATATCCTGTACGAAGAATTTGAGGGTAATTTAATCCATTGCCTTGAAAGAAATCTATAAGATATCTTTGATCCCATATTTGATGTTCGCGGTCTGTTTTGGTACCAGTCATTGCGTAATCGGCATCTCCTGTAAAATAGTTGTCAATATAGGTTTGATCTATTGCCATTCCGTGAGCATAATTAGCTGCAGAAGCCGCAGGTAAACTCTTGAAAAAATCAAGCATAGCTTTTACACCATTTTCGTAGTAAACTTTTGCTGCGGCAGAGCCTCCAGAAACCCAGCCTTCCTCAATTGCTTCTGCAATAATAAAACATTGTTCTGCATAAGTAAATTTAAGCATAGGGTCTCCGGCATGAACTTCTCCATAACGTTTGTTTATTGTACAATAGTTGCCAGCTTGATTATTAGATGTAATAACTCCATTTGACAATGATGATAAAGCCCCTTCATATGCAGAAAATTCATTTGCTTGCATGCCGCCAGAAATTAATGCTGTAGCTGGTTCTGCAAAATAAAATAATCTACGATCATTATATTTTTTCAACATATCAACCACTAACTTAGAAGGGATGTCTTTAAGCCTTCTAGCTTCAGTTGCAGTATAAAAAGGATGGTTTGTTCCAGAATAATCAGTGTAAGTTAATTTAAAATTATCACTGTTACTACCTAATAAATTATTAGCAGTTACTATTTCTGCGAAACGTGTTTTTTGAGCAGCTGAAGCTTTTTTACTAATTGTTTGTATAACTTTTAACTGCATTCCATTACATAACTTGCGCCATTTAGTAGGGTCTCCATTATACATGATATCTCCACTAAAAGTTGTTCCTGCTGCAAAAAATTGCTCTGCAGCTTTCAAATCTTCTAATACTTGAGCAATAACATCTGCTTGTGTATCATATTTTGGAGTTACGTTTCCTTCTTCTGCCTGTCCAGCTTCAGAGTATGGAATATCTCCCATAGATATTGTATTATTAAAACCATACCAAGCTTTCATAAATAAGGCCAACCCTTTATATGAAGATTCAGATACCGATCCTTCAGAAAATTCAACCATTCGTTTAAGATCAGTTAAATTTTGGAATGAACCAAAAGAACCATAAGGATAGGGATTGTAATATTGTTCCCCAGATAAATCTTGATTAACAAGATGATGTGCTTGTAAATTTCCTGTTGTGAAATCATTAGGATTTGGATTCCAAAACCTAAAAGCGCCTTTCAATACCCCAGCAGCAAGCATATCAGGAGAAACACTTGTTGCAGCGTCAGGGTTTGTATTTAATTCCTCATAATTACTACATGAATTAGCAATTACAAGAAAAAATAAGACTACAATTATATGTTTTATATTTTTCATAAGTTGATAAGATTAAAAAGTTAATTTAATATTGCCGCCAAGATATCGTACTGCTGGGTCTGCAAAGTCTTCAGAACCACCATCTGGGTCAGAATATTTGAAGTCTTTAGCCCATAAAAACACGTTTTGTCCAACAAAACTTATTGATGCTTCTTTGGCTCCCCATCCTTGTAAGAATTTAGAAGGAATATTATATGTTAAAGAAATTTCACGTAGTTTAAAAAATGTTTTTTCATAAGTATCTAAAGGTCTTCCTGTACCACCCCAAGCACTACTGTTGTGTACGTTTTTAACATAATCTTGATATGTTGTATATGTTGTATTTGGTCCATAAACACGGGTGTCAGAAAGAACAGTTCCAAAAGCATCAGAATAAGTTACAGTACCTGATACTACTTGTACGCCTTGAGAAAGCCAGTTTTTAGAACCAGGAGTAGCAACATCTAGTGCTCTTTCAGGAGTAACAGAATCAGGGTGTCCTCCTGCTTGCCACATATAACTTTCAGTTCTTGTGTTTGTAAGACCACCTTTTACACCATCTAAAGAAATAAATAATTCAAAATTTTTATATTTTAAATTTGAATTTATACCCCAAATATAATCTGGATCAGTATAGCCGTATCTAGTATCAAATCCATTAAATACTTCTCTACCATTGGATCCAATGATATGATTTCCTTCTGGGTCAACTTGATAGTCTCTAATTAAGAAGTTATCAATTCGCTCTCCAACTTTATTCCATGGATTTTTAGTGGTATAAACATCATCTATCTTGGTCCAGTAACGTGCATAAGTTGACCAGTTGGCACCTAAGGTCCATTGCCAGTCTTTAGTTTTAAATGGTGTAGCATTAAGTGAAATTTCCCATCCTCGGCGCTCTATCCCTTCTCCAATATTTATAAGAGTACTATTATATCCGGAAGCTTGTGATACAGGTGCATACTTTACAAAATCTACAGTTTCTTTTTGATAGTAGGATACATCAAAACCAATGCGATTTTTAAATAACATAGCTTGTAAACCATATTCTATAGTTGTAGATTTTTCAGGAAGGATATTTTCTGCATCATATAGAGCAGTAGGAGAATATCCTGCATTAAAACTTGGACCCCAAATGGCATTACTAGTACTAAAAGAACTATTAACAGTATATGGACTTGCTGGTTTTTTTGATACTGTCCATGAATTTCTAAATTTCAATAAATCTAACCAACTTTTTGTTGATTCTGGCAAAAGTTCAGAAACCACAAAACTGACAGCTAAAGAGGGATAAAAATAATCAACTTTATTATTTTTATTTTTTATTTGTAACGATGAAGCCCAGTCATTACGTCCTGTAGCTTCTAAAAAAAGAAAATTGTCATAAGAGAAAGCTAAACGACCAAATATAGAATTTACTTGTTGACCGATAACGCTTGTTTTAACAGATGCAGGATCTTTTGATGCTGCCAATGAGAAAAATCCAGGAACAGTAAGACCATTATTTGTATTAGCTAAAAAGTTACTATCTTCTTTATTATATATTGACCCACCTACAAGATAATCTATTTTAACTTTATCAATAATAGTTCTATCACCTGTTAAAAGTAAGTCAGCATTAATACTATGGCCGGAACTTAAACCTATACCATATGCTCCTGTTTTACCTCCACCTATCCAAGTGTAAGGATTACCAGGGATACCTGTATTACCTGATGACTGATAAGAACCTACAGCAATTCGTAGTTCTCCTTTATCTGTATAAGAATCATATCCAGCACGAACACTAGCTTTCAACCAGTCAGTAAGTTGATAACTTAAAGATAAATCGACATTAAAAATATCGCGAGAAGTTTCATTTGTTCTTTCGTAACGGTCAAAATATGGGTTGTTTGATCCTCCTTTATATGTAAAATTTTGAACTTGATCTGGAACAAGCCAATAATTATCTTTGTAATCTAAAACATTAAAATCTGCTGCAGACCAAATAAGCAAAGAATACATAGCATCATAAGCAGTATAACTATTTGATCCTAAATTAGGAGTGTGTTGATTAGCGTATGAGAAATTAGAGCTCATTTTAAATTTATCTAAATTAACATCTCCGCCAAAAGTATAAGTATATTTGTCTAATGATGAATTTGGGTATTGACCTTTATTTTCTATCCAGTTAATAGAACTTCTAAGAGCCAGTACATCGCCTTTGTATCCAACATTAATGTTGTTGTTAGTTATGTATCCTTGTTCTAAAAAGTTGGCAAAATTGTTTTTACCAACAGGTAGATACTCATAATCTCTGTAATCTTTCAAAAATGGATCCCATTGGGTGCGGATTGTACCATCCATAACAGGTCCCCATGAACTATCTGAGTTTATATTATAAGTACCACCTGTACCACGACCATAAATACCCTGACGCTCTGGAATAGCTAAAAATCCAGCAGTAAACATGGTGTTAGTAGCAAAACTTGTTGAAATTCCAAGACCCTCATTAGTACTACCATTTTTGGTTGTAACCAAAATGGCACCATTTGCACCACGGAAACCATAAAGGGCTGAAGCTGTTGCTCCTTTTAGAACACTTAAGGATTCAATGTCTTCTGATGAGATATCACCAAGAGACTTGTTGTTATACGGAACCCCATCTATTACTAATAAAGGTTCTTCGCCCCGAATAGTAAGTGATGGAGCTACACCAAAATCAGATGAGTTTTTTACCAAAAGCCCTGATACTTTTCCTGTAAGCGATGTTGCAACGTTGACAACAGAGATTTTTTGTAGGTTTTCTCCAGACACTTTTTGAACGGCATAACCAAGGGCTCTTTCTTCTCTTTTAATACCTAAGGCTGTAACAACCACTTCATTTAACGCTTGAGTTTCTTCAGCAAGAGAAATGTTTAAATAATCCGAGTTATTAATTGTAATTTCATTTGTTGTGTATCCAATAAAAGAGAGAACTAGCGTTTCTCCTTTTTGAATATTAGACAGTATAAATTTACCATCAAAATCTGTTGATGTTCCTTTTGTTGTATTTTTTACAACTACAGAAACACCAGGTAAAGGTATGCCACTTTCATCGGTCACATTTCCTTTAATTTCAAAAGTCTGTGCCGTAGTGACAAAAACACAAAAGAATAAAAAAAGCGAAAAAAGCATCTTTACCCTTTTAGAAGATAGTTTTAATTTCATAATTAATTAAGTTTAGTTTGACATTGTTTAAACTTAAATACATTTATTTTTAGTTCTATGTAATTAAGCTTTTGTTAAAATTACATGGAAAAAATGTCGGATTCATAAAAAACACTACTACAAAAAACGAACATTATAATTTTAAAGCTATGCATATCCTAATTTGTATAGTAATATAGCCTCGGAAGGGTAGAAAAAAAATATGTTAAAAAATTTAACTTTTTGCATTTGAACCACGTTGTCGTGGTAATGACGTAGTAAAATTTAGGTTTGTTGTGGTGTTAAATATCTAAGATGTGATTAACAAGGCTTTCTTTATGCTCTAAATTCATTCTTTTTCGCATTCGATATCGTTTAGTTTCAACACTTCTAACTGAAATATTAAGCAAGGAAGCAATTTCTTTTGATGATAAGTTTAAACGTAAGTAGGCACAGAAGCGTAAATCGTTTGGGGTTAAATCTGGGTACACTTTTTTGACTTTATTCAAAAAATCTTTGTCAACATTATTAAAGGCTTCTTCAAAAAAGCTCCAGTCTTTTAATGTATTCAAATTATCATCTACTAATTTTATTACTGATGCATTGTCTTGTTTTTGAGGATTATTTTTTAACTCTTTTTTTATACTAGCTAATAATTCATTTTTCTTAATAATACTCATGGTTGAAATAGCTAATTCCCTATTTTTATTTTCAATTGCTTGATTCAACTTTTCATTTTTAATGCTAATAATTAATTGCTCGCTTTCCAATTGTTTGTGTTCAAGTTGTTTTTTATAATATTTTTTATAGGTTTTATGGGTAAATAATGTAATACCCAATAAAATAAATAAGTATAGTATAATGGCAGAGTAAGATAAATACCAAGGTTTCAAAATTTCAAAATCATAACTTATGACATTATTGGATAATTTATTTCCAATTTTGGCACGTATTTTAAAAGTATAATCGCCAAAGGGGAGGTTGTCAAATACAAGTTCTGGTTTTGGTGTCCACTCGCTCCATTGGTTATAGCGTCCTAATAGTTTATACTGATATTTTATTGTTTGATACTTATTATAGTCTGGAACACTATAATTAAAAACAACTGAATTATTGATATATTTAAATTCGCCCTTAAATTCACCTGATTTATGAAAGTCTACACTAATGTTTGCTTTTTCAGGGTTTTTTATTTCAATAGTATTGAGAAAAATGTCATAACCCTTATTTTGATCAATGCTTGAGAGATCAAGAGTAATATAACCGTTTGCGGTTCCTAATAAAAACGTATTATTTTTAAGATGTGTTATGTTTTCATACCCAATCATTGCTTTTCTTAGCTTGTCAGGAATCGATATTTTATTGATTTTGAATTGATTTGTCAAATTATCAACAGTTACGTAACTTATGTTTTCTTTTGAAAAAGCCCACAGTTTTTGAGTTTCATCAACTACTAATTTTCCAGACATATAGGTTGCGTCTGTTACTATAGGACTTAGTATGGTGTCTTTTTTAAACTCATTTTCCTGATAATCATAATTAAAGACGCCTTTTTCAAAAGCATATAAAAGATGATTTTTAAATTTTATTAAACTTGAATATTTTTCAATAGGAAGCGTTGGATCTCTGAAGATATCAGTAACGGAATCGAAATTATCATTAATTTTTAACCTAAAAACACCTTTATAACCGTGACTGATCCATATTTCATTTTTGTTCAGTATTTCAAAGTGCCTCACCGAATTATCAAATCCATTTATTCTATTTTTTATACCCCATGTTCCATTATTTTTGGATAAAATATATAAACCACCATAATTGCCTTGTAATAATTCGTTTTCTTTATTTGGGATTTGTCTAAAATTCCATGTGCCTAGTTTGTCTGCTACTAATGTCGCTTTGTCTTTATTGATAATAAAAGTTCCATAATGATGTCCACAAAACAACTCGTTATTGTAAATAAACAAACTCCAAACTTGACCAGCTGTACCATCAATAAAATGGAATGGTTTGTCACTTCCCATTTCTTTAAAAAAGAGACCTTGATTAGTTCCTAAATATAAATTATTAGCAAAAATTGATATTGCATAAACAGTTCCAAGACTTCCTTCATTATCTGTAAAAATTCTAATAGGGGACTTTAGATTCATACAATTAATTCCATTATCTAAACCAATCCAAATATTTTCATCAACATCTTCAAACAATGATAGTACAGTATTGTTACTTAATCCATTTATTTGATTTATTTGATAAATGAGAGTCCCATTACTGCTCAAATAAATGAGCCCGTCTGAAATAGTTCCTATAACGAAACTGCTGTCATTTAATTGAATACTTTGATAGACATTTGTTTTCTTTAAAATGTTAGCGGCTGGAATGTCCCAAATAGAAAGCACATTGTTTTTAAAAACATAAAAACCATTTTTTCTAGTCTGTATAAGTAATCCATCTTCAAATGGAAAAAGATTGACAATAATACCTTCATCAAGAACAGGATCATGTATTACTATTTTTGGTTTTCCTTCTTCAATTTTATAGATTCCTTCACCAATAACACTATAATAAATAGTATTATTAATGTTAAAGGTTCTTGTTATAAAATTGGTTGAGTTAATAACATTAAAATTATCACTCTTGGTATTATAAAAATAGATACTATTGTATGATTGAAAAAGAATCCATTCGTTATATGAGATAATGTTCCATATATCTTCATCCTCAATCATTTTTTCATTTAACTTTGGAATTAAAGACGTATAAAATAATTCTCCGAATTTGTCTTTTTGCCAATACCCAAATTCCATATTGCATCCTGTATAAATTCTATCACCTACAGCAGTTACAGATCTAATTATAGTATTGTTTGGGGACTGATAAGTTTTCCATTTTGCTCCATTAAATTCTAAAAGCCCTTTATTATTACCAACATAAATAAATTTATTTTGGGTTTGAGATATCCTCCAATTTTGGTTTTCTCCGCCATAATCTTCAGGAGAAAATTTTTCTATAGGAGGAATTTCTTGTCCGTACAAATTACAAATTGCAAAAAACAAGAAAATTAAATTATGCGCTATGTGAATAGCTTGTTTCATGAGGTTTATACTAAAATAATCATTTGCTTTTATAATTATCATATACCTTTATGATAATTAAAGCAATTTAAGCAGTTTTTTGATTTATTGGTAATTAATCATTAATAATTAGTTGGCTTCTACAATTTTAAAGAGCCTACTTTTAAGGTAGCAGTTATGGTAATGCTAAGAACACTTTTACTAAGAGTTTTGTAGCATGCAAATTGAAATAGAGCTATCAAATAGTATAAACCTTTCTTTTTTAAATTGCTGTTGCTTCCTTGTTTGAGCTTTCATTTTTAAAACTGTATCGGTTAACCCATTTTTTTATTATATTTCTTCATTCCCTTCGTATAATGATTTTAATTTAAATTTGTGATATATTGTTTTATCAACAGTTTTTAAACCAATCGTAATTAAATTAAACAGAAGAAAATAATGAGAATAACCATTATCGCAGGAGCTCGTCCTAACTTTATGAAGATTGCTCCAATAATACATGTTATTAAAAAGGAAGCGCTACTTGGGAAAAATATTTCTTTTCGTTTGGTTCATACAGGTCAGCATTATGATGAGAAAATGAGTGCTACATTTTTTGATGAGCTTAACATTCCTTTTCCAAATGTAAATTTAGAGTGCGGTGGTGGAACTCATGCAGAACAAACAGCAGCAATTTTAATTGCATTTGAAAAAGAATTATTAGCAAATCCAACTGATTTAGTGCTGGTTGTTGGTGATGTAACTTCAACAATGGCTTGTGCAATTGTAGCCAAAAAGCTTAACATCAAAGTGGCTCACATTGAGGCAGGTATTCGTTCTTTTGATTTAACAATGCCCGAAGAGATTAATAGAATGGTTACTGATAGCATTACCGATTATTTTTTTACAACAACACAATTAGCAGGCCAAAATTTATTAAATGCTGGTGTTGATAAATCAAAAATATTTTTTGTTGGAAATGTAATGATTGATACATTATTGACCAATTTACCAAGATTTAAAAAACCTGTTCTTTTTGATGATTTAAATTTAATTAAAGAAGGATATTTTGTTTTAACAATGCATCGACCTGCCAATGTTGATGAAACAGAAAAATTGAAGACAATGATGGACGAAATAGTTAAAAATGTGAACGGTTTGCCTATTGTTTTTCCCATACATCCTCGCACTGCTAAAATATTTTCAAGCCTTAATATTAGTGCCAACAATCTAAAAATGGTTGAGCCATTGGGTTATCTGGAGTTTAATTATTTAGTAAAAAACTGCAAAGCGGTAATTACAGATTCTGGAGGAATTACAGAGGAAACTACTATGATGGGAATTCCATGTTTAACATTACGTGATAATACTGAAAGGCCAGAAACAATTACCATTGGTACAAATGAGTTAATAGGAACTAATCCTAATGCTATAAAATCTACTTTGCATAAATTATTTGAAGGAAATTGGAAAAAAGGAGGGATTCCTGATTTGTGGGACGGGAAAGCAGCGGAAAGGATTGTTAATGAAATCTTGAATATTTACGAATAAGAAAATATTTGATTAAAAGCATAAATGAATCGTGTGCTTAATTTTTTTATTCAAAGATTCTTTTCATAAATAATTCTTTCATTTTCCCAAAATCCTGTTTGGGCCTTCTGCAAATATAAATTTTCTGATAAAGCTCTTCTTCATTGTCAGCATAAGGGTTGTAAATAGTTTTGACCAATGTTACTTCGTCAAAGTAAGATTTAAAAAAATCTCCTACACGATAACTCAAGGCAATAACAGTATTCGGTATTTTGTTTTTAGGTGTCCAACTATAAAAACTTCCGTGAAATGAAAATGCTTTTGGTAAATTATATTCATTTCCAAAAAGATTTACCGCACCTGCTTGCCCATAATGTTTGCCCCAAATTATGCAAGTCTGTTTTTCATTCTCAGGTAAACTGTCAAAAACAGATTTTAAATTTTGCATTGTTATTTTCCATTTTTCCTTGGTATAATACTCATCAAATTTTACACCATATTTGCCGCCTTTAATATCCTTTTTTTCATATGGATATCCTTTTTCAAGATAACGATTAAAACTATAAACTGGCATACCAAAGGGAATTAAGGCAGTACCTAAAATCAGTAAAACAGTGATAGGATACATCATCCATTTTCTTTTAACAATTACAATTTGTTCCCAAAACATGGCTCCAAAAGGAAGTATCGTTAATATGATGGGAAAAAAATAATACGACTTGCCATTTTTGAATAAAAGCAAAATAAATGATAAACCAATTACAACTGATAATATGCGAACTATATGGTTGTCTTTTCGTCTTATTATGTAAATCAGCGCAGGAAATACTATTAATAATGATACTACCGGGTTAATAGCCATAACTAAATTTACCAAAATATCAAGTCGACTTATTTTTTCCAATTGTGTTTCATAAAGCCTGTTTGTCATTTGGAGTAAAGGAAAATCATTACAGAATTGCCAAATAATATTTGGTGAAATACACAGAAAAAATACAATTATATTGAACCAAAATTTATGCGCGATCAACGCTGTTCTTGTTTTTTTGAAAAACAACAGTGCAGATAATCCAAAAAGGAAAAAGACACTGTCATACTTTGCTAAGAAACCTAAAGTGCAAAATAATGTGAGATACCATAACGATTTTTTATCAAGATATTTCACAAAACGGGTTAATTGATAAAATGACAAAACCCAAAATAGTTGACTAAAAACTACAGGTTGAAAAAGTTGTTGAGAGCGTCCAAAACCAGGTGCAATAAGGATGGCTAACAAAACAAAAAAAACAGCTTTATTTTTTCCACCTAATTCAATAGTGGTTTTAGCAATATAAATAAGTATAAGTAAGGATGCAATGTGAGGAAAAAGATGTTGAATAAAAACAGAGTTATTACCAAAAAGATTTTGAATAAAAGCCAAAAACCCAATTAGTGGTGGAAACTCCATATATCCGAAAGCCAAATGTTTACCAGTCTCAATGTGCAATAATTCATCTCCTTGAAATCCGGAATGACTGTCCGCAATTAGATGAAGTGTCAATTTTAAAATACAGAAAATAAAAATTATTAGCTTGGTTTGTTTATTCATTCTCATGGTTTATTTGGAAGGCATAATGAAGCACAACTCCTTTGTGTATTGGTGAGTTGCTAGTTTGATTGAGAGAATTTTTTCGAAAGAAAATCGAAAACTGACAAACAAACAACTAACATTTGTTTAGCTAAAAATAACAAATTTTCATATATGGGTTGTGTTTTAATAATTCTTTATTAACTTCATCACATTCCAACCAACCAAATAAATAATGAATCACATTATGAAAATCTTTTCTAAAATTTTTATCGCTATATTTCTTTTTGTAGGATTTTCTGCAATCAGCCAAACAAAATCTCAAGTCCTTTCTAAAATTAATACAGAAGGCTTTCAGAAATCGCAAGTCATGAGTCTCATTTCAGACTTGTCAGATGTTTATGGTCCTCGGTTAACAGGAACCAATCAATATTTTACTGCAGCAGAATGGGCAAAGAAAACCTTAGAAAATTGGGGAGTTGATAAAGTATATTTCGAAAATTATTGTGATGATTGTATGGGTTGGGAAGTAAAATCATTTAATGTAGAAATGACAGCACCCTCTTATATGAAAATACAAGCCTATCCTTATGCGTGGACAGAAGGCTCTAATGGCGTTCAAATAGGAGATTTAATTTGGATTGAAAGTCATTCTGATTTAGATAAAGTAAAAGAAAAATGGAGTGGAAAATTGCAAGGGAAGACAATATTGATAGGATCGGTACCAAAGCAAAATATGTTATTTGATGCGCTTTCAACACGGTTTACGGAAGAACAAATTGAGGAAGCTAAAAAATCAATTATTACTGCGCCAAATAATTCGTTAGATCCTTCTGCTTCAAATGTTGATTTAGTTGAAGATGACAAGGAGTTTGAAATCTATAAAAAAAAGGATGATGCTTTTTTTGCATTCCTAAAAGCAGAAGGCGCTATGAATGTTATGGCAACAAGGCCTTTATTCCCAGGTATTATTCATCCAGGTGGCACCTATAATTATAAAAAAACGGATGCAAAGCCAATTCCCTATTTTGCGATTTCACCAGAAAATTTCGGAAAACTACAACGCTTAATAGTCAAAGGAATCAATCCAAAAATTAAATTCCATTTAGATTCAGAACTCTATTTAAAACCTGAAAACAATGTAAATATTATCGGAGAAATTATAGGTTCAGACCCAAAATTAAAAGATGAAGTTGTTATGGTTGGTGCTCATTTTGATTCTTGGCATTCAGCATCTGGCACAACAGATAATGGCTCAGGTTCTGCCGTAATGATGGAAGTGATGCGAATTATTAAAGCCTCTGGGTTAAAACCAAAACGAACTATTAGAATAGCCCTTTGGGGAGGAGAGGAACAAGGGTATTTAGGTTCTATGGCCTATGCAGAAAATCACTATGGAAAAGTAACTAAAACAACTCGAAAAACAGAATTAGAAAAAATTTCGGCCTACATAAATATGGATAATGGTGCTGGTCAAATGCGAGGCATCTTTTTACAGGGAAATGAAGCGGTAAGACCCATTTTTGAAGATATGCTGAAACCATATTCATATTTAGATGTGAATGCTTTAACCATTGAAAACACTGGCGGTACCGATCATGTGGTTTTTGACTATTACAAGATACCTGGATTTCAAATCATTCAAGATGAGTTAAACTATTCAACAGTAACTCATCACACCAATTTAGACGTTTTAGAATATGTTCCGGAACGTGATATGATGATTAATGCAACTGTTATTGCTGCACTGGTTTATCAAATTTCAGAAATGGATTCGCTTTTGCCTAGAGAAGATTAAGATCGATTACTTAGCAGTACTATTGATTTGTATTTTAGTTCTTTTGCTGCCCTGTGTGCTTGTTTGATTAATAAACATCCATTCCATTGTATTGATAATTATGGAATGTAGGATTTTGATGTTCTTAAACGCTCCCAAGAAATTGTTCTGGATGGTAGTTAAATTTTTCCGATTTAAAAGCTTTTTCTATTAAGTTGAAAATTACTTTAAAATCAGTTGGTTTTCTTGTCTAATATTTATCTCATTCATTTCTCGCAATTTCAGGTTTAGGAATGGTTAAGATGTATACAACAATAATTATTGTAGCGATTGCAGTTATTAAAAAAGTAATTGTTGCACCAAACTGAAACCAGATAAGTCCAGCTAATGAACTTGCTAGCATTGTGCAGATGCTTTGAAATCCTGAAAATGTTCCTATGGCTGTTGCAGTATCTTTTTTGTCTGTGATATTCGAAATCCACGCTTTTGAAATACCTTCTGTTGCAGAGGCATAAATTCCATAAAGAAAAAATAGTCCAAAAAACAGATAAAGATTTTTGTTTGCCGACATACCAAAATATACGACTGAAAATAATAAAAGTCCAATTATAAATATCTTTTTCAGTCCCACTTTGTCTGCAATGATGCCAATAGGGAAAGCAAATAAAGCATAAATAAGATTGTAAAAAATATAAACTCCAATTACCATAGTGTCATCAAGTCCTGATTGTTTTGCTTTTAAAAGCAAAAAAACATCAGAGCTATTGAAAAGCGTAAAAGCAAGAAGTCCAATGACTAATCTTTTGTATTCTATTGGGCTTACTTTCCAATAATTTAGAAACGAAAAAAAAGGTGCAACAACTTTTAGATTAGTTTTATCTGCTTTTTTGCCTTTAAGTAAAAACGAAACCAAAACTGCAAAAAGGCCAGGGATAAAGGCGATAAAAAAAAGCGTTATGTAATTCTCTGGGAAATAGTACAAATAAACCAAAGCTAAAGATGGACCAAGTACAGCACCCAAAGTGTCCATTGAGCGATGAAATCCAAAAACTTTACCTTTAGTTTTCGCGGTTGCTTCATCTGAAAGTATAGCATCTCTTGCCCCTGTTCTAATTCCTTTTCCGAAACGGTCAATGGTTCGAGCAAAGAAAATCCAAAGGGGATAGACAAAAATTGCCATCATTGGTTTTGAAATAGCACTAAAAGCATAGCCAATTTGAACAAATGGAACTCTTTTGCCCGAAGTGTCTGAAAGTTTGCCGAAATAACCTTTGCTTAAACCCGCTGTCGCTTCTGCAACGCCTTCAAGTATTCCAATAAGTACAATAGAAAAGCCAATTGATTTTAAATAAATCGGCATAATAGGATACAGCATTTCGCTGGCCGTGTCTGTAAACAAACTTACCAACGACAAGATCCAAACAGTTCTGGTTATATATTTCAATTTAATAAGTTTGAATTTGTGTTCATTTTTAGCTTGTTTCCAACGGTTTGTATAAGATTAGTTGTGTTGGTAAGAACTAAATTAGTAAAAGAAAATGTGCCAATGGAAAATTCATAAGAATTTCCTAGTAAGTTATGACCAAGTAATTATTTTTACACTTTTGTAAAAAGTAGTTTTTTGTTTATTATTATCAAATTCCTTTAATATTTATAAAAAAGTATTTATTTAAAAAGGTCTTTTAATAAATCATCCGACACTAAATTTGGCAATGTAACCTTAAGATTAGGTGAGCGTTCCATTTCTCTTTTTATTGCAAAAATAGCCTCTTTGTTTCTCGCCCAACTGCGCCTTGTTATTCCGTTATTGACATCATAAAAGAGCATGCTTTTTAGATTTTTTTCAGCTTCTTCTGTGCCATCCAATAACATGCCGAAACCTCCATTAATAACTTCTCCCCAGCCAACTCCACCACCATTATGAATGGAAACCCAAGTAGCACCCCTAAAACTATCCCCAATAACATTATGGATTGCCATGTCGGCTGTAAATTTGCTGCCATCATATATGTTTGAGGTTTCTCTGTAAGGTGAGTCGGTTCCGCTAACATCATGATGGTCTCTACCTAAAACAACGGGTCCAATTTCACCATTTGAAATGGCTTTATTAAATGCACTTGCAATTTTTGAACGTCCTTCAGCGTCAGCATATAAAATTCTTGCCTGCGAACCAACTACCATTTTGTTGTTTTTGGCTTCTTTAATCCAAGTGATATTATCTTGAAGTTGTTGTTTAATTTCATCTGGAGCCGTTTCAAAAATCTCCTGTAAAACAAACATTGCTATTTCGTCAGTTTTATCTAAATCTTGTGGTTTTCCTGAAGTGCAGACCCAACGAAATGGTCCAAATCCATAATCAAAACACATAGGTCCTAAAATATCTTGAACATAAGAAGGATACTTAAAATCAATGTTATTATCACTCATAACATCAGCTCCAGCGCGAGAAGCTTCAAGCAAGAAAGCATTTCCGTAGTCAAAAAAGTAAGTCCCGCGTTCTGTATGTTTGTTTATTGCTTCAGCATGACGACGAAGTGTTTCCTGTACTTTTTCTTTGAATAGTTCTGGGTTTTCACTAATCAATTTATTTGCTTCATCATAACTAATATCAACAGGATAATAACCACCTGTCCATGGAATATGAAGAGAAGTTTGGTCTGATCCAACATGAATAAAAACATCTTCTTTATAAAATTGTTCCCACACATCAACTACATTGCCAATGTAGGCGATAGATACAGTTTCATTGTTCTTTTGAGCCCTTTTAACTCGTTCAATTAACTGTTGCATATTATCAATAAGCTCATCAACCCAACCTTGTTCATGTCTTTTGGTGGCAGCTTTAGGATTTACCTCTGCACAAACAGTAATGCATCCGGCAATATTTCCAGCTTTAGGTTGTGCTCCGCTCATGCCACCCAATCCTGCAGTTAAAAATATTTTACCTTTTGTTGTATCTCCTTTAGGTAATATATTTCTAAAAGCATTCATTATAGTAATAGTGGTTCCGTGTACAATACCTTGCGGTCCAATATACATAAAAGAACCTGCAGTCATCTGACCATATTGGGTAACACCTAATGCATTAAATTTCTCCCAATCATTAGGCTGTGAATAATTAGGAATCATCATGCCATTGGTAACCACAACTCTTGGGGCTTGTTTTGAAGATGGAAATAATCCCATTGGATGGCCAGAGTACATATGAAGCGTTTGTTCATCTGTCATGTTCGCCAAATATTGCATTGTTATTAAATATTGAGCCCAATTTTGAAACACGGCACCATTTCCACCATAGGTAATTAATTCTTCGGGATGTTGCGCTACAGCAGGATTTAGATTATTTTGAATCATTAACATGATGGCTGCAGCCTGTTGTGATTTAGCTGGATATTTTGAAATTGAACGCGCATACATATCATACTGTGGTTTAAATCGATACATATAAATACGTCCGTAAGAAATTAATTCCTCGGCAAATTCTGTAGACAATTCTTGATGCCATTTTTCAGGAAAATAGCGTAGAGCATTTCGAATAGCCAATTGTTTTTCATCTTTAGATAAAATGTCTTTGCGTTTTGGAGCTCTGTTTATTCCAGAAGGATAATTTCTTTTTGGTGGTAAATCAGTTGGAATTCCTTGTAATATGTATTCTTTAAATGTCATTTTTTTAGATTTATCTAACTGTGAATGATTGATTAATAACTAGGTTTATCATGGCATTAATATCATTTTTTAAAATTCTGTCCTCTTCAAGTTTTTTAACTTGATTTCTTATGATCTTAAAATTTTCTTCTATAATCTCTGAAAATGTATTAGGTCTTCTAAACTCTAAAGCTTGTGCTGCATACATAAGTTCAATAGCAAGTATTTTCTCTAGATTGCCTAATATTTGATTAAATTTTCTTCCCGAAATACTTCCCATGGATACATGGTCTTCTTGCCCCAATGATGTTGGAATGCTATCTGCAGAAGGAGGGAAACATAACGATTTGTTCTCTGTAACCAATGCAGCTGTTGTGTATTGCGGAATCATAAAACCAGAGTTTAATCCGCCTCCGGTTGTTAGTAAACGAGGCAGTCCGTATTTGCCTTCAATTAATAAATAACATCTTCTGTCAGCTATATTTCCTAATTCTGACGCAGCAATAGATGCATAATCCAGTGCCATGGCTAATGGCTGACCGTGAAAATTTCCGCCTGAAACTGCTACTGTTTCGCTTAAAACAATTGGATTGTCTGTAACAGAATTCATTTCAATTTTAGCTAAATCATTTAAATGATAAAAAGCATTTCTTGAAGCGCCATGAACTTGAGGGATGCATCTCATGGAATAAGGATCCTGAACCCGTTCGCAATTTTCATGGGACATAATGTTTTCAGAATCTTTAAAAAACATTCTCATGCGTTTAGCTACTTTTAAGTTTCCTTTAAATGGTCTGATAGTGTGCAACGCTTCTTTAAAAGGGGAAGCACTTCCTTTGTAACCTTCAATACTCATAGCACCAGCTAAATCTGCTAAATCAAGTAGGTAGCTCATTTTGTTTAGGCCAACTATGGTATGTGCTAAAATAAATTGGGTCCCATTAATTAAAGCTAAACCTTCTTTTGCTTGTAATACAATGGGTTTTAGCTTATTTTCTTCAAGAATCTTATCAGCAGATACAATTCTATCTTCAACCCAAAACTCACCTTCACCAATTAGCGGTAAAAATAAATGTGATAATGGTGCCAAATCCCCGGAAGCTCCAACAGATCCTTGCTCTGGTACAACTGGTATCAAGTTGTTTTCAATAAAAAAAATAATGCGTTCGATAACTTCTAATCTAATTCCTGAAAAACCCTGACATAAAGCATGTACTTTACAAATCATCATGATTTTTGAAAGTTGTTTATCTATAGGATTTCCAACGCCAACAGCATGCGTAATTAAAAGGTTTTCTTGAAGTTTACTAGTTTCTGCAGGTGTAATTTGCACATCACATAAAGGGCCAAAGCCAGTATTTATTCCATAAACAGCTTTGTTAGATTGCGCCATTTTTTCAACTCGCTTTCTGCTTTCATTCACTTTAGCTATAGCTTCATGGACTAGAATAGCTTTTAAGTTTCCTTTTGAAATATTTATGGCTTTGTTAACTGTTAGTTTGTCTATACCGTATCTAAACATAGTTGAAAAAATTGTGTTATTAATTGATAAATACAAAGTTATGTTTATTTTTGATGCTTAATAATATTAACTATTATAAGTAATGATACCTAAAAGTAATCAATTAGAATTACGTCATTTAAAATATTTTTTGGCAGTTGCTGAAGAGTTATATTTTAGAAAAGCGGCAGAGCGTTTATACATTTCACAACCGGGGTTAAGTAGGCAAATTAAGCAGATGGAAGATGATTTAGGTATTGTGTTATTTGAGCGTCATAACAGAAAAGTAGAATTAACTAAAGTTGGTACTTACCTTAAGGATGAATTAACAAGAAATTTAAAAAATTTAGATCATGTTTTTAATCATGCTAAATTACTAAATGATGGTTTGGGTGGAGATTTAAAACTTGGTTATGTTGGGTCGGCTATTCAAAAAGTGATTCCAGATTTGTTGTTAAAGTTTAGAAAAGCTCATACAAACATTGTATTTACATTAAAAGAAATGGATAATAACAAGCAAATTGAAAGTTTGTTATCGCAAGAAATTGATATAGGTTTTGTTAGAATGGAAAGGGTTCCAAGACATGTTGAAATTGTACCCTTATTAACAGAATCATTTTGCTTGGTTTTACCAAAAAATCATCCTTTAAGTAGTAGTAATTTTAAAAACATGAATCAATTAAAGCATGAATCATTTATATTGTTTGATCCTGAATACAGTGCTACATATCATGAAAAAGTGATGCAGATTTTTGATGATAGTGGATTTGCACCAATAATATCTCACAATACCATACATGCAAGCTCAATTTATAAATTGGTAGAGCATAATTTTGGAATTTCTATTGTACCTAATTCATTAAAGTTGAGTGACAACAGTCATTTAAAATTTATAGATTTAGATAAAATACCACAAAGAACCGTATTATCTGTAGTTTGGAATAAAGATAATACCAATCCTATTTTAGAGAAATTTTTAGAATATGTTAAGTAATTTGAGTTATAATTTATATTTTACTTCTTTTGTTATCGTCTTACAATCGTCAGTTCTAAAAGGTGCTGTGTGAAAACCTTCTTTGTTATATAAATTACTTTGAGATGCATCACCTATCCAACGATAACGTACAGCAATAGGGTTTTTTACCTCGTCGTTAAAAACCAATACACTATTGTTTTCAATATATGCGTAAGCTTGATGAAAAACTTGATCAGTTCCAGCAATCTCAAATCCTTTGACTTGTCCGTTTTTTGTCTGAAGTATATAATCCACTTCTTATATCATCAAATTCTCCTAATTCTTCAGTTTTCCATATTTCAGGTTCATTGATGTTTATTTATTGCCCTTTTATAAATTTAACGATCTCTGTTTTATCTGAACCAATAATTTTCATTAGATAGGTACCTGTTGGAATTTTATTAACGTCAATTTTATATTGGATACCACTTACAGAAGTTTTGATTATTTCTCTTCCATTTAAATCATAAATTGTAATTAGCACATTATCATATGTTGACGAACTTATTGTTATTGAATTTTGAGCTGGGTTAGGAAATATCTTAAACCTATTTTCGGTATTATATGGTTTAATACTTAAAATTTCAATTGTACCAGTTATATCCCAATTGAAGTATTCCCATCCTTGAGGTATTGTTCTGTTACAAGTAAGTCCCGTTGTTGAACCGTTTTCTGATGAAACATATAAATTGTTATACCCTTTTATATTATATGCTCCACTCAAATCAGTCAGCTTAAATTTTTGATAATTTCCAATTACACTCGAGCTACAATACAATTTATTAATTGTAGGGTTTAAACTTACATACAATCCATTACTTCCTTTTAGGGCAATTAGCCCATTACCCGCTTCAATTACGGTAAACTTTTCATTCACTCCTAAAGTTGGACTTGTACTAGACATCAAATTATTAGTAACCGAATAGGTTACATAATTGTCGTTGTTTCCTTTCAAATAAATGATGTTGACGATAGGAATTACGTGAACTGCCGGAGGAATATTTGAATTTAAATAAACAAAATTCACAGAATTCACATTGAATTCTCCAGACTTATTTATTATTCTAATCGCTTGTGACCCTATAGAAGCAAAAGCACCGGTAGTTGTTATTGTTTGCCAAGATTCCCAACCACCTGTTGGAGGAATATTCACAGTTGCCAATATTTCTGAGCCAATAGCATTTTGTATTTGTATTGTTCCTGTTGTAGAATTCCCATTAGCAACCCTAAATTCGATTGAATAAGTACCTGCAACAGCAACATTTACAGTATATTTCATCCATTCGCTAATGGTAAACCAACCTATAGTATAACCATTGGATAAATAATCGGACGTAGCTGTAACATCAACACCATTGTTTCGATAACCCCATCCGTGATTCCAACCCGTATCATTTCCTGTTGTATATCGTACATCTTCCCAATCCCTATCAGAATAGGCATATCCATTCATTCCCTGATCATAATTTGCTGTGTATAGCCTGCCTGGAATATTGTTGATTGAGAAGGGCTCTGTATTTCTATTATCTGGTTGCATAAAAATAGATCGTATAACTTCTGTTTGTAGTGTGCAGTTTGCCAATTTGATATTTTCAGCTAATTGCATAACAGTATTAAAAGCCGTGGCGGGATCAATACCAGGATTTGTTCCTCCAAAATAATTAAGAAGATCTTGATAACCTGCAGGCCATTGTGCATTAGCAAAATCATTTATACTCATAAATTTCTTCATTGGCCACCATGAAAATCCAATATTGTTAGCATTAAATGTTTCGACCATTTCTGTAAAAAGGTCATTACTGTTTTCGCCGTGTTCTCCGCACCATATTGGTCTGTTTTGTGCGGTTCTAAAGTCGGTTATCCATTTAATATCTTGTGTTGTAGCTGCTGTCCAATATTTATGAAAGGAATAAACTATATTGGCATCCCAAGCTGGGGTTAAGCCTGTAAAATCATTTGCATACCAATTCCCTTCTATGAAAAGAATGTGATTGTCTCCATTGGTTCTTATAACAGATGTTATTTCGTTATAAATGTTTCTTAAATCTGTTCCGTTTGGTAAATTCCAAGCAGGCTCGTTTAATAAATCATAGCCCGCAACCCAAGGTTCATTTTTGTAGGTTTCTGATAATTTTTTCCAAAGTTCTACCGTCTTGGTCTTATTTGCTGTGCTCTCCCAAAGCGAGGGTTTTGTGCTATCATAATCACAAATATTATTGGCACTCTGACCACCAGGGGCTGCATGCAAGTCAATAATTACATAAATACCTTCGGCACTACACCACGAAATAATATTATTTAAAATTGCAAATCCTTGCGGATTCCATACATCGGGTAAACCAGCATTGACGAAATACTCATAATGAATTGGCAAACGCACAGCATTAAATCCCCAAGCCTTGATTTGTTGTATATCCGCTAACGTTACAAAATTAGAAAGCCAAGCATTATAAAATGTAGCTGTATTGGTACTTCCTATTAAAGTAGTAAGTTTCTGTTTCCAAGTATGTTGATCGGGTGCTTGATTGACGGAATTCATCATATATCCTTCCATTACCATCCAATTGCCAAAATTCATAGCGTTGAGAACAACCTCTTGATTATTAGAGCTATTAATTATTTTTTTGCCACTAACTGTTAATAATTGTCCGCTTGCATTCAAATTAAAAAAAATACTCAGTAATATTGAGAAAAAAAAATTATTTGCGCAAATTCGATTTTTCATAACAATTTAAATTTAGGGTCTTGGCCCTTAATTTAATAGTATAGTTTGCATAGTATGTGGCAATGTGTTTAATTGAGCTGTTTTTGATTGTATGGTTAAACTGTAATCTATCATTTGGTCACTAATGTTCATTACAACTATAACAATACTTTTATCTTGATTCTCAAAAGCGGTAGTTAATAAATTGTTTGTGCTGGATGCACTACTGATTCTTTTAGCTCCCGGACGAACAAACTTTGAAAAATGACCAATGTAGTAGTATGAATTAGTAAAAGTCAACTCACCTGTTTGTGTATTGCCATGAACTGGAGAAAAGCATAAATTACCCACGTGGTTTGGCCCTCCTGTTTCGTCTAAGAGAATGTTCCAGTCAGTCCATGCTACAACACCATTGTTAAAATCATTAATCATAGATTTTCCGTAGCGTTCGGCCAATTTAGGGTCTTCATTTTCTATTCTGACAAGATCATATTTTTCATTGCAGCCTTCTGTAAAGATTAAATTTTTATCAGGGTAGGCTTCTTGAACCCGTTTTACGGCATCATACATGGGAGTTCCATCTTTCCAATCTTCATACCAGTGAAATCCTGTTCCCCATACATATTTTGCGGCTTCAGGATCATTTAAAATGATGTTAGCTCTTTCAAATAATAAATCTCGGTTATGATCCCAGACTATAATGTGTTTATCTCCCAAACCTTCTTTTTCCAAAGTTGGACCTAAATAATTTTTTAAAAAATCACGCTCATCTTCAGCAGTGTAAATACAAGATTCCCAACGTTGCACAGCCATTGGTTCATTTTGAACTGTTAGACCCCAAATAGGGATACCTTCTTTTTCGTATGCTTTTATGAATTTAGCATAGTAATTAGCCCAGGGTTGATAAAAATCTGGAGACAGTTTACCCCCATGAAGCATATCACCATTGGTTTTCATGAATGCGGGAGGGCTCCAAGGACTTGCATATAAGTTCAATGTTCCTCCGGCTGCTTCGATGGCTTTTTTTGTAAACGGAATTCTATAGGTCTTGTCGTGCTCTATATTAAATGTTTTTAGCTCTGCATCACCTTCTTCAACATAAGTGTAACTTTCACTTGAAAAATCACAGCTATGGATGTGGGTTCTAGCCAACGTATAACCAATGCCCTTATCAGCACTAAAATAGGCCTCCATAAATTGGTCTTGCTTTTCTTTTGGTAACTTATAAAATGTTTCAGCAGATGCATCGGTTAACGCAGCTCCAATACCCATAAAAGTCTGGAATTGTTTGCTTGGGTTTACATTAATAGCCGATTCTGTTTCCAAAGGCTGTTTAAAATCTTTAAACTCAACTGGGGCATTGCTTAAAGATAATTTTAAATCAGAATTATGGGCCGTTGTGTAAACAGTTATTTTTTTCTCTTTTAGGTTAAAAGGTTCCTTTGTTGTTTTAACTGTTTCAATAACATTTTTTTTCTGTTCACATCCAAAAAATGTTATTATTAAAAGTAATACCAATGTTATATTTTTCATGTTTATATAAATTTGAGCTTTTTTACCAAATAAAAGTACCAATAGAACCTCCATCTAAAGATACAGTTATCCACTTACCCTTGTGTTTTATATTAAATATTTCTGAAGAATTTCCGTCATTTTCTACTATCAAAACAATTTTTCCATTAGGTGTTTTAAAAGCAACATTATTTAAATTCCCTTTTAAATTACTAGTAATTCTTATTGAACCAGCAGGAACAAATTTTGAGGCATGACCAATAATGTAATAACCAACGTTTAGTGTATATGAATTACTACTGTTTATAGTAACCGCTCCTTTACATGTTGTGCAACCACCTGAGGTATGAGGTTCAAAAGAAGGATTGTTTGCCAAGTTCCACTCAAGAGCAATCTTACTCCAGTTACGCATTGAACCAATAATAACATTTTTTAAATGCCATTTTAAATCACCACTAAAGGTTCCGCTGCTGGACGTGTACTGCTCTGTAAAATAAACATCCTTATCCGGATGTGCTGAATGAACCGTTGTTAAAGCACTAATATCCCCTGCATATAAATGAAATGCTGAACCTGTAATAAAAGCTTTTGCACCAGGATCATTTAAAATTGAAATGGGATAATCTGGTTTATCACAGTTGTGGTCGTAAATTATAATTTTAGTGTTGATATTGGCTGCTTTAAATGCAGGACCTAGATGGTTTTTAATAAAATTTGCTTGATCTGGCGCCAACATTAACATGCTTGGGTTATTGCCAGGATGTAATGGTTCGTTTTGTGGAGTTATGGCATCAATAGTAATGCCTTCCCCTTTCATTTTTTCAATATATTTTACAAAATAGTTTGCATACACACTGTAATATTGTGGCTGTAAACTGCCTCCAATGGTACTGTTGTTATCTTTCATCCAAACAGGAGGAGACCAAGGGCTTCCTAATATTTTAATGTTTGGATTAATGCTTAAAATTTCTTTTAAAAGAGGTATTAAATGCTGTTTGTCTGGATCTAAACTAAATTTTGTTAAGTTAATATCTGTTTCACCTACCACTAAATCATCATAAGAAAATGTTGTTGCGTCCAAATCTGATGCCCCTATACTAACTCTTAAATAACTGATGGAAATGGAATTGTTGTTATACCCAAAGAGGGTTTGCAATAATTCTTGTTTTTTCTCGGGACTTAATGAATTAATAACTTGCGCACTTCCACCAGTTAGTGTAAAACCAAACCCTTCAACTGATTGATAACTTTGAGACTCATCTATCTCAATATTTGGATAACTATTATTGCTACTATTAAAATTAAGATTACTATTTTGCTTTTGAATTTTTACAGATTGGTCTCCTTTTGTTAGCCAAAAATCAACGTCACTTGCAACAATTCCATTATCTAATATCGTCCCTGTTGAAATTATTGGAGTTGTATTTGAAGTGTTGTTTGAAGTTACAGTTCCAGTTAAAGTAAACGTTTCAGTACTTTCAGCTAACGAATCACTATTAGTGACTACATTGACGGTCGCTGTTGTTTTCCCAGCAGCAATTGTGATTGTAGTAGATATTGGTGAATAATCTGATAAATTTGCTGAACCATCTGTTGTTTTAACATTAACTATTGTTGCTTCTGCACTTTGATGACTCAAAGTTATGGTAAATATCACATCATAACCCTCAGTAACCGGAAAGCTAGAAATACTTACAATTGGATTACTTGTTGATGGAGGAATTATTTCTTGGTTTGAATTAGAACATTTCGAAAATACAATCAAAAGGCTTGTTAAGAATATAATTTTCATAGAATTTTTCAATATTATTTTATTTTTTGATTTGGAATACTTTAACATAGTCTAATTCGAAAGTGTAACTAATGAATTTTTTTATAGCTCCAGCATAATTTCATTTTTTTTGCAATTAAAAATCAAAAATATGAGTGATTAAAAATGCATGCTACTCTTATTAAAGAAGATAAAAATAATTCCTTTATTTTCAACCATTAATTCATCCAGCTAAAAAAATCATAATCCTTTAATTAAGAAATCCTTCTCATTTCAACATTCTTGATCGTTACAGTATTTCCACTAATTTGACAACCAGCTTTAATAACTAAATAAACGGTTCCACTTGTAGGAAAAGAGACTATTCCATGAAATTTTCCTACACAACTTAAATCACTGAGCAATCCGTTAAAAGGAGTCCTTCCGCAACCAACCCAATAATTTAAACCCCATACACCTTCTGCACCTACGTTCCCGTAATCGCTACCTTGTGCTGGTACTTGAGGTAAACAATACACTTCAAACCACATTAAATTAATTCCATTAGGTGAAGATACCTGCATATCAATACTATAATTTGTATCCGCATCGACATCTATGGCTTGATAAATGGCTTGATTACCAGGGTCTGGAAAGCTGACAGTTGCACTACCTGGAGTGAAAGCCCAAAAAGCTGATCCAGAAACTGGGGTAATATTTAAGATATTCCATTTACTCCAGTCGTCTGCACTTTCAAATTTTCCTCCTTGTATTATATTCCCTGCAATTGGATCTGAAGTATCCACAATAATATCTTGTGAAGAAGAATAAGATTGTCCACCTATTCCAACCGCTGTGTGTGTAACAGTATAGGTTCCTTTGTCTGGATACGATACGGTTTCTTCGGATTTACCTGTAGTCGTTCCTCCGCCTTTACCAAAATCCCATTTTGAACCAATATAATTAGTAGCGACTGCTTTTAAGGTAAAAGTATTTGTTTGATTTGCCACTGCAGTCACTGTAAATGAGGCATCCAATTCAGGGCCTAAAATACCATTGCCACTACCTACGTCATCAGGTTGGCATGCAGATAAAAAACCCAATGCTGTTACAATAGTAAGCATTAAGTTGAAACTTATTTTCACTTTTTTCATGATTTATATATTTTATTAAATTAATACTTTCTATTTTAACTGACTCTCTAATTAGTTAATCTAATATTATCAATATAGAAAGTTTCGCTTCTTCCGGTTGTACTATCATTAAATCTAAAAACAAGTTGATTGAATTTTGCATTAGCAGGAATTCCTGGAATAGTACTAAAATCAAATACCAACTCTTCCCAGGAGCCTGACGTAGTCAATGGTACCTTTAAAATTGCTACACCATTAGCAGGTGTACCTCCAACTGCCGATTGCAATTCCACATTTAATTTCTTGCCAATATTGGAAGAGGAAGTAGTATAAACCAAGACTCTTATTTTATTTCCAGTAGAAAAATCTATAGGATAATCTAATGTGCTTGTGCTGGAAGAATTTGCTGGGGACCCTACAACCTTGAAAATTTTACCTACCATATCACTTGTATTAATACCAGATATATTGGGATTAGCTACTTTTTGGAAGGACAAACCAGAAGTTACAAAAGAATAAGCAACATTAGGATTATCAAAAGTAATTGGTAATTCGAATGCGTCAGTAATAACAACTTCTGTTGTTTTTTCAGTTTGTGCTATTCCGCCACTTAAGGCAACTACTTTAACATTATAGGTTCCCGCAGCTGTGTAAGTATGAGAAACTTCGGCAGCTGCAGCTAAAGGAGTTCCTACTTCATCAGGTCCTACGTCTCCAAAATACACCAAATATGAAGCCGCATATATAGCATTGGCTTTTACTTTTAAGTTATGTGCCGTTTTAGTAAAAGTTACAGTCAAATTCTCAGGAGCTCTAAAAATTACTGATAAAGGAAATGTTTTCTCTGTATTTACTCCATTAAGGCCATTTGCAACCACTTTTACCGTATAATTTCCTTCTTTATACAGATGGCTAACATTAGCCCCAAATTGTACTAATGCCGGATTAGATGTGTCATCCCCAAAATAAACTGAATAGGTACCTGCACCAGATGCACTAGGCGTAATAGTAACTTTTCCAGAATTATCATTGGTAATATCAAAAAGAGAAGCCACATCAGTAGGGCTATCTGTCTTGTTTAATGTTAAATCTTGACTGATTCCATCAGGAATACTACAACTTATTGCAGTAGTAAGTATTACTAGAAAGCTTAGTATTATATTTATTTTTTTCATCATTTTAAATTATAATTATTAATACCCAGGATTTTGTTCCAACACCGAATTTTCTAAGTCTCTAAAGGGTATTGGCAAAATTTCATTTTTACCAGCAACAAATCCTCTGCTCGCTAAAACAGTGGCGGCTTTTCCTGTTCTTACAAGATCAAAGAAACGGTGACCTTCGCAAGCCAATTCTTTTCTACGTTCAAGTGCAATAGCATCTAATGATACGGGAACAGATGACAATCCTACTCTTGCTCTAACGGCATCCAATAATGCCTGAGCTCTGGCTCCTGAACCTCCTAAAGCTTCTGCTTCCATGAGATACGTATCTGCTAATCTGATGATATACGTGTTTTGCTTAAAATTTAATTCTTGTGCAGCTGATGCAACTGGTGTAACATCTGAATTTTTTGGGGCAAACTTAGCCATAAAGTAACCTGTATCTTGAACACCAACCGTATAACCCTCTATTTGACCAGAGGCCATCAATGCTTTCGCATCAATAATCGTGGCGTCAAAACGGGGATCACCTTTTAAAATATCATATAAATCTTGGGTAACGGTATTATATCCCCAACCACCAGAATAATAATCTGGTGCGGTTGAATTAGCTGCTCTCGTATAACCTCTAATACCTGTCATGACATTTAGAATATTCCCTTCGGTTCCCCAGCTAACACCTCCCCAAGTCGCATTTCCTGCGCTACTATGACTATCTGAAAGGATGCATTCTGAATTAAATTTATTTGTAAAAACCCAGAGATCACTAAAATTATTCAACAATTTATACCCATAAGGACTTGAAAAAACCATTCCTGAGTTCGGGCCGTTTACTATTGCCAATTGTGCTGCTGCCTCTGCATTCTTTTTTTGATAGAGATATACTTTTCCAAGCATTGCTTGGGCAGCACCTTTTGTCCAACGTCCGCCTTCAGTATCAATGTTAATGGTAGATGGCAATCCGTCAATGGCATCAATCAAATCTAGCTCAATTTGTGCATATACTTCTTCTGGTGGCGATTGAGGATACGTTAGAGCATCTGTAGGGGTAATTGTAGTAGTTAAAAGAGGAATATTACCAAACATTCTTACCAAATTAAAATGATAGTAAGCCCGCATGGCTTTACACTCTGCTGCATATCGTGTTTTCAAATTGGCATCCATAGGAATTTCTGGTAACTTTTGCAATAACGTATTGGCTCTGAATATACCTTGAAAATGATTGCTCCAAAGACCAGATGCCCCTGCATCATTCATGTTTATAGGATTTACATTAAAGCTTGAGAATTGTGCGATGGTGTTACTTCCTTCCCCAGGACCTCCTCCTCCAAAATTATCATCTGATCCTGCATTCATAAAAGTAATTATGTTAGCAAAGGAGCTAGAATTTACATTCATGATATCATATACGGCGACAAGAGCAGAAGTAGCTTCACTTTCATTTTTATAATAATTATCTTCGAGAGCTGTTCCTTTGGATTTTACTTCTAAAAAATCTTCACTACAGGAAACCAACAAAATCATCATTACTCCCGCAATAAATAAATTTGTACTGTTTATTGTTTTCATAGTTATTTATTATTAAAATTGTAAATTAACACCTAACATAAAGGTTTGTGCCTGAGGATAATATCCTCTATCTATACCCATTGTACTTCCTCCAATTTCTGGATCATATCCTGAATATTTTGTAAAGGTTATCAAATTTTCTCCCTGCACATAAATTCTCACTTTACTGGCTCCTATAGTACTAATAGCTTTAGTTGGTAAAGAATAGCCTAGAGTAAGTAATTTAAATCTTAAATAATCTCCTTTTTCAAGATAAAAATCGGATACCCTAGAAAAATTCAAGTTGGTATCATTGGTAGTAAGACGAGGATACGTATTTGAAGTTCCTTCACCTGCCCAACGACCTAATGCAGCCGTTTGAAAATTAGCTCCAGTTCCAATATCGATTCTTCTTAGACCTTGGAAAATTTTATTGCCAGCAGCTCCTTGCATGAAGATTCCCAAATCAAATCCTTTATAATCGATATTGAAATTAAACCCAAAAGTGTATTTTGGAAGCGTAAGCCCTAAATATTGTTTATCAGCATCAGTTATTGTTCCATCACCATTTGTATCAACCCAACGAAAATCACCAGGTTTGGCAAGTGGTTGAATTAATCCTCCCGTATCATTTGTATAAGCATTTATTTCTGCTTGATTTTGAAAAATACCTGCTGTTTTAAAACCATAAAATGAGTTTCTGGATTGTCCTACTTCTGATCTGGTTAAAGCTCCAATAGTTTGAAAACCTGGTCCCGAATTAATAAAAGTTTTACCATCACCTAAATAAGTAACCTCATTTTCTATATAAGAACCGTTAGCACTAATTTTAAAATTAAGCTCTCCAAATTTTTTGTTATAACCTAATTCAAGTTCAATTCCACGGTTTTCCATATCGGCAACATTTCCTACCGGTCTTGCTGAAGCTCCAATAAAAGTAGGAATATCCACTTCTTGTAAAATGCCAGTAGTTTTTTTCTTATAAACATCCACGGTCAAATTTACTGTATTGTTAATCAATCGTGCATCAATCCCGATGTCGGTTTGTATGGTTTCTTCCCATTTTAAGTCTGGATTAGATGGAGCTGCTGGACTGTTCCCAACCAGAATGTTGCCATCTGGCCCAAAAGGATAGTTTCTGCCATCGTCAATAAGTGCCTTGTAACCATCATCTCTTATATTATCATTACCAGTCACACCATAACCTGTTCTAATTTTCAATGAGTTCAATACATCGTTTTCTTTCCAAAAACCCTCTTTTGTAACTACCCATCCTAACGAAATAGAAGGGAAAACGCCATATTTGTTATTTGGTCCAAATTTTGAAGAGCCATCACGACGAACAACACCAGTTAATAAATATTTCTCTTTATAATCATAATTTAATCTTGCAAATAAAGAAGTAAGATGGTGAGGTTTATTAGAATATGCTGATGCCGTTTTATTTTCTTCAAGAATATCAAAATTAACTGATGCCTCTCTATAATCCGATGTAGGTAAACCTGAATAAGTAACACTTGTACCTGTAATCTGATTATCAACATAAGTACCTTGCCCCAATAACACGGTAAAATTATGATTCTCAATTTCTCTAGTATAAGAAATTATATTTTCATTATTCCAACCAAAATTCCTATTGGTACTTATATTTAGGCTGTTTGCAGTAGAAATGGTATTGGAATTAAGGTAGAATTTTGGTGTAAAATTTTCAGAACCCCAATACGCTAATTTAGCTCCAAAAGTGGATCTTATTTTTAATCCTTCTATAGGAGCAATTTCTAAGTACATATTCCCAACAAAGTCATCAGACCAATTGTAGTTT
This sequence comes from Gaetbulibacter sp. M235, assembly GCF_043876835.1. Taxonomy (NCBI): domain Bacteria; kingdom Pseudomonadati; phylum Bacteroidota; class Flavobacteriia; order Flavobacteriales; family Flavobacteriaceae; genus Gaetbulibacter; species Gaetbulibacter sp. M235. The sequence goes on from NZ_JBAWJZ010000010.1 coordinate 54,789, forward strand.
CCTAGCCTTGTTTTAACATAAGCCAATGGGTTGGTCATGTTATTTTGTACTAAACTGGAAAGGCCATAGGGATTCCCATTTTCATCTCTTATAAGATCAGTCCTCCCAACATAAGGGACATTATTTAATTTATCAGGATCTGTTTCTACTAATGGCGTAGTGGGATCTAAATGAATAGCAGAACTTAAAGGTCCTCCTTGCTCCGCATTCGTGTTTCCAATTCCTTGTGTTTTTTGATGAGAGTATCCTATAGTTTCTCCAAGAGTAAAGTATTTGGAAATTTTGTGGGTAGAGTTAAGACGAATATTCTTTTTATTAAAATTTGAAATTTCAGGAGTTACAATACCTTGTTGGTCTTGAACACCAAATGACATATAAAATGATGAAACATCGTTGCCACCACTAAAATTTATTTCGTGTGAATACCGCCTAGCATTATTGCTGAAAATAGCTTTCTGCCAATCGGTGCCTTTACCCAATTCGGTTAGATTAGGATAGAGAATATCTCCTCCACCATTAACAGATTGTTCATTCTGTAATGAACCGTATTGTGTTGCATTTAACAATTCTAATGTTTTTTCTGGGCCGGACACTCCCGTAAATCCAGTATAATTAACACTTATTTTCCCAGATTTCCCTTTTTTAGTAGTTACCAAGATAACTCCTCCAGCAGATCTAGAACCATAAATTGCCAATGAAGCTGCATCTTTAAGCACTTCAATAGACTCTATATCTGATTGGTTCAGATATCCAATTCCGCCGTTGTCAACTACAACGCCATCAACAACCCAAAGCGGATCGTTTCCTCCTTCAGAAAAAGTAGTTATACCTCTAATTCTTATTGTAGAGGACGAACCTGGTTGTCCTGCATTTGCTGCAATAGTTAAACCGGAAACCCTTCCTTGCAAAGCTTGTTCGATACGTCCATTTGGAACATTTTCGAGGTCTTTTGTTTTTATGCTGGAAATAGCACCGGTAACTACACTTTTCTTTTGAGAGCCATACCCTACAACCACAACTTCATCCAAACTTTGAAGTTCAGGGCGTAGTTTAATGTCAATTCTAGTTCTTCCGTTAATAGGTTCTTCAATAGTTGCATAGCCAATATAGCTAAATATTAATGTGCCTTTTGATGAAGCGACAATTTGATAGTTTCCATCAAAATCTGTAGTAGTACCACTAGAAGTTCCTTTAACCAAAATAGTCACACCAGGAATTGGTATACCGTCTTCACCTAAAACCTCTCCAGTTATGTTTGCATCTTGTGCGAATCCATGAACTGAAAAGAGTGAAGACAAAAAACAAAAAATAAGCAATTTTGTAAATTTCATTTTTTAATTTTTTTATTAATTTATTTGTAATATAATTTGGAGTAGTTTTTTATTGTTTACGAGAATGTATTGTTTAAACACCTCGCGTAGCATTTTATAAGCGAATAAAAATGTTAATACACTTATTTTTAATGTTTTACAAAATATTTAGCCCTATACATTAAGGAGAATGCAACAATTTTATTTACTGTTTTTTATCAAAAAACAATAATTTAACATATCTTACAGTTTAAAGAATAAATCCCCATCTGAAAATTAGCAGATGGGGATTTGTTTTAAGCTATTATTAGTTTTTAAGAAGCTTAAAAGTTTGAACTGAATCACCAGAAGATACTTTTGCAAAATACATTCCTTTTGATAAAGAAGAAGCGTTAACTGAAACCTCTTTAGATGAAGCTTTTATGCTCATTACCGTTTTACCTAAAATATCTATAATACTTAAAGAAGATATTTTATCATTGTTTTTTGAAACAAATTTCCAAGTATCATGGGTTGGGTTTGGATAAACAGAGAACTTACTTACTTCAAATTTATTTACTGCTAAAGTAGCATCAGAGATTGTATATGCAAATGTAACTCTGTTAAAAGTAAAGTTGTATGTTCCAGGCTCTAACCACATATCTTGAGTAGCTGTATTTGTTAAAGTTCCTGACAAAGGACTTGTACCAGGATCTGGGATAGAGGTATCATGTCCAAATTGAACACTCCAACTGTGGTTATCTCTAATTTTAAAATTACGACGACCAGCTTTATCAAAAACAACACCGTCTAAAGTGTAATTAACTCCATCAACAGAAGTGAAGTCAATGTCTGTACCCCAGTTACTTGCTGAAAAATCTCCAATTAAACCAACTACAGTTGGAGTAAAACTATTAACTCCTGTAGAGATATCTACTGCTACATTCCAAAAACCTGAAGCAGGTGATGTAACAGCAGGCCAAGTGAAAAAGGTAGGCCCTGGGTTTAGAATGCTTGCTACTTCGTTAAAATCGCCACTACCAGCACCTGCAAAAGATAGTTCTTGTCCTGTATAATTTGTTCCATCGGTAGTGCCTAATGATATTGTAGCTGGTGTAGAAGTAGTTCCTACATATTCAACATTGGCATTTAGGCTCTCAAAGCTATATTCTAATGTAATTCTATTAAAAGTAATGTTGTAAGTACCCGCAGTAAAATGAATATTGCTAAGTTCGCAACAATCAGGTGCGGCTGTTCCTGTAGGAAAATCATTAACTGAAGATGCTCCAAAATTATTACTCCAACTATGATTATCTCTAAATTTTAAATCACTAGCAGCAGCAAATGTATAACCAGAAAGTGTATAAATAATATTATCGGTTGTTTCCATGTCTATATCAGTAGCCCAATTACTTTGAGCAAAACCTCCAATTATACTTACTGTAGTACCAACAAAATCATAAGCACCAGAATTGGCATCGAAAAATATAAAATAGTTTCCTGGGGCAACCGGAATGAGTGTGCCGTCTTGAGTGCCTACACCAGATGGAAAATCAACACTTGACCAATTAGCTGTTGGTGTAGGATTAATAGGGCTTGCAACTTCTACAAACGCTCCATTTCCTCCTGTTGCAAATGATACACTTTCTACTGAGTAATCTTGATTATTTGTGGTATTTAAATTGACATCACCAGGCAATCCTGCTCCCGAAAAAACAATACTTCTATTAGGATCTACACCTGCAACAAATGTATATTCTTTGGTCGTGCTATTATAAGTTACATCCCAAAAACCTGGCTCCGCTGGAATATCAGTACCTCCACCGAGGATTACAGTTCCATTGGGCCATCCAACAGATATATTTGGATCATAACCACCTGTTGTGCCCCAAGAACCATCTTCTGAAAATTTTATTGCAGAACTATCTCCTCCAGTACCTAATATTTTTACTCCAGCTTTAGAGTATAGGCCACCGCCTAAATCGTCTAGAACTACATTGCCTGGCTGAACCCAGCCACCAGTTCCATTTCCTGTAATAGTTACTACCTGTGCATTCATACTATATCCAAATAATATAGCAATTAGTAATAAGTGTAATTTTGTTTTCATAAAAATTTAATTTAGTTTTTTGTTAAAAAAGAATAGGCTAAATTTATAATATAATAATTTTAGCTCATATTTATTGCATACACTTTAATTACATCGTGTGAGTTAAGTATATTACGTCAATTATACTTTTTTAATTCTTATTTACTTAATAAATAGTGCTTTATGATTAAAAAAAATCATTATCTTTAGGTATTGTTTTATATATTAAAATTTCATCCTTTGGCTTTTAGATGGTATTATATTGTTTTGCTCTTTATGTATTCTTATATGCAAGGACAAATAGACTCTTCTTTGTTAGATAAGATAAAATCTTCGGTTACTGAGACTATAAACTATGATAAAAATGATTTTAAATCTGATTCTCAGTTTTGGACGATGTGTGAAGATGAAGATGGGCTTTTGATTTTTGGAAATAACGAAGGAATTATTGTTTTTGATGGAGAATATTGGAAAAAAATCTTGCTTCCCAATAATTCATCTGTAAGAAGTTTAATGGTAGATGATAATGGGACTGTTTGGGTTGGGGGATATAATGAGCTGGGTGTATTGAAAAAGGATTTTCATGGAGATTATAATTATGTCTCTCTTGTAAATGAACTTCATTTAGAAGGTACTAATCTCGAGAATAATTGGCAAATACATTCTTTTAATGGTAAAGTAGTATATAGGTCGTTTAGAGAATTGTTGGTAATAGTTGGGAAATCCGTTACCCATTTTAAAGCAAATCAAGCATTTCTTTATTCGAAAGAAATCGGCGACAATTTGATCGTTCAAGATGCTAACACTGGAGTTTACTTGTTGAATAAAGAAGCAAACAGAATAACATTGGTTTTTGCACCTGATAGTTATGAAAATGAAGTTATTTCGGCAGTTTTTAAAGTAAATGACCAAGAAGTGTTTTTGGTGACCAAAGAAGGAAACATATTTTTAGCAAATTTAATAACAAAAAAAATTATTAAGAAAATTGAGCTTTTTGAAAAAGGCCACATAGATCCAATAAATTGTGGAATTCAAAAAAATGACTCTACATTTCTTTTAGGAACCTTAAGTTCCAAAATTATTGAGTTAAGGAAAGATGGTAGTACACAGAGAAGTAATATTTCATTTTCAAACATCAAGAACACAGCAATTCATAATTTTTATAAATTAAAATCGAATAACATTTGGGTTTTGCACAACAATGGTGTTTCATGTTTAAATTTTAATTCACAATATTCCAATCTTTTTGATAATGCCTCGGTTTATGATATATTGATTGAAAACAAAACTATCTATCTGGCAACCAATGAAGGCGTATATTACTTAAATGGGTTTGATACTTCTGTTTTTAAAATTAACTTGATTGAAGACTTGCCTGGTCAGGCCTGGTCCTTGAATAAGGTAGATGATGATATTATAGTAGGCCATAATGATGGATTGTTTGTTTTGGGCAATAATAAATTGAAACCTGTTTATGACAATAGAACAGGTTTTTGGAAAATCACCCCAATAAAAAGCAAACGGAATTTATTCTTGGCTTCAAGCTATAATGGCTTGTTTTTACTGGCAAAAGAGCAGTCTAATTGGGTGTTAAAACATAAAATTGATGGATTTGATGAATCAACCCGCGATATTATTGAAGCTGAGGACCCTAATACATATTGGATTTGTCATGGTTATAAAGGAGTTTATAAGGTTCTTATTAATTCTGACTTTACACGTGTTGAATCTGTTGAGCATTTTACAACAAATAATGGTTTTAAGTCGCCTTTTAATATCAATGTTGTGAATTATAATGGACGTATTGTTTTTACAACTAACAATGGCATTTATATTTTTGACAAAGATTCAAAAACATTTATTCCGGATGATATTTTAAATAAGATTTTAGATCCTACAAAAAACACCAGAAAATTATTATATACTAAAGAAAAAACATGGTTTGTTCAAGACGACGAAGCAGGCTATTTTTTAAATGATGATGAGAACAAGCAATTTGTAACCCTTCCATTTTTAAATCTTAAAGGAAGTTTTAATAAAGGAATGGAATGTGTTTTACCTTATAGGAATTATGTCTTTTTTGGCTCAAGTAAAGGCATGTTTTTATACGATATTAATAATAACAATAATCAAAAAGCTTATACGGTTTTTAATAATATAAGTTATATAAAAGATCAGATTAAAAATTTTGCCCCAATTAACTCTGATGGGAATATTGAATTCCCAAATGACTCAGATATTTTAAGATTTGAATTTAGTGCTCCAAAAATATCTCCATATAATGATGTTCAGTATAGTTATTTTCTAGATGGTTTAGATTATGGCTGGTCAGAATGGGTCTCTCTTCCTTTTAAGGAATACACAAAATTGAGACATGGAAAATATGTATTCAAAGTAAAAAGCAAAAGCAATACGGGTATTGATGGAGAAGAAATTACATATGCTTTTACTATTCTTCCTACATGGTATCAAACAAATTTTGCATTTTTTATATACATTATAAGTTTTTTTGTTCTGACGTATTTTGTTTATAGGCTTATTTTAAAAAAAATAGAAGGAGAGAAAAGAAAAACAAAACTAGAAACTTTAAAAGATCAAAAATTAGTTAAACTAGAATTAGAGCAACTTAAATTGTCTATAGAACAACAAAAAATTAAAGAAGATAAAGACCATTTAGAAATGGACTTAATTGATAAAAGCAAAGAGCTGGCCAATTATACCCTTTTGTTAAGCAAAAGAAAGGAGGCCTTTTTAGAATTGAGCAACGATTTAAAACAACTCAAAGAGCTTGTTAAGAGCAGCGAGTCTAAAAATAAAATCATTCAAATCTTCAAAAAGCTGAATCAAAATAAAATTGGAGATAAATATTTAGAAATTTTTGATGTGAATTTTGAAAGAGTCCACACCAATTTTTTTATGGATTTAAAACAAATTGATGCCTCTTTTTCACAACGGGAATTGAGATTGTGTGCGCTGATTAAAATGAACCTTACAAACAAAGAAATTTCACATATACTTAATATTTCTACACGAGGAGTAGAAACGGCCAGATATAGAATCCGTAAAAAACTTAATTTGCCTGCTTCAGAAAGTCTTACCTTGTTTTTAGAAAATTTAAGTTTGCAAGATTTAAAATAAAAAAGCGGTTTACTAAATGCCAAACCGCTTTTTTAAGTGCTTTTCTAAGATTAAAACTTAGTCTTTAACCTTAAATACTTTCTCCAAAATAGTGTCCATTAAACACCATTTCGTTAAGGAGGATTGCAATAAATTAGCGCCTACAAAGGCTGTAAACCATAACCAGTTTTGGTTTACATAAATAGCAAGTAATAAACTTATAAGTATAAAGCTTCCTGCAATTCCTCTTACAATTCTATTTTTCATTTTATTTTATTTTTAGTTCGATTTTTCAATGTTCAAAACAGCTACGTGAATTTTTGACACTGTTTTTTGATTATCGTTAAAGTTATTTATCAAGTTGAAGAGCATATCAACATTCTCTTTTTTCACAAAGGCATAAAACACAATAGATTCAGTTTGGTTCATTTCACTAGAAAACCAATTAGATTCTATGGCATCTTCTGTACTATCTCGAAAACCTATAACTTCTCCGTATGAAAAGTTTGTAACTTCAGCTTTTTTTAGTTGGAGTTTAATGTCTTTTTCAAACTCTTTAATTGCGGTAATTATAACTAGTTTCATAGTATCAAGTATTTAATTCTTCTTTTTTTTCTTCAATAACATCTTCTTTCTCCCATTTTTTTCGTTCAGTGATATAATAAATTAATGGAACCACAATAAGAGTAAGAAGTGTAGAAACAATAGCACCAGCTACCAATGAAATTGCTAAACCTTGAAAAATCGGGTCGAATAAAATAATGGATGCACCAATTACAACTGCTCCAGTTGTTAATAAAATAGGAGTAGTTCTTACGGCACCGGCATCAATAATTGCTTGTTTTAAAGGAATGCCATCGTTTAATCGTATTTCGATAAAATCAATTAATAATACCGAATTTCTTACCATAACACCCGCTAAGGCAATCATACCAATAAAAGATGTTGCAGTGAAAAATGCTCCTAAAAGCCAGTGACCTAATACAATACCAACCAATGAAAGAGGTATGGCAACCATCATAACCAAAGGCGTTTTAAAGTTTTGAAACCAACCAACAATCAGCATGTAGATAATAACAATAACAATTAAAAAGGCTGCTCCTAAATCACGGAATACTTCCAAGGTTATTTGCCATTCACCATCCCATTTTACAGTAAAATCTGTTTCTTCGGTAGGAGACTCCATATATAACTCATTGATTTTATAACCCTTTGGAAGCTCAATTTTTTGCAATTTTTCATTCATTCCTAAAATGGCATAAACAGGACTTTCTAATGCTCCAGCCATATCGGCAAGTACGTAAACCACACGTTTTTGATCTTTTCTGTAAATGGTTTTTTCTAAGGTTTCTTTTTTAACTGAAACCAAATCGCTCACAGGAATCACGTTTCCACGATTTCCTTTAATTTTTAGATTTTGAATATCCTGAAGCGATGTTTTGTCTTTGTCATCCAATGAAAGCACAATGCTTACATTATCGTTTGATGTTTCATCATATAAATTTGCAATAGGATATTCTTGAAGTAAATAGGTTAAATTTCCAACTACTTGTTGTGGAGCAATGCCATTAAGCATGGCTTTTTCCTTGTCTATTTCTAAACGATATTCAACTTGATTTGCTTCAACCATCCAGTCTGTATCTACAACGTCAACCGTATTTTCTAAAATACTTTTAACTTGTTGGGCAACTTTTACTTGTTCATCATAATTTGGTCCATAAACCTCTGCAACCAATGTAGATAGTACTGGAGGTCCTGGCGGAACTTCAACTATTTTTACATTAGCATTATATTTTTTAGCAATTTTTTGAATGGTAGGACGTACAATTTTTGCGATATCATGGCTTTGTAACTTTCTGTCTTCCTTATGCAGAAGATTTACCTGTATGTCTGCCATATTGCTACCTCCACGTAAATCGTAATGGCGCACCAAACCATTAAATGTAATAGGGGCAGAGGCTCCAACATAGTTTTGGTAATCTATAACTTCTGGAATTGTTTTTAAATATTGGGTAATTTCTTGAGTAACTACCGCAGTTCTTTCTAAAGTAGTGCCTTCAGGCATATCAATCACTACCTGAAATTCATTTTTATTATCAAAAGGAAGCATTTTTACAGCAACCGATTTGGTGAAAAACATAAGAACTGAACCTAAAAGCAATAAAGCTGTTATGGCAAACATAACATTACGTTTTTTAGAACTGTTTAAAAATGGCTGTTCAGTTTTTTTGTAGATTTTATAGATCCAGCTTGTCTCTAAACCGTCATCTTCTTTATGGGTTTGTTCATCTTTTTCTTGTAACAAATGATATCCTAAATAAGGTGTCACAGTTAATGCTACGAATAATGATAATATCATGGCAATAGAAGCTCCAATAGGCATTGGACTCATATAAGGTCCCATCATACCCGATACAAACGCCATTGGTAAAATTGCAGCGATTACCGTAAAAGTGGCCAAAATGGTAGGGTTTCCAACTTCGTTTATGGCATAAATAGCAGCTTGTTTAAAAGGCAGGCGCTTCATTTTAAAATGCCTGTGCATATTTTCGGCAATAATTATACTGTCGTCAACAACAATACCTACAACAAACACTAAGGCGAATAAAGTGATTCTGTTCAATGTATAACCAAGCATATAGTAGGCAAACAAGGTTAAAGCAAAGGTTAATGGCACTGAAAAGAATACTACCAAACCACCACGCCAACCCATGGCCAGCATTACTAAAATGGTTACTGCTAAAATGGCAACACCTAAATGCAATAATAATTCTCCAACTTTATCAGATGCTGTTTCACCATAATTACGTGTCACGTCAATATGAACATCATTCGGAATTAAAGTTGATTTTAATCTATCAATATGTGTCAATATCTTTTCAGATATTTTCATGGCATCAGCACCTTTAACCTTGGAAATTGAAATGGTAACTGCTGGATATTCTGATTTGAAATTTTTAAAACCATCGTTAGCTTGACCAAAACCGAAAGACACATAACTTTCTGGTGATGATGGTCCATCTTGAATTGTTGCTACTTGTTTTAAGTAAACAGGCATGTTTTGGTTCACACCAATCACTAAATTTTCAACATCTTCTTTAGTTTCTAAAAAACGACCAGTTGTAATTAAATATTCAGTATCATTATTAACAAAACTACCAGATTGCGAACTGCTGTTGTTGGCCTTTATCATTTGCATAATTCCCAAAGCATCCACACCGTTACCAGACATTTTATCTTTATCCAGAATTACTTTCAATTCTCGGTTTCTTCCGCCAATAACTTTTGTGATAGAAACATCTTTAACTTTTTCAATTTCCGAAGTCAATTCTTCTCCAATTTGTCGTAATTGAAAATCATCGTAGTTTTCGCTCCATAGTGTTAAACCAAGCATAGGTACATCGTCGATAGATCGTGTTTTAACAATAGGTTTGTAAACACCCTCAGGAAACATGTTTTCATGTTTCATCAACTCATCATAGAGTTTTACATAAGAGCGTTCGGTATCTTCACCAACATAAAACTGAACAACCATAACGGCTTGTCCGTTCATGGCCATACTATGAATGTGTTCAACACCTTTAATGTTAGAAATAATCTTTTCCAAAGGTTTAATAACCCTACTTTCAACTTCTCCCGGATTTGCTCCTGGGTAGCCAACCATCACGTCGGCCATAGGCACATTTATTTGAGGCTCTTCTTCTCTTGGAATAAGAAACGAACTGTAAACACCAATAACCATCAAACCAATCATCAATAGGATGGTAAGTTTTGAATTGATGAAAAAATGTGCAATTTTACCTGAAATTCCTTCTTGCATTATTATATCTTTTTAGGCGTTTTAACAGGCTTTCACCAGTCGCTTTTTTTGTGCAATCACAAAAAAGAGCTCCAACAATGGCTCAATCCTTAACGCATTTATTTTATTGAATACTAACTTTAGCACCATTAAACAATTTACCATCAGCCGAAATAATATAACTTTCGTTTGATGACAAACCAGATAACACTTCTACTTGATTTCCAAAGGTTCTGCCAATGCGCAACCATCGCAACAAAGCAGTATTACTTTCGCTAACGGTATAAACTCCATAAAGCTGACCTTTTGTTACAATAGCTTCTTTAGGAATTAAAACCATTTCAGATTTTTCCTGAGCCTTCATTGGAAATTGAACAGTAACAAACATGCCCGACAAAATAGAAGTATCTGTTTCATCTAATGCTACTTTTACTAAGTATTGTCCACCAGTATTTTTTGCAGAACTGCTCAATTCTGTAACTTTTCCTGTTATTGTTTTGTTTATAGATTTTACTTGAACATTAACAGAAGTTCCTTTTGAAATTTTTGAAATTTCACTTTCTGGAACACTTGCCATTACTTCAAATTTTCCGGGAGCTTCCATAGCTATCAATGGCATTCCTGGGTTTGCCATATCGCCATTTTTGATATACTTTCCGGTTACAACGCCATCAAAAGGAGCACGAATATTGGCATATGCAAATTGAGCATCTACTTCGTTTTTCATTTGTTTTGCACCTTCCAACCTGGCTTTGGCCATATTGTAATTTGCAGTTATGTCGTCAAATTCTTTTTGAGATGCACTGTTTTCTGAAAACAAATTTTTATATCTGTTATAATCCTTTTCAGCATTGGTAAAAGCTGCGGTAGCTTCGGCAATACCGGCATTAACTTGTGAAAGTTTTGCTTGTAAATCTGAATTATTTATTGATACGAGCAATTGCCCTTTTTTTACTTTGTCGCCAACATTTACGGGCATATTGGTTACAAATCCCATCAGGCGGGTACTTAAATTGGCGCTGTTTACAGCTTGAATGGTTCCACTGGCAGTTAAAAATGGATTATTATCATTTTCACTTATTGAACTTACTTTTACAGTAATAGGAGAATCATCTGCTATTAATTTTTTCTCATCACTTCCACAGCTAAATGCTAAAAGGGTAAGAGCTAAAAAAGTAATTGTATATTTATTTTTCATGGTTTTTATTTGTCTTTAGTTAAAAATTGTAGGTATGCTTGCGCATAATTATATTCAAAAATAGTTTGGTAATACTCTAATTGTTTTTGAGCAAATTGGGTTTCAGCTATTAATAAGTCTGATGTTCTTTCTAAACCTTCTTTAAAGCGGTTTGTTCTAATTCTCAACGATTCGTGAGACTGTTCCATAGCAAGTTTTGAAAGTTTCAATTTATTTTCAGCATCAATAAACATGCGTTTTGCTTTATTCAATTCTAACTGACTTTGAGAGACATATTGTTCGTATTGAAGTTTGGACTTTTCAAATTCAGCTTTACTTTTTTGGGATTTTCCAAAACGTTTAGTTCCATCTAAAATGGTCCAGTTTAATTGGGCTCCAACTAAATAACCGTTAGCATCACCTTGAAACACTTTGTCATCATACAATTCATAACTTCCAAAAGCATTTAAAGTGGGTAGAAACGTCATTTTATCTGCCTTGTGCATGGTTTCGTAAGCATTTGAAGCTAATTGCATGGCTTTAATGTCTGAGCGTTCTGGAGAAACTTGAGACGCAACCGCTAAATCAAAATTGTTAACGGTTAAACTATCTGAAGGTTTTAGTATGGCATTACTCGTATCGTTCATAAGGAATGATATGTAATTTGAAGCATTTTCAACATTACTCTTGGCCATTTGTAACTGATTCTTAACTTCGGTAACTCTTACTTCTACTGCAAGTACATCGGCTTTTTGTAAGTAGCCTTGTTTAAAACTATTATCGGCCAATGCTTTGTTTGATTCTGCAGCTTTAAGGGCTTTTTCAATAACATCGAGAGCTTTGTAAGCTAACTGAAGTTGCATGTAAGCTTTGTCTACTTCAAAAACCAGATAATCATTGGTTCTTTCGGTTTGTAAAGTCATGGCTTCCATTTTGTTTTTTGCCGCTTTACGTTGGTAAAAACCATCCATGTTAATTAACGGTTGTTTTACTTCAATTTTAGTAGCAAAGTTTTGTGTTTGATCTGGATTATTTAATAATGCCGGATTAAAATCGTTAGCAGTTAATATTTCCTGGTTTAATTTTGAACCAAATGCCATTAAAGGATTGGTTGTAGAAATACCTGTATGGGAAACTGCAATGTTTGGTAAAAAAATGGCATTGGTTTGTCTGTAATCAGCTCTGGCTTGATTAAAGTCTTCTTTTGAGATTTTTAAGGTTTGATTGTCTTTTGAAACTCTGTCTAAAACATCGGCTTTAGAAATTTGAATAATTTCTTGGGCATTAAGAATTGAAACAAAACTTAAAAAACAAAAAGTTAATATATTTAAGTTATTTTTCATTTGTTGATTTATTTAACGTGGCAAAAGTAGAAGTGTTTTTAAAGTTTTTCGGTAACCTATGTTACTTAGTAAAGCAGAATGATTTTTTTAAGTGATAACTATTCAAGTTAAGCATTGATAATGAAAAAAAACATGACTTTTATCACAGGATTGAAAAATGTTAATAGAAATATTTTTGAAAAAAAAGCAATCTTTAAATCCAAAAGATTGCTTTTTTAAAAACCAAACAACAAAAAATTAACCAATCACAGAGGCTAATTTACTTTTCTCGTGCCGCCATGTCCACCGGCAACAATAACCATGACTTTTATACTTAATATAAAAAATTTAAAAAGTTGTATTATGGGATTCATCATTTTGAATCGTTGTATAGGTGAAATTCTTCTCATAATTTTTGTTTTTTATTCGGGAATTAACCACCAAAGAGGTTTCATTTTTGCTTTATAAATAAAGGCATAATGCAATGCTAGTTTTAACCAATGACCTGCTAACCCAATAGAGCCAAAGGTTTTTCCAAGATGTCTTCCTTGTGTTTTTGAATATTTTATATAATCAGGTATAATAGGAAAGGTAGTGATGCTGATGCCACTTCCGTCTAACAAACCGTAACCTGCTGAAGCAATACAGGCTGCTCCCATATTTCCCATAGAACCTTTGTGTTTTAAAGATTCTTTTCCACTTTTAATTGAATCAATAATGTTATCTGCTACTAATTTTGCAGTAATACCCGAAGGCATTCCTGTTCTAGGTGGTGAAGGAAATATTTCTGTTCCGTTTTTACTTTTTCTTGGTTTAGAAATAGTATGTGGCGGTGCAAATGCTATACCTGGAGCAAAAATATTTGGATAGCTAGGGTTTTGATAAGTCTCTGGCCAGTCTTGAACAGTCCATTCTTCATATGGTTTTGGAGTATAGTCAGCATCAACAATCATAAATCCTTTAAATAATTTATCAGTTATATCTTGATTGTTTTTATCGAAAGCTTTAAATCCATGCCCTGAAAATGATGGGATTAACATGGCAAAATCATATGCTTTTGTTTTTGTTTCTCCGTCTAAATTTTCATATTGAGCTAGACCGTTTTCAATTTTGTTTACGCCTGCTCCAAGAATCCATTTAATATCTCTGTCTTCAAAAATCATTTCTACCATTTCACTTGATTTCATAGTAATAGAGCCATAACTCATCAGCATACCGTCCATCCCAAAATCTCCTAATTTAAACTCGTTAGATATCCAAGTGATTTCTGCCATGTCACGTATTTTATGGCGACGTAATTCTTGTTCAACATTCAAAATATATTCAAAGGCAGCACCTTGACAGGTTGCTTTGGCATGACCAGTACCAATTAGGATTTTAGCTTTTTTGCCTTGCTTCATTTCTTGAATAACTTTATTCAAGCCATCCCAAGCATGTTCTGCATGTGTATAGGTGCAAACAGAGTAGGTTTTATTTTTACCAGGGATTAAACCATTGGTCGCTTCAAAATTTAATTTAGGCCCTGTTGCATTTATTAAATAATCGTAAGTAATTTTTTCTTGATTTCCTTGTTTCTCTCCAGTAACATATTCAGCTACAACATATGGTTTGCTCTCTTTTTCATCTCCTTCTGGATGAAAACTTATGGCTTTGGCTTGTTTAAAGTCTATGCCTTTCTTTTTGTATAAAGGGGCTAATGGGAAGAGTATTTTTTTAGATGACATTCTACCAATTCCAACCCATATATTTGAAGGTATCCATTGATAATTACTGTTGGGAGAAACCACAATTACCTCATGCTCTTTTGATAACTTTCTTCTTAAATGAGAAGCAGCCACATGACCAGAGATACCGGCTCCTAGAACAACTATTTTAGACATATTTAATGGTTTAGTTTCTCAAATGTACTTTGATAAAATAAGTTTTCCTGTTACAAATGTTACATATAAAAGAAAATAATTGATTGCTGATTTTTGTTTCTAAAAAATTTATTTTTTAATGGTCTCCATATCCAACATCATCCATTTTTCCTTTGAAAACTTTGTATTGAATAGTGAAATAAACCACAACTAGAAGTAATGCGATAAAGAACCAATTTAAGCCTACTGATAAACCATATTCATGCGCAGCAACATTGTAAATAGTTAATGCAGGATTAACATCATTGGTTGATGGTAATACTTTTGGGAAAATTGATGCTGCTGTAGCTGCAAATCCACCAAATAAAAATAAAGACGAAAAGACAAATCCAGATCCATCCTTTTTGAAAGATCTAATTTTAAATAACCCAAAAAGTCCTGTAAAGGTTATAATTGGAAAAATAAAAAGCCAAGGCATTTGAATGAAATTATGAAAAGGCTTAGGCTCTATAATATGCCAAATCGATAATGATATAATTACTAAAAGAAGCAGCACAAAATTTAATTTAAAAACAACATCTTTCAATTTGTTATTCAAACTTGAATTGGTTTTAAAAATAATCCAGTTGGCACCGTGAATAGTTATAGCAACAACGGCAACTACGCCTAATAAAATGGTGAACCAATCAATAATTCCTAAATGTTCTGGATGTGGGCTAAAAGTAGAATTCCATAAAGGTAAAAAGAAATAATGTGCTTCTTGTGTTGAAATGCCATTTGTTACGTTTCCCAGATTGACTCCTCTTACAATGTTTCCTAAGGCAATTCCAAAAAATAATGCTAAAAGTAAACTAGCAATTCCAAAGGATTTATCCCAAACACTTTCCCACATGGAGTTTTTTACTTGTCCTCTTAACTCTAAACCAATGGCTCTAAAAATCAACAACCATAAAATCATAATCAGAGGTAAGTAAAAACCACTAAAAGAAGAAGCATATAAAGTTGGAAATGCAAAAAATAAAACACCACCAGCTGCAATAAGCCAAACTTCATTCGCATCCCAAAAAGGACCAATGGCACTTGTTATTGCTTTTTTATCTTTTTCGGTTTTAGCAAAAAATAAATGGATAATTCCAGCCCCAAAATCATAACCGTCCAGTATTAAATACACAGCTAACATTAGCATTAAAACGAGATACCAAAATAATTCCATAATTAGTGTTTTATAATTTCAGGTCCTTTATTAATAATTTTTCCAGCTAACATAACAAAAAGTAAACCAAGCAATATGTATAACCCTATAAAACCCAATAGAGTAAATAGCGTATTGCCCGATGAAACTGTTGGAGAAGCTCCATTAACGGTTCTTAATAAGTTATAAACCAACCAAGGTTGTCTGCCCAATTCTGCAGTGTACCAACCAGTTGTATTTGCTATATAAGGAAAAGGTATCATAAACATAATTGTCCATAAAATCCATTTGGTTTTATATAATTTTTTTCTGAATAATTGAACCGTGGCAAGTAACATTAACCCTATAAAAATGGTTCCTAATCCAACCATGATATGATAGCTATAATATAAACCGGGAATGTTTGTAGGATAATCTTTTTTATCAAATTCATTCAATCCTTTTATTTCTGCATCCCATTTTTGATAGGTTAAAAAACTTAAAATATTGGGTACGGCAATTTTGTTGTCCAATTTTTTTTCCAACATATTAGGCTGTCCAATTAAAACAATTTCAGAACCACCTTTTTCAGTTTCAAAAATGCCTTCCATAGCTGCAAAAGTTACCGGCTGATGTTTTACTACGTTTTTTGCAGCTAAATCACCCGTTGGAAATGCAACTAATAATGAAGAAATTAAACCGAACACAACACCGGTTTTTACAAACAATTTACCAAACTCACTATGCTTATTATTTAAAATGTAAAAAGCTCCAATAGATGCTACAACAAAAGACGATGTGACAAGTGAAGCCGCCTGATTATGAAAATATGAAGGCCATAACCAAGGATTACTAAACAAAGCCCCAAAATTATTGAGAACAAATTTTCCGTTTTCTAAAACTTCATAACCAACAGGATATTGCATCCATGAATGTGTGGCAATAATTAAAAAGCCACTAGCCCAAGATCCTAAAAACACTAAAAATCCAGTAATAAAATGAAGTTTGTGTCCTAATAATTTTTCGCCAAAAAGGAATAAACCTAAAAAAGATGATTCCAAAAAGAAAGAGAACATCCCTTCCATAGCTAAAGTTTGACCAATTATACCTCCGGTGAGTTCAGAAAATTTGGCCCAATTGGTTCCAAATTGAAATTCCATTGGAATGCCAGTTACAACACCCATGGCAAAATTCAAGGCAAAGATTTTCATCCAGAATTTGGCTGCATCGTTGTATTTGTCAATTTTGGTTTTTAAGAATTTCCATTTAAAATACACAATTATTAAGGATAATCCCATAGTTAATTGTGGAAATAAGTAATGAAAGGTGATAGTGAACGCAAATTGCATTCTGTCATAAAAGAGCATGTCTTCCATTGTAATATTTTATTTTTTCAAAAATACAACACAGCTAATTAAATAGCTGTATTTATAAATTAATTTGATTAATGGACAGTGTTAAATTTTAAAATCTTGATAAGTTTCTGTTAAAAGCACGCAAATGGTTATTTGAAGCAAATAATAACCTTGAATACACAGTATTTATATCTGAATTTGAAGTGTTCTTTACAGCATTTTCTAAGTCTGCTATGTCTGTAACTTCAATGGTTTTACCAACTTCTAAAGCATCATATTTTGATTTTGAACCTTTTTCAATTAAATCATTGTACATTTTTTGTAAATGTTCATTATAGAATACACCGCATTTATCACTTAGCTTATATGATATTTTATTGATATTTAATAAATATTCCATCATATCCATATGTTGTTGTTCACTTTGCTTGATATTATTAAAAACCATTAAATTCCATTTGGTATCTAAAAATTCATAAACATCGCGAGCTACTTTTTCTTCTTCCAGCATATATTTCATATCGTTAATTTCTTGGTTTGAAATACTTGATACTTGACTAAAAACATTTATCCATCCTATTGAAATAATGAGAATTGAAAGTTTAAAAATTACATGTTTCATGGCTCTTTAATTTTGATTTTTTTCGAAGTGAATTGAATGAAAAAGTAAATGTTGTATAAAAGTACTTTAGTTTTTTTAAGTGTTTAGTAACCTGAGTTACGCAATCTTTTCAATATTGACCTCATATTTGAAAAAACTTAGAATAGAAATGATATAATGTACCCTAATTTTGACTTTAATATTATAATTTTGCATAATTGAAAATAGCTACAACCATATTATCATTTGTGCTCACTTCAACTATTTTATTTAATAGTTTAAGTGTGTCTTTTACTTATGGGTATTATTATTTAGACACCTCTGATTTTATTGAAAGGCTTTGTGAAAATAAGGACAAACCAGAAATGCAGTGTAATGGTAAATGTCATTTAAAAAAGGTTGTAGAAAATAATACTAACGATGACAAACTGCCTTTTAAGTATGTTAATTTTAAAGAAATTTTATTATATGTAGTTGAACCAACAAAGTATGAATTTGTAAATAGTTCATCAATAAAAGTTCAAAAAATTAATTATAATAATTTATATGCTTATTCGCTAGCGAAGGCTTTTGATCATCCACCTCAAGTTTAGTTCTCACATTTTTAAATTATAATTCAAAAGATGTTGAATCCTCTTTTGATAATCTATTTATTTCAATTTTTAAACAATAAAAAATGAGAACATTTTATAGTGTGCTATTTTGCATGCTTATTTATGCTATGTCTTTTTCACAAGATAAAGCCAAAGATACCATTGCACAAAAAGTAGTGCAGCTTGATGAGATTTTAGTAACAGGAAATTCAATTACAGATCCAGTGCTTACTCAAGTGTCTAACGACTATCAAAAAAATATTGTTCAACCTAAAAATGTAGCCGATTTATTTAATAATATCAATGGTTTTTCGGTTATAAAGCGAGGAAATTATGCTACTGATCCATCATTCAGGGCATCACAATATGAACAATTAAATATTCAATATGATGGAGGAACAAAAGCCATGAACGCTTGCCCAAATAGAATGGATCCTATTACAACACACATAATTCCAGAAGAAGTTTCAAAAATTGAAATTATTAAAGGGCCATATACTGTACGTTACGGAGCAACTTTTGGAGGTGTTATAAACATTGTAACCGGCAAACCAAATTTAGAAGAAGTAGGTTTTCATGGGAAAGTCTCAGGCGGTTATGAGTCTAATGGAAATTCATATGTAACCATGCTGCAGTTACAGCAAATTGCAGATTCTTATGATATCGTTGGGAATGTTGGTTACAGGGATTTTGGAAATTATGAAGACGGAAGTCAAACCGAAATTCCTTCGTCATTTAGAAGTACAGATTATGGTTTAAAATTAGGGTATAATTTTACTGATAGCCAACGTTTACAAGCCCATTGGAGACAATCTTTTGGTAGAGATGTGTTGCATGCAGGTTTGCCAATGGATACTGATTATGATAACAGCAGTATTTTGTCATTAGATTATAAATGGTCAAATATTGGAGATGTTTTAAAGTCTATTACGGCTAAAACATATTATAGTTATGTAGATCATTTAATGTCAAATAATATGAGACCATCTTTTATGATGACTGGAGCGTCATCTGCCGTTGAAGCAACAACTATTGGTGGAAAAGTTGAGTTAAACTGGAAACCAGCAAGTAAGCTAAATGTTTTTTCAGGAATAGATTTTATGCATATAGCAAGAGATGGAGGTAGAGATAGAGAAGTAAAAATAATGAATGGCATGGTGTTGCCAACACCTAAATTGTTTCATGATAAAGTATGGCAAGATTCTTATATAGATGACATAGGCTTGTTTACCGAAGCTAAATGGTCTGTTAATAGTTCTACTATTTTAACAGCTGGATTACGCATGGATATTGTAACTTCTGATATTAAAGATCCAGAAGCAGATTTTGATGCTATGTATATGTTAAGAAAGAGAACCGAAGAAAACATAAGCACTACTGTCTCAATAAAAAAAATAGTATCTGAAAACTTTACAATTGAAGCAGCTTTTGGAAGAGGAGTGCGATCAGCAAATATGATTGAGCGTTTTATTAATCATTTTACAGTAGGGCAAGATGCTTATGAATATATAGGAAATCCTAATTTAAAGGCTGAAGTAAACAATCAATTTGAATTAGGTTTTAAAGGGTATGAAAATTTAAGCAATGGGTTCAATAAATTTAGTTATGAAACCTCTTTTTACTATTCGTTTTTTGATAATTACATAGTCGCCCTGGAAGACGCTAGTTTAACAAGAAAATATATGCCAACATTACAGCCAGTTCATCCTAAAGTTTTTCAAAATTTAGACAAAGCTTATAAAACAGGTTTTGAAGTCATGGGGAAATTAGATTTTTTAAACGATTATTATTTTAAAGCTGAGGCAGCTTATGTATATGCTAAAAACAAAGATTTAAATGAATCTTTGCCACTTATTCCTCCATTTAACATGATGCTTACAGCAGGTTTTGAAAAAGATAAGGTTTGGGCTAATGCACAATATAATATCAATAGTAAACAGTATAATATTGCTAAAAGTTTTGGTGAAATTGAAACAGCGGGTTATGAAACTTTAAATCTTCGTTTTGGAGTAAAACCTTTCAAAAATGTGTCTTTAGGAGTAGCTGTTTTAAATGTATTTGATCAAACGTATCATGATCATTTAAACTTTTCATTTAATAACCAAGCAGATTTTGGAACGGTTCCAATTACAGAACCAGGGAGAAATATAACGGTGTTTATCCAAAAGAAATTCTAACTTAAAAGAGCCTTATTTTAGAGGTTCTTTTAAGTTAAATCTAAAAATGAAGAAGATAATGATGAAAAATAGAAATGCTAAAAGCCCAGTTATTCTACGTTTTTTTCATTATCTTCTTTTTTCTTTCCACCCATCATAAAATTAATAAGAATACCAATTAATGAAAGGCAAACAATTCCAAATACGGCAATCATGATGGCGCCATTTGTCCAACTATAGAATGCTATGTTTTGTGATAACATGAGTTTAGTATTTTAGATAAGTTTATCTATAAAGATAGAGATTGAGTGTGTTTTTATATATGACTTTTGTTAGATAATTAAAAGTATTCATAAATTAAGCGTCTATTCTTATCTTTATTTATGAAAATTGTAACATAAGCTACTGCTTTTCTCATTTAAAATTTGTTATTTTTGTTCAAAATTTTAAACAAATAAAACAAATGAAATTAATCAAGTTTTTAGCAGTTGTATTTTTAACTACTATAGTGTCTTCTTGCAATAGCCAAGGTGTTACCAAAAAATCATTGGATACAGAAATTGACTCATTAAGTTATGCTATTGGAATGGATGTAGCACGTAATGTTCAAACTAATGTTTCTGAATTGGATACAGATCTTTTTATTCAAGGATTTAGAAATACTTTGGATTCAACAAATCTTTTAATTGAAAAAGAAAAAGTACAGGAAATTTTAAGTACTTATTTTAGAAAAAAGCAAGAGGCAGAAAGAGCTAAAAGACAAGCAGAAGATTTGGCAAAAGCAGAAGAACAATTTAACGACAATAAAGTTGCAGGCGAAAAATTCTTAGAAGAAAACAAAACTAAAGCAGGTGTAAAAACTACAGCAAGTGGTTTGCAATATATAGTTGAGAAAGAAGGTACTGGTGAAAAACCAACAGCTGCTTCAAGAGTAAAAGTACACTACCACGGAACATTAATAGATGGAACTGTGTTTGATAGTTCAGTTGATAGAGGAGAGCCAACTCAATTTGGTGTTGGTCAAGTAATTAAAGGTTGGACAGAAGGTTTACAGTTAATGCCAGTTGGTTCAAAATATAAATTTTTCATACCTCAAGATTTAGCATATGGCGCGTTTCCTCGTCCAGGTGGAGCAATTAAGCCATTTTCTGCTTTAGTATTTGAAGTTGAACTTTTAGAAATTGTTAAATAATATATTTAAACACTCTATTTTTCAAATATAAACAGGAGGTTTTACTTCCTGTTTTTTTTGTTTATAGCAATATCATAACTAAATTACCAAAACAAGGTTGTAACTTTGTACCTTGAAAAAAATGAAGGCATGAGTCATAAAGCAGGTTTTGTAAATATTATTGGAAATCCAAATGTGGGTAAATCTACTTTAATGAATGCTTTTGTTGGAGAGAAATTATCCATCATTACATCAAAAGCTCAAACCACAAGACATCGTATTTTAGGAATTGTGAATGGAGAAGATTTTCAAGTAGTCTTGTCAGATACGCCTGGAATTATTAAACCAGCTTATGAACTGCAAGAATCTATGATGGATTTTGTTAAGTCTGCTTTTGAGGATGCCGATGTACTGCTTTATATGGTTGAAATTGGAGAGCAGGAATTAAAGGACGAAGCCTTTTTTAATAAGATTACTAATTCAACAATTCCAGTTCTTTTACTCTTAAATAAAATAGATAAATCTAATCAAGAGCAACTTGAAAGTCAAGTTCAGCTTTGGTCTGAGAAAGTGCCAAATGCTGAGATTTTCCCAATTTCTGCATTAGAAGGGTTTAATATTAAAGAAGTGTTTAATAGAATTATTGAGTTACTTCCAGAATCGCCTGCATTTTATCCAAAAGACCAGTTAACAGATAAACCTGAGCGATTTTTTATTAATGAAACCATAAGAGAAAAGATTTTGCTTCATTATAAAAAAGAAATTCCATACGCTGTTGAGGTTGATACCGAAGAGTTTTTTGAAGAAGATAACATTATTAGAGTACGTTCAGTAATTATGGTTGAACGTGACACTCAAAAAGGAATTATTATAGGTCATAAAGGAAGTGCTTTAAAACGTGTTGGAGTAGAAGCCAGAAAAGATTTAGAAAAATTCTTTGGTAAACAAATTCATATAGAACTGTATGTTAAGGTAAACAAGAACTGGCGATCCAATGTTAACCAATTGAAACGTTTTGGTTACAATCAAAAATAATTAATCAACGTTATAATCAAGCTTCATGGTTATAGAAGCTGTTTTTTCTTTTGAATCGGTGTTATAAGTGCCACCCCAAGAATAATCTTCATTGGAATTTTGACCAGTAATTTGAAAAATACCCATTTTAGCAGAAATTAATTCCCCTAATTTTCCACCGGAGTTTTTAGCTATCATGTCTGCTCTTGTTCTGGCATCAGCGGTAGCTTTAGAGATCATTTCAATTTTTAAATCGGCCAATTTGGTGTAATAATACCTTGGTGCCTGAGAATAAAATTGAATTCCTTTATTCAAAAGTTCTGTAATTTCTCTTGAAATACTTTCTACTTTTTCAACATTTTTAGAATCAATTTGTAAAGACTGGGTTAAAACGTACCCTAAAAACTCGTCGCCAATATATTTTCCATCGACTGTATATTTTGCTTGCATATTTTTTCTGCTGTTTACTGCATTAAAAACCAATTCTTTATTGGTTATGCCTTTAGATAGAAGGTATTCGGAAATTATTTTTTTATCCTTTTCAAGATCACTGTATGCCTTTTCAAGATTACTACTTTCCTTAGAAAAAGAGCCTTCCCAAACAATAAGATCTGAAGTAAAATCTGCATTTCCTAAACCAGTTACAGAAATGGTGCCATCCACTTTATTTCTATTCATATAAGCATTGCCTAATAAGTAAGCCCCGATAATGATTGCAAGTCCGAAAATGATTGCGCTAAGATTATTTTTCATAAGTAATAACAATTAAAAAGTGATTTAAAAAAGTTGAAATTTAATATATATACGGGTATTTTATAAACTTAGAGTTTTATTCATAAAATTATTTAGCTCGTGCATTTCATGTTTGCTGGAAGCTTTTCCTATACTACCACCAAAGTATAGCACAAACCAAGCTATCACCATAAAAATCATCATACTAACTTGTAAAGAATAACTGTTTTTTAATGACCAGTTTGTATAAGCCCAAATGCTAAATGCAATAAATAGACCTGCAACCATAAAGTGTAAAAACATAAATAAGGTCCAAACTGTTGGATTTGGTCCAAATAATCCGTGAACTACACAGGATTTATCATCAACTTCATTAATTTCAAGATGTAATTGAGGCGACCAAAAATGTTGCTTTTCTTTAGGGAATTTTATAAAAACATGGTCGTCTATACGGTTTACAATAAAGTTGTTTTGTGTTTTTTTTGCGTTTTCAAAAGTTTGTAAAACGTCTTCATTGTGGCGCTCTAAATTTATTTTAAAACGAGGCCGTAACACAATAGTATTGGTTGTTGACATTTAGTTTTGTTTTAAGGAGATTAAAATACTATTTTTTTCAAAGAGTAAACACTACCTTTGCAGACAATTTAAAGATTATGAGTAATATAGTTGCTATAGTAGGACGTCCAAATGTAGGGAAGTCAACATTTTTCAATCGTTTAATTCAACGAAGAGAAGCCATTGTTGATGCGGTAAGTGGAGTTACAAGAGATCGCCATTACGGAAAAAGTGATTGGAATGGGAAAGAATTTTCGCTTATTGATACAGGCGGTTATGTGTTAGGAAGTGATGATATATTTGAAGCCGAAATTGATAAACAGGTAGAATTAGCCATTGATGAAGCTGATGCTATCATTTTTATGGTTGATGTTGAATCTGGCGTTACTGGAATGGATGAAGATGTTGCCAACTTATTACGAAAAGTAAGTAAGCCTGTGTTTTTGGTTATAAATAAAGTTGATAACGCTAAAAGAGCTGAAGATGCCGTTGAGTTTTACTCATTAGGTTTAGGGGAATATTACACCATTGCAAGTATTAATGGTAGTGGTACAGGCGACTTATTAGATGCTTTAGTTAAGGCTTTGCCAGAAAAAGAAGAAGTGGTTGAAGAAAACCTGCCTCGATTTGCAGTTGTTGGTCGTCCAAATGCGGGTAAATCTTCATTTATAAATGCTTTAATTGGTGAAAACAGATATATAGTAACAGATATAGCTGGTACAACTCGGGATTCTATTGATACAAAATATAACAGTTTTGGCTTTGAGTTTAATTTAGTAGATACGGCTGGAATTAGAAGAAAATCAAAAGTTAAGGAAGATTTAGAGTTTTATTCTGTAATGCGTAGTATTCGTGCTATTGAAAACTGTGACGTTTGTATTCTTGTATTAGACGCAACCAGAGGGTTTGATGGGCAAGAACAAAATATTTTTTGGTTAGCAGAACGCAACCGTAAAGGCATTGTTATATTAGTTAATAAATGGGATTTGGTTGAAAAGGACAATAAATCTACTGTAGAATACGAAAAGGTCATTAGAAAACAAATAGAACCTTTTACAGATGTGCCAATTGTATTTGTTTCTGCATTAACCAAACAACGTGTTTATAAGGCTGTAGAAACAGCTGTTGAGGTTTATAACAACAGGTCTAAGAAAATAAAGACAAGTAAGCTTAATGAATTGTTTTTACCAATCATAGAAAGTTATCCGCCGCCAGCTCTTAAAGGTAAATATGTAAAGATTAAATACATTATGCAGTTGCCAACACCGCAACCTCAATTTGCATTTTTCTGTAATTTGCCTCAATATGTAAAGGAGCCATATAAACGTTTTCTTGAAAACAAATTACGAGAGCATTTTGATTTTCATGGTGTGCCAATAAGTGTTTATATGCGTAAGAAATAATTTTTTGTTTGTTGAAGTTGGTAAAAGGTTATTAAAAAATAAGATAAGTATTACCAGCTTCCACCAGCACCACCACCAGAGAAACCGCCGCCGCCGAAGCCTCCACCAAAGCCACCACCACCAGAACTTCCGCCCCAGCCACCTGATGATGATTGTCCACCAAAACTGCCTCTGCCCAAGTTGCTTAAAATAATGGCATCCCAAATATCAAAACCTTTGTGCCTGTTACCACCTTTGCCACCACCATCGCGTTTGTTTTTTGATATTGAAATAATAATAATTATAAATATGATAAATAAAATAAAGATTAATTGTGGAGGAAAAGATGGTGAGTCAACTTTTCTGCTGCCATGATAGGCTCCAGTTAAAATATCAAAAATGGTATCAACACCTTTGTTCAAGCCTTGGTAATAATCACCTTTTTTAAATTCTGGGATAATTATATTTCTTGTTAGTTCTCCAACAATACCAGCAGTTAATCTATCTTCTACACCATAACCGGGAGAAATCCATATTTTTCTATCTTCTCTGGCCAATAAAATAAAAACACCATTATCTTCTTTTGCTTGTCCAACACCCCATTTTTGGGCCCATTTTGGAGCCAGTAAACCAATGTTTTCTCCTTTTGTTGTGCCAATAATAACTACCACAATTTGTGTTGAAGTGGTATCAGAATATTTAATAAGTTTATTTTCTAAAGCACTTTTTTCTGAATTTGAAAGCAGGTTTATATAATCATAAACACTGGTTTGTTCTTTGGGAATTTCAGGGATATCAAATTGAGCTCTTGCTATTTGTATAAAGCATAAACTCAATAAAAGAGAAAAAATAAGTGATGTGTGTTTAAATTTAAGCATTAGCCTTTAGAAATTTCATCAGAGAGTTCATTGATATCACCACGTTGCCAAGGAAAATGTTTTTCTAATTCTTCTCCGGCTTTTAAAATACCTTCAACAAGTCCTTGTTTGAAATTACCTGATTTAAAATGAGACTGCATAATATCTTTAGTGTTATCCCAAAAATTAGTAGGTACTACTTCATTAATTCCTTTATCGCCATAAATTACAAAGGTTTTATCTTTTACGGCAACGTAAATAAGGACTCCATTTTGTTCTTTGGTATTATCCATTTTTAGGTAATGAAATACTTCTAAAGCACGGTTGAAAGGGTCTGTTTCAGAGGTTTTCTCAATGTGCACACGAATTTCACCAGATGTATTTAACTCTGCTTTTCTAATGGCTTCAATGATTTCCTGTTCTTCATGTTCTGAAAGGAAATCTTCTACTTTAGACATGGTTTCTAGTTAAAATCAAATTCTACATCAACCGGCTTTTCAGCACCAGCTTCAGCATCAAAATAAGGTTTTCCTTCAAAATTAAATAAACCAGCTAATAATGAGTTTGGGAACGTTTTTACGTGATTATTAAAAGGTTTAATAGCTTCGTTATATCGTGTTCTGGCTGTTTGAATGGTATTTTCTGTACTTGTTAATTCGTCCTGAAGTTTTAAGAAATTTTCATTGGCCTTCAATTCAGGATAACGTTCTACAGTTACCAAAAGTCTTGATAAAGCACTGCTTAAACCTCCTTGAGCTTCATTGAATTGTTTAAGTTGTTCTGGAGTAATATTAGTTGGGTCGATAGTTGTTTGTGTTGCTTTTGATCGAGCTTCTATGACTGCAGTCAGAGTGCTTTTTTCAAAATCAGCAGCACCTTTTACCGTATTTACAAGATTTCCAATAAGATCATTTCTACGTTGATATGATGTTTGAACATTTCCCCAAGCTTCGCTAACATTTTCATTTAGCTTTACTGCAGTATTGTTAAATCCAACAGCCCATCTGTATACGCCAAAAATTATAACAACAATTATAATTACTGGAATCAGCCATTTTTTCATAATAAGGTGATTTTAAAAAGTTAGTTTTATTGTTTCACTATTAGTAGTGCAAGTTGTAAAAATGTTACAACTCGCTTTTAATTTTGATAAGTTGAGATTTTATATCCTCTAATTTAGTGATAATTTCGAAGTTATTAAGTGTTTTTTGCTTTTCTTCTTTAAGATGAGTCTTAGCACCTTCAAGAGTGAAACCGCGCTCTTTAACTAAATGAAAAATAAGCTTAAGGTTTTTAATGTCTTCGGGTGTAAATTTTCTGTTTCCCTTGGCATTTTTTTTTGGTTTTAAAGCATCAAATTCCTTTTCCCAAAACCTAATTAATGAGGTGTTTACACCAAAAGCCTCTGCAACTTCGCCAATGCCATAATATCGTTTATCTGGTAGCTCTATATGCATTAGTCTAATGATTGGTTTTCTAATGAAGCATGTTCTAGCATCTCGTTAAATTCTTCAGCGGTTAAACTACCGTAGTAAAAGTTGATAGGATTTATTCTCTGTCCATCTTTAAAAATCTCATAATGGCAATGCGGTGCTTCTGAACGGCCTGTACTACCAACAAAACCTATGAGGTCGCCACGTTTTACTTTCTGGTTTTTTTTAACATTATACTTGTATAAATGTCCGTACAAACTAACATATCCATAACCATGATTAATTCTAATATGGTTTCCATAACCAGTTGCAGCATTATCAGCACGTTCTACAACACCATCTCCAGTAGCATAAATTGGTGTGCCTCTAGGTGCAGAAAAATCCATACCCCAATGCATTTTTCTTGCCTTGGTAAAAGGGTCAGAACGCATACCGTAACCAGAAGCCATACGTTTTAAATCTTCATTGCGTACAGGTTGTATGGCAGGTATTGCTGCCAAAAGTTTTTCTTTTTCTTCTGCCAATATAGCTATTTCATCAAGTGATTTTGATTGCACAACTATTTGCTTTTGAAGAATATCTAGGCGTTTATTACTCTCAATAATTAATTTAGAGTTATCAAAGCCCTCTAAATCTTTATATCTGTTAATACCTCCAAAACCAGCTTTTCTTTGCTCATCTGGAATTGGATTAGCTTCAAAATATACGCGATATATGTTATTATCTCTGTCAGCAACATTAGCTAAAACAGCTTCTGCTTCTGTCATTTTTTTATTTAATAATTGAAATTGAAGTTGAGCGTTTTGCAATTCTCTTTTAAGAGCACGCTCTTTAGGAGACTCAACATATTGACTGGCAATGAATACAAATAAAAACCCAAAAAGCGAAGAAGACAACAAAAACATGAAAGCATATTTAATGGTTGTTCTTTTTTTGCGTTCTATTTTTCGGTAAGAAAGCGATTCTGAATCGTAATAATATTTTACCTTACTCATTACTTAAATTATACTATTTTTGCACTTTGTTTAACATGCAATTTATCATTAATATTACTTGCAAACGACCAAACCTACAAAAATATTATAACAATAATAACATGTTGTTATAATTGTAGGTTCACACTCTCTAAAATTTTAAATAAAAAATGAGAGTAAATATAAAAATTGTTTTGCAATTAATATAATTTTACAATACAGTAACCATTTTATATAGATGAAATCTCAAGATATTCGCTCTAAATTTTTAAGTTTTTTTGAAGAAAAAAATCATAGCATTGTGCCATCTGCTCCTATGGTTTTAAAAGATGACCCGACTTTAATGTTTGTTAATTCAGGAATGGCACCTTTTAAAGAATACTTTTTAGGAAATGCTAAGCCAAAAAACAACAGAATTGCAGATACTCAAAAGTGTTTGCGCGTTTCTGGTAAGCATAATGATTTAGAAGAAGTGGGTTATGATACCTATCATCACACACTTTTTGAAATGTTGGGAAACTGGAGTTTTGGCGATTATTTTAAAAAAGAAGCTATTGCGTGGGCGTGGGAATTATTGACTAAAGTTTATAAAATTGATAAAGATATTCTTTATGTGACTGTTTTTGAAGGAAGCGAAGATGATAAACTTCCAATGGACACGGAAGCTTATGATTTATGGAAACAATTTATTTCTGAAGACCGCATTTTAAAAGGAAATAAAAAAGATAACTTCTGGGAAATGGGTGACCAAGGACCTTGTGGGCCTTGCAGTGAAATTCATGTTGATATCCGCTCTGCTGAAGAAAAAGCTAAAATTTCGGGTAAAGATTTGGTTAATAAAGATCATCCACAAGTCGTTGAAATCTGGAATTTGGTTTTCATGCAGTATAACCGAAAAGCCAATGGGTCGCTTGAAAGTTTACCTAACAAGCATATTGATACCGGAATGGGATTTGAAAGACTTTGTATGGTATTACAAGGTGTTCAATCAAATTATGATACGGATGTTTTTACGCCAATTATTAGAGAGATAGAAACTATTGCAGATAAAGAATATGGGACAGATGAAAAAATTGATGTTGCCATACGTGTCATTTCAGATCATGTGCGTGCCGTAGCATTTTCAATTGCCGACGGACAATTACCAAGTAATACAGGTGCTGGTTATGTCATTCGTAGAATTTTAAGAAGAGCGATTCGCTATAGTTTTACATTTTTAAACCAAAAAGAGCCATTTATATACAGATTGGTTGATGTATTGAGTGAAAAAATGGGGATAGCATTTCCGGAATTAAAATCTCAAAAGCATCTTATTGAAAATGTGATTCGCGAAGAAGAACAATCCTTTTTAAGAACCTTAGATCAAGGACTTGTTTTGTTAAATAGAATTGTTGAGGAGTCTAATGAAGAAATTATTTCAGGTGAAAAAGCATTTGAATTGTACGATACTTATGGTTTCCCTTTCGATTTGACATCCTTAATTCTTAGAGAGAAAGGATTGCAAATTGATGAAACTGGGTTTCATTCAGAAATGCAAAAACAAAAAAATCGTTCGCGTGCAGCTAGCGAAATGTCTACTGATGATTGGACGATTTTAATAGATGATGCTGTTGAAGAATTTGTTGGTTACGATACCTTAGAAACACAGGTAAAATTAACTCGATACAGAAAAGTCACTTCTAAAAAGGAAGGAGAAATGTATCAGTTGGTTTTTAATATTACTCCGTTTTACCCTGAGGGTGGCGGACAAGTAGGCGATAAAGGTTATCTTGAGGATGTTCATGGTGATGTAATTTATATTGTTGATACCAAAAAGGAAAATAATGTCATCATTCACTTTTCAAAAAATTTACCAAAACATATAAACGAAAGTTTTAAAGCGGTTGTAGACGAAAAACAACGCTATAGAACAGAATGCAATCATACGGCAACCCACTTACTTCACCAAGCTCTTAGAGAAATTTTAGGAACCCATGTAGAACAAAAAGGGAGCGCTGTTCATTCTAAACATTTACGTTTTGATTTTTCCCATTTTTCAAAATTAACGACTGAAGAATTACGCGATGTTGAAAATTTTGTAAATGCAAGAATTGAAGGGAAATTGCCATTAATTGAAAAACGGAATATACCAATGCAACAGGCAATTGACGAAGGTGCTATGGCTTTGTTTGGTGAGAAATATGGCGATACAGTAAGAGCTATACGTTTTGGGCAGTCTATAGAACTTTGCGGAGGAACACATGTTAAAAACACCGGAGATATCTGGCATTTTAAAATTGTTTCTGAAGGGGCAGTTGCAGCAGGAATTCGTCGTATAGAAGCTATTACAAACGATGCTGTTAAAGATTTTTATCATGAAAATAATAGAACTTTTTATGAAATGAAGGATTTGCTTAATAATGCAAAAGAACCTGTAAAAGCTCTTATAAGTTTGCAGGAAGAAAACGCAAATCTTAAAAAGCAGATTGAAATCTTGTTAAAAGAAAAAGCAAAAAATATTAAAGGAGACTTAAAAAACGAATTAACAGAAATTAATGGTGTTCAATTTTTAGCTAAAGAATTAGATTTAGAAGCTTCTGCAATAAAAGATGTTGCTTTTGAATTGGGTAGCCAATTTGATAATTTGTTTTTGCTTTTTGGTACAGAACAAGATGGAAAAGCGATGCTAACATGCTATATTTCTAAAGAATTAGTAGCAGGTAAAGGACTGAATGCCGGATTGGTAGTAAGAGAACTAGGAAAGTATATTCAAGGCGGCGGCGGCGGACAACCGTTTTTTGCTACGGCAGGAGGTAAAAACCCAAAGGGTATTCCTGAGGCTTTAGAAAAAGCAAAAGAATTTATTAATTAAATATAAAAACACCAATGTACATAAAAATTTTAGGTATTTTAATGTTGCTATGTCCAACTATCTTTTTTGGACAACAATTTCCAAGTCCTCCACCTATGAGACAAATAAATAATCAAATGATGCAACAACAACAAATGATGCAACAACAACAAATGATGATGCGAATGTTGCAAAACAATATTCAAACGGATGAACAAAAATTGAATAAAGAGGAAAATAAAAAATCTAAACTTAAAGATAAAATTAATAGTTTGAATGATGATTTATTAAAATTGAATGAGGAGCTATCAAAAACTAAAAAAACAAAAACGCAGTCTAGTAAATCGATTCAAAATCAGGAAGATAAATTGAATATAAAGATAGAAAAAACTAAGGAAGAGATTGAAAAGAATATTGAAAAACTAGAAGTTTCAAATAAAAAAGTTGAAGATCTTAAAAGTAGTATTCAGAAATCAAAAGTTGAATTAGAAACAAAGAAGAAAGAAAAAGAAGAAAAGAAACTAGAGAAAGAGGAGAAAAAGAAAAAGAAATAATTGTTTTTAAAATTTTGCAACTTCAAACCAATATACCATTTTCTAAGCAGTCTAATAATTTAATAGACTATCATTCTAATATTCTTTTATTAGGATCTTGTTTTTCAGACAACATTGGTAAAAAGTTAGATTATTTTAAGTTTAAAAATCTTCAAAATCCTTTTGGTATTTTGTTTCAACCAAAGGCGATTGAGGCATTAATTACTAATTCCGTTGAAAAAAAACAGTATTCAGAAAAAGATATTTTTTTTTACAACGAACAATGGCATGGTTTTGATGCACATTCTAAATTAAGTTCAAATTCTAAAGATGTTTTGCTTCACAAATTAAATGAACAAAGCATTTTAACAAATAAAGAAATAGTTGCTGCAACCCATATTATTATTACATTAGGAACTGCTTGGGTGTATCGTTTTATTGAAAACAATCGTATAGTTGCCAATTGCCATAAAGTGCCTCAAAATCAATTTTCAAAAGAGCTTTTGTCTGTCGATGAAGTGGTTAAGTCTTTAACATCTATAATTAACGCAATAAAAAGTATTAATTCTAATGCAACTATCATTTTTACCGTATCTCCGGTTCGTCACATAAAAGATGGTTTTGTTGAAAACACACGCAGTAAAGCGCATTTAATTTCAGCAATTCATCAAGTAATAAATAATCAATTTTTTTATTTTCCATCTTATGAACTTATGATGGATGAACTTCGTGATTACAGATTTTATGCTGAAGATATGATTCATCCCAATCAAATTGCAATAAATTATATTTGGGAAAAATTCCAAAATGTTTGGATTTCCCAAGAAGCTTCAAAAACCATGGATGATGTAGATTACATTCAAAAAGGATTGCTACATAAACCATTTAATTCAAACTCAGAAGCACATCAGTTATTCCTAAAAAAAATAGAGGAAAAACAACAAAAACTTAAATTAAAGTTACCTTATATTAGATTTTAAAGGCATTTAAATTGGCGTATTGGCTTCTATCTTAATTAATTACCCTTGTGAGCGCTATTAATCTTATTTAATAACGTTTTGTCGAAAAATTAGTGAAGTACAATTTTTTAAGCATAAATTTATTATGCTATTAATCAGTTCAAATATTAAACATCAGTTGTTATGCCATAAAAAAGCTATTCAATTGGTGTTTTTTTTATTCTAAAAACCCTTAAATATAGTAGCAAATACCAGATACAACAAGCTAGAAGCCGTAGAGAAAGCTAAAAAGAACAATTTAATATAAAGATTTATTAAACTTAGCTTAATGATAAAAATACTCATTATGAGTATTTTTGTTGAGAGTTAGTTGTTTTTTAAACATTAGGCAGACTTCTTTGTCGAAGGAAACTAATGTTTTTTTTGTCTTATAATTTACTTTTTAAACTAATCCAACCACCACCATTAATGGTTTCAATGCCGTTGCTGTTTAAAATGCTAGCTGCACTTGCAGAACGCATACCACTTGCACAACAAACTATAATTGGTTTTTTTAGTTTTTTTATAGTTGCAATTTGAGTATTTATAACTTGCAAAGGAATATTCTTTGAACCAGAAATACATCCTTGAGAAAATTCTGCTTTAGTTCTCACATCTATAATTATAGCACCTCTAGTTTGAAACTCCTTAATCTTATCTGTTTTATTTCCTGTTAGAAAACTGAATAGTCCCATATTTTAAAATTTTTAAGCAAATTACTTTATTTAATTTTGAAATCAATGTAACAAGAGTTACAATGTTTTTCTTTTTATAAAAACATTAAAATTTTGTTGGAATTGCATTTAAAGAAATCAATTTGATTAATTTTAGTAATATTTTTATAACAATGTTAGGATTAAGAACCACAATTTATAGAGTTAGCAATTTAACTGAAGCTAAAGCATGGTACAGTAAAGCTTTTAATGCCGTACCTTATTTCGATGAGCCTTTTTATATAGGTTTTAATATTAAAGGCTATGAACTTGGTTTGTTGCCTGAAGAAAATCAAACTTCAAAAGGAGAAGGCGTTTTGTCTTATTGGGGTGTAGAAGATATTTTTAAAACGTACAATTACTTGATAGAATTAGGAGCTAAACCGCATGAAGCACCGGTAAATGTTGGAGGAGAGCTTATGGTTGCAACGGTTTATGACCCTTGGGGAAATATTATAGGCATTATTTATAATCCATATTTTAAATTAGAGAATGAATAAAGAAATGCTTCTACAAGTGCATGAGCGGGTGAAACCATACATACACAGAACTCCTGTGTTAACATCAGAGTTGATTAACGAAATGGTTCAGGCAAATCTGTATTTTAAATGTGAAAATTTTCAAAAGATGGGAGCGTTTAAAATGCGTGGTGCAGCAAATGCTATTTTAAGTTTGTCCAAAGAAGAACAAGCAAAAGGAGTTGTAACCCATTCTTCAGGTAATTTTGCCCAAGCCTTATCGTTAGCAGCAAAAAAAATTGGAGTTAAAGCCTATATTGTGATGCCAAAAAATGCACCACAGGTTAAAAAGAATGCCGTTAAAACCTATGAAGGAGAAATTATAGAATGTGATTCAAATCCTATTGCTAGAGAAGAAATGGCAGCTAAAGTTCAAAAAGAAACGGGAGCAACTTTTATTCATCCTTCTAATGATGATGCTGTTATTTATGGTCAAGGAACTGCGGCTATCGAGTTATTGGAAGATTATCCAGATTTAAATTATATATTTTCTCCAATTGGTGGTGGCGGTTTAATAGCAGGAACAGCGTTAGCCGTTAATTATTTTTCAAATCACTGCAAAGTTATTGGTGGAGAGCCAAAAAATGCTGATGATGCATATCGTTCTTTATTAAGTGGAAAAATTGAAGGTAATGATGAAGTTAATACTATTGCAGACGGATTAAGAACATTTTTGGGAGATAGAAATTTTCCAATTATAAAAAAGTATGTAGAAAAAATTGTTAGAGTTGAAGAAGAAGAAATTATTGAAGCTATGAAACTCATTTGGGAGCGTATGAAAATTATTATTGAGCCTTCAAGCGCTGTCGCTTTTGCAGCAGTATTAAAAAACAAGGAAGATTTTAAAAACAAAAAGATAGGAGTTATACTTTCTGGAGGTAATGTAGATGTTGGAAATCTCCCGTTTTAGTAATTAATTAAATGCCTAAACTTAAAAGTAATTGCTAATTTTATGGCAAACAAAACTTATGAGTAACCCTTATGTAAAATTAACAATTGGAAATGGAGTAGGGTACATAACCTTTTTTCATCCAGATCAAAATGCGATGCCTAGTGAAAGTTTACTCAAATTAGAACAAACTATCATTGAAGCTGGAAATAATGATTTAGTGAATGTAATAGTTTTACAAAGTGGTGGAGACAGAACTTTTTGTGCGGGCGCTAGTTTTAAAGAGCTTACAAGTATTAAAACACCAAAAGAAGGAGAACAATTCTTTACAGGTTTTGCCAATGTGATTAATGCCATGAGAACGTGCCCAAAACTTATTATTGGAAGAGTTCAAGGAAAAGCTGTTGGAGGAGGAGTTGGTTTAGCCGCCGCAACCGATTATTGTTTAGCTACAAAATTCGCCGCTATTAAGTTAAGTGAGTTGAGTATTGGTATTGGGCCTTTCGTTATTGAACCGGCAGTTTCAAGAAAAATGGGAGCAACTGTAATGTCACAAATGACAATCAATGCTGAAACTTTTTTTTCTCCTGAATTTGCAAAAGATAAAGGCTTATTTGCTGAAGTTTACGAAACAAAAGAAGCATTGGATGGTGCTGTTAAAACACTTGCAGAAAAATTATCAAGTTATAATCCTGAAGCTTTGAAAGCAATGAAATCTGTATTTTGGAAAGGCACAGAACATTGGGATACGCTTTTAAATGAACGTGCTAAAATAAGCGGAAAACTTGTTTTAAGCGACTTTACCAAAGAAACATTAAAACGTTTCCAATAATTAAATTGCTATACCTTTTTTCTTAATTATTTCCAATCCATCATCAATCAATCTGCCAACTTCTGGTCTGTTTTGTTTTATTGATTCTAAGTGTTCCAGGCAATTATTGGCTAAAATAGTTTCGTTTCCAAAAACAGCAAGTTCATAAATTTCAACGGTTAACAGCCAATCATTTGAGTGATTTTTTATAAGTTCTTCTAATACTTTTGTTCTTGAAATGGTTGTGTTTTTACCTTCTCTGTAATCTCTGATTTGCTGATACAATCTTTCTAATTGTAGTTGCTTTTCAGATTTTTTAATGTGAACGGTTTGTGTTGAAGGTATGTGAGTAATTAAATCAAAACTATTTAAGTCGGCAGGACCAGAAAATGCTGAAACAATTTCTTTACCAACGGCCATATCATAAATGCCGCAGTTAGGTTCAAATAAAACAGTATTATAATGTTTTACAGTGCAATTTTTAAAGCTCACTAAAATTATTTTTCCTTGTAAATTTCGCTTTCCGGTAATGATTTCACCAGATATTGTAATGCCACCTTCAAATTCTAATGTTACGATTCTTTCCTCATAAATATTATAAGCACTTAAGTCACGTGGGCTCATATCTTCAATAGCCAAATTAATGCCTTTTAATTTTCCTATTGGTGAGCCAAAACCTTGATTGTGGTTTTCAACGCCATGGCCGATTAATTCTTTTTCTCTATACGAAAGTGCTGTTTTTCCACTCGTTTGAATATAAACAGGTTTGCCATTATCTTCAATAACGTTTGTAAATATTCCTGAAATTTGTATGCCAGTACTTAATTCAATAGTTCCTAAAGCATTTGAATTTATCAATTTTTGAATGCCTGATAAACCACCTTTTCTTAAAGCCATGGTATTAGCAAATTCTTCTAAGATCAAGCTTAAATGAGCAAAATCTGGTGTAACATATAGTTGTGGTTGAGGTTTGGTAATGTCAAAATCTTTAAATGTGGCATCAATGGTGTAAGGCAGTTTTTTAACTGCATTAGTCATGCACCAAGCACTTTCTCCAATTGATGATAATAAACCAGCACCATATATTTTTGGATTTTCTACTGTTCCTATAAGTCCGTATTCAACTGTCCACCAATGTAAATTTCTAATAAGAGCCATTTCACTTGGTTCTCCCATATTTTTTTGAAGGTTCTCTACATCCTTTTCTGCAAAGTCTATATCTTTTTGAGTTGAATTTGGAGCTTCTTTAATTATTGATAGTTTTCTAACGGCTTCATATAATTCATAATCTTTAGCTGAAGAAATGGCTTTACTTCCTATTTCACCAAAGCGTCTTAAGTATTCTGCATATTCGGGATTTGCAATAATGGGAGCATGACCAGCCCCTTCATGGATAATGTCTGGAGCAGGTGTATATTCAATATGCTCTAATTGGCGTATATCGCTTGCAATAACTAAAACATTGTATGCCTGAAATTCCATAAAAGCATTTGGTGGGATAAACCCATCAACAGCCACAGCAGCCCAACCAATGTTTTTTAAAATTCTGTTCATTCCATACATATTTGGAATATTTTCAATGGAAATCCCTGTTTGCCTTAAACCTTCTAAATAGGATTCATGGGCAACTTTACTCAAAAAATCCACATTTTTTCGCATTACATAGCGCCAAACAGCTTGATCAATAGCAGAGTAGTCCTCATAATTTTGAGGTTTTATGAATTGAAGTAAGTGTTTAGGTAACCTATTTAAAATAGGATTTGATTCTATTGAGTTATCCATGGTTGTCTTTAAATGTGGTTTTCGTAAAAATACAAATAATGAATAAAATGTAGACAGAGGTATTACTAAATAAAAAAAGCAACTTGAAAAAGTTGCCTTTAATATCATTTTATTGATTCATTCCAGGTGGATATTTTTTCATGATTTCTGCAACGAATTCTTTAATGCGCTCTTCTTTTTTGTCCATATTTCTTGATAAATAGCCAGTTCCCATACCTTGCCAAACCAGTTCTTTTTTGTTGGCATCAATTAGGTCAATATATAAGGTTCCTTCCGTAGATGTTGAAACATTAGGTTGATTCCAACCCCAGCCCCAACCTGGTCCGTATCCACCCCAACCCCAAGAGCCATAACCCCAATAGTTGTTATAAACATCTACACGTTGGTTTGATTTTGTAAATAAACTTATTAATAAATCTGGATTTTCAGATTTCGTGAATCCTTTTGCTAAAAGCTCTGATTCTATAGCACGAAGAATTCGTCGTTTATCTAAATCGCTAATTTCAGCTTTATCTATACCAGTTTTAAAGAAAGCAAAGGTTTTGTAATTAGAGAAATTTGCATTCTTATCGTAATCAGTTGCAACTCTTACAGAATCACATGATGTTAATACCACAAGAAGTACTAAAAATGGTATGAATTTTATAAGATTGTTTTTTATGG
Organism: Gaetbulibacter sp. M235; assembly: GCF_043876835.1. Taxonomy (NCBI): domain Bacteria; kingdom Pseudomonadati; phylum Bacteroidota; class Flavobacteriia; order Flavobacteriales; family Flavobacteriaceae; genus Gaetbulibacter; species Gaetbulibacter sp. M235. The sequence goes on from NZ_JBAWJZ010000010.1 coordinate 93,172, forward strand.
CACTTATTTCAAATAAGGACTCATGCATTTGTTTCAATTTTTTCATAGTGCAATTTTTTGGTTACATTAAATTTAATAAACTATGCTCAAAAATTAAAGAATAGTTCAAACTAATTAAGAATATTTAACTTAGTTTTTAATTTATTATACCTTCTGTTTAACAAATTTTAACCGAAAAAGTATTCATTAAAATATCTTTTAACTAATTAATGTTTATCAATAATTATACCAAATTAAAGGTTCTTTAGGTTGTAAATTAACGTAATTTTTTTTCAGAAAACCCATAAGGACAGTGTCTGCAATTGCTTTCGCAACAATATCCACGTTTTAAGTGGTACTGTTCTGTAAAACAGCGGTAACCTTCGGGTGTTAAATAATAATCACCTTCTTCAATAGGGATAATTTTCTTCATAGAACGACAAAGATAATGTAATTTGGATTGATTTTTGAAAGTGAAAACGTATGATTATATGTTCCAGATATTTAGTTCCAAAAGGATATGTTGGTTTAACCATTTTTCCTTTTATATTCTTAAAAAATAAAGCATTTAAAAAGGAAACTGCATTGCTAAATCATGAATATATTCATTTGAAACAACAGTTAGAGTTTTTAATTATTCCTTTTTATGTATGGTATGGACTAGAGTTTTTGTTGAGATTACTGCAATACAAAAACTGGAATTTAGCCTATAAAAATATTTCTTTTGAACGGGAAGCATTTGCTAATGAATATAATTCAAAGTACCTTAAAGAAAGAGGATTTTGGCAATTTTTAAAGTATCTTCGCAGTCATGATTTTCCATCTAAATAAAAGTATAAATCAGCCTATTTCGTTGTCCAAGAAATATGGCGTTGAATTATTTTTAAAACGAGAAGACGACATTCATTCGTTTATTTCAGGAAATAAATACAGAAAGCTAAAATACAACATTGAAGAAGCCAAAAAATTAAAATTAGATACCATACTTACATTTGGTGGAGCTTTTTCAAATCATATTGCAGCAGCAGCTTTTGCTGGGAAGGAATTTGGCTTTAAAACCATTGGAGTAATTAGAGGCGATGAATTGCAGGACAAGATTCAAGAAAATCCTACGTTATTATTTGCAGAGACTTGTGGTATGCAGTTTAAGTTTATTACCAGAGAACGGTTCAGAGAGAAACATACCATGTCATTTATAGAGAAATTGAAAGAAGAGTTTGGTGAATTTTATTTGTTGCCAGAAGGAGGCACTAATGAATTTGCCATAAAAGGATGTGAAGAAATTTTAACCGAAGAGGATGCTGATTTTGATTTTGTATGTTGTGCTGTTGGGACAGGAGGAACCATTTCGGGAATTATAAATAGTTCAAAACTTGGTCAACAAATTTTAGGATTTCCTGCCTTAAAAGGTTCGTTTTTGAATGAAGATATTAGTAAATTTGTGAGCAAACAAAATTGGAATATTATTACTGATTATGATTTTGGTGGTTATGCTAAAGTGAACGAGCCATTGGTACATTTTATAAATCAATTTAAAAAAGAAAATAATATACAGTTAGATCCTGTTTATACAGGGAAAATGATGTTTGGGATTTTTGATTTATTGGAGAAAGGTTATTTTCCAAAAGGGTCAAAAATATTAGCTATTCACACTGGAGGTTTACAGGGGATTTCAGGAATGAATATGGTTTTAAAGAAAAAAAAGTTGCCAATAATTGAGTAGTATGATAAAGAAAATAGTGATGTTTTTGTTTCTAGGAATGTTTATTTTTAGCTGTGGTTCCAAAAAATCAGTGGCTAGAAAGCATAAATCAACTAAAACAAAAACAGAACACGTTGTACTTGCTGAAACTCCAAAAGATACTCAAGTAGCTAATAATGAAGAACCTGCTACAATTGAACCATTAAAAATTAGCTCTACAGAAGAATATTTAGAAAGGTTTAGTGCCATTGCACAAGAAGAAATGCGATTATATGGAATTCCGGCAAGTATCACTTTGGCACAAGGTATTTTAGAGTCTAATTCTGGTAGAGGAAGACTTTCAATTGAAGCAAATAATCACTTTGGAATAAAATGCCATGATTGGACCGGAGCCAAAATTTATCATGATGACGACGCATTACAAGAATGTTTCAGAAAATATAATGACGCCAAGTATTCATACAGAGATCATTCTTTATTCTTAACAAATCGAAAACGATACTCAAAGTTATTCGATTTAGATAAAGATGATTATAAAGCCTGGGCTAAAGAATTGAAAGCTGCTGGGTATGCCACAGACAGACATTATCCCAGTAAGCTTATAAGTTTAATTGAACGATACGAATTGTACAAGTTAGATGATGAAGTGTTAGGAGATAAAAATAAAAGGAAATCTAAAGCTCCAAAAACAGTAATTGAAGATACTGTTTATGAAGTTGAGGATGCCGATGTTATTGGAGATAATTCAGAAAAAAATGATTCCTCAGTTTCAAATAATCAAGGGCAAGAAATTAAAGCAAACACAGTAACAGGTAGTAACACTTACACAGTTGAAAAAGGTGATACATTGTATTCTATATCAAAAAAGTTTAACACAACTGTAAGTGAACTTCAAGATATGAACGGACTAACAGATAATTCAATTAGTTTAGGACAAAAATTGAAAGTAAAACCAGTAGTTGAAAATAACAATAATACTTATGTAGTTGAACAAGGAGATACATTGTATTCTATTTCAAAAAAGCATAATACAACAGTACAGGAGTTGCAGCAGCTTAATAATTTAAAAGGAACCACAGTTAGTATAGGACAAGTGTTGCAAATAAAATAGTTAAAATAAAATTGATTAAATATTAATATGAATTATAAACGAAGTAGTGCATTATTTGCACAAGCTGAAAGCGTTATTCCTGGTGGAGTAAACTCTCCGGTAAGAGCTTTTAAAGCTGTTGGAGGAACACCAATTTTTGTAAAAGAAGCAAAAGGAGCCTATTTATATGATGAGGATGGAAACAAGTTGATTGATTATATTAATTCATGGGGACCAATGATTCTTGGTCATGCTTATGAACCTGTTGTTAATGCAGTTATAGAAAAAGCAAAAAAAGGTACATCTTTTGGAATGCCTACCGAAATTGAAACTCAAATAGCCGAATTAGCAGTTTCTATGGTTCCAAATATTGATAAAATTCGTTTTGTTAATTCAGGAACAGAAGCTTGTATGAGTGCCATCAGGCTTGCAAGAGGTTTTACAGGTAAGGATAAAATTATAAAGTTTGCAGGTTGTTATCACGGCCATAGTGATTCGTTTTTAATTCAGGCAGGAAGCGGTGCCATTACATTTGGTTCACCTAATAGCCCTGGAGTAACAAAAGGAACTGCCAAAGATACTTTACTTGCAATTTATAATGATATTGAAAGCGTAAAAGCTCTTTTTGAAGCTAATAAAGAAGAAATAGCTTGTATAATTATTGAGCCAGTAGCTGGAAATATGGGATGCATTCCTCCTAAAGATGGTTTTCTAAACGATTTAAGAAATCTGTGTAATGAGCATAATATCTTGCTCATTTTTGATGAGGTTATGACAGGATTTAGATTAGCTAAAGGAGGCGCCCAAGAACTTTTTAATATTAATGCAGATATTGTTTGTTTTGGAAAAGTTATTGGTGGTGGTTTGCCAGTTGGTGCTTTTGCAGCTAGAAATGAAATCATGAATTATCTAGCGCCATTAGGGCCTGTTTATCAAGCAGGTACTTTAAGTGGAAATCCGTTAGCAATGGCTGCGGGATTAACGATGTTAGAAGCTTTAAATAACGATTCAGAGGTTTTTACAAGATTGGCTGAAAAAACAGAATATCTTCATAAAGGGTTTACCGAAGTTTTAAATAACAATAGAATTAATCATAAAATTAATAGAGCTGGTTCTATGATTTCCATACATTTTACTGAAGAGAATGTTGTTGATTTTGAAACGTCTGCTAAAGGAAATAATGAAACCTTTAAAAAATTCTTTCACGGTATGTTAGAAGAAGGCGTTTATATAGCTCCAAGTGCTTTTGAAACATGGTTTATAACAGATGCTTTAACTTACGACGATTTAGATTTTACAATAGAAGCCGTAAATAAGGTTGCTAGTAAACTATAAATAAAAAAGCCTTTCCAATTTTGGAAAGGCTTTTCAAACTAAACTAAACTAATCAACTAACTAACCAATCAATTCATACGAAACTGATTATTTCTATTTATTTCCACGTTTGGGCATATCCTCACGTTTTCTATTCATTTCTTGCTGTTGTTTTTCCCATTTTGCAAATTGCTCATCATTTAAAATCTTTTTCATTTTAGCTTTCATTGCAATTTGTTTATCCAATCGCTCATTCATCATTTTTAAACGTTCTTCTTTTGTAGGTTTTGCCATAGTTCCATTTTCTCTTTGAGCTATACGAGCTTCCATTTTTGCTTTTCTGTAAATGGCATTTTCTAAATTTATTTTTTGAATTTCTTTTTGTTGAGATTCATTCAAACCTAAATGCAAGGTCATTTTTTTTGTTTGCATCGTTGCCATTTCTTCTGGAGTCAAATCTTGGAATTTATCCATTCTTGGGCTTCTCTCTCTATTTGGTCTCTCTTTTGAGTTTTGAGCCGATACTTGAAAAGCTACCATTGATACTAAGGCAATCAATATTAATTTTTTCATGTTATAAATGATTTAAGAGTTTATTGCTATTATGACATTGCAATTTTAAAAAGGTTTAATAGGGTTTTTTACTTTAACTCATAATTAACAAAAGACAGAAGAAAATAACAGGATTCATTATTTTGAAATAGTCAAACTAATTCCAGTTTGAACATCGGGAGAATTATTGACTTCAAGATCCTCTCTAAAATATAATGTAATTTTGAATTTTGGTTGTGCATAGGTATATAAAAAGGACCAATAAGAGAGGTTGTCATATAGTGTGGAAAAACCATGCTGCCAACCGCCATTTATCTCTTTCCATTTACCAATCAACCTATAATAATCGGCTTCTTTTAATTTATTGTATCTTGTCTGTACTTGGTAATTGATCCCAAAGGAATTATAATTTTTTTTCTTTGTGTATTTAGTGAATTCAATTTCACTTTCAAAAGTTGCTAAATATGGATTGTTTCCTAAATCAACAACATTATTAAAGTTGATGATATTTTTACGTAAAGCACTTGTTCCTACTCCAAAATGGAATTCATTGTTATTTTTTAAAACAAATTTTTTAATGGCATTAGCTGAAGCACCTATATCTATTGAAGGATTGTATTTAGTGATATTGATGCCCAAGTGTGTTCCAAAATTAAAAAACAGATTTTTTCTTTTATTGATTAAAAAAGAAGGATAGTAGAAGTGATTTAGCTCAATACCACTTATAAAAAAATCATTGTTATGTAATTCAAGAATGTTTCCATTTCTGTCAGTATATTTAAAGTTAACTTGATTTAATCCATAGTAACGTCTTCCGTATGGATCTTCGCCCCCTGCAATATTGCTGTGAAACCATTCTATACTTTCATCACTTGTGAAAATTGAAAATGGATACTTTCCTTTAGTGATTAAATACGAACGTAGAGAAACATCTAATTCATTTTGTTTGTTAATTGGAATGTTTAGTTGAAATTTAAATTCTTTTATAACTGCATCAATAATGATATTCATATAATCAGCAGGAGTAGTTTCTTGGTCAACAAAATGAAAATTTCTATGATACCATATAAGTTGACTTTGTTGTTCCTGAACTAAAGGGTCTTTTGGTATATAAGCTTCTACAAAAGGATGAAATAAATTGCCGCTAGCATAATTAAAACTAAATGATGTATTTAAGTTTGCTGAGGTTTTGAAATTCTGATTTATTCTTGAACTAAAAATCCCAAAGTGATGTAAAGATATAATGCTTGGTTTATCTATTCCGTTCTTTAAAGAAATACTATCGTTTTGTTGAGCTTTAACAACAAATAAATTACAAGCTATAATTAAAAATAGAATTCTTTGCCACATACTTAAAATTAAATAAATCTCTGCAAAGCTGAAATAGGATTTCTTAAAAAATTATTAAATACCTGATTGTTAGTGTTAAAGATTCTTAAAGAGTTGTAACATTTTTGATTTTGAATAGTCTATTGGATATAACAACAAAAACCAAAAATAAAATTTCAAATAAAATGATAAAATCAGCCTTAATATTCAGTTTGTTAGTAACACTAAACACAACAACTGTAAGTAGTAAAAACATTGACAATCTTAATGGAACCAATCATTATGCTGTTAATAATTATTCAGATGACTTAGATTGGAGCAAAATCGAACTTATAAAAGTAGAAGAAGAAGTAGAACTTGGTTTTGATACCAAAGAATATTTGCCAAAAGACTTTAACCCATTGAAAGGGAAAAATGATTTGAATTGGAATAAAATTCAATTGATTAAAGTAGAAGAAGAAGCTAAACTTGGTTTTGATACCAAAGGGTATTTGCCAAAAGATTTTAATCCTTTAAAAGGAAAGAATGATTTAGATTGGAATACCATAAAACTTGAAAAAGTAGAAGAAGACGTTGAGTTAAACTTCAACACTAAAGATTATTTACCTGAAGGATTTAATCCATATTTAGGAATGACAAATTGTAAATTAGTTTATTAAACTTTAGCAGTATTATTCATAAAAAAAGGAACCACTTGTGGTTCCTTTTTTTATTTTAAGTGGAAATTATTTTATAGTAATTCAACAATTAAATCCTCTCCAACTTTTTCAACTTTTGCCAGTTTATGTTTGGTTAGCCCTTTAATGCCTTTGTCCCAAGCTTTATTACTTAGTTCAGATTTTAATTTAAGGTCATTTAAAGGCATACTTTTTTGAGATTTTAAAATATCTAAAATAACTTTTTCAGCTTCACTTAATTCAACAGCCTTTTTCTCTGGTCGCATTTGCGGGAAGAACAATACTTCTTGAATGGATTGATTATTGGTTAAAAACATTATCAATCTGTCCATGCCAATTCCCATTCCAGATGTTGGAGGCATACCATATTCTAAAGCTCTTAAAAAGTCTTCATCAATAAATTCTGTAGCTTCATCATCACCTTTTTCAGCCAATTTCAATTGATGCTCAAAGCGTTCCCGTTGATCAATTGGGTCGTTAAGTTCAGAATAAGCATTGGCAATTTCTTTCCCACAAACCATAAGCTCAAAGCGTTCAGTTAATTCAGGATTATCTCTGTGTTCTTTGCACAATGGACTCATTTCTTTTGGGTAATCAGTTATAAAGGTTGGTTGAATGTAATTGCCTTCACATTTTTCGCCAAAAATTTCATCGATTAATTTGCCTTTACCCATGGTGTCGTCTACTTCAATACCCATGCTTTTTGCTGCATCACGAATTTCATCTTCGTTTTTACCAGTAATATCAAATCCTGTAAAATGCTTTATGGATTCAGCCATGGTAACTCTGGCATATGGTGCTTTAAAATCTATATGATGTTCACCAAAAGTTGCTTTAGTGATTCCGTTAACAGCTATGGCACAATGTTCTAATAATTGTTCACAGAAATCCATCATCCAGTTGTAGTCTTTGTAAGCTACGTAAATTTCCATAGCTGTAAACTCAGGATTATGGGTTCTGTCCATTCCTTCATTTCTAAAGTTTTTAGAGAACTCATAAACGCCATCAAAACCACCAACAATAAGTCTTTTTAAATATAACTCATTCGCGATACGCATATACAAAGGAATATTCAAACTGTTATGGTGCGTAATAAAAGGTCTTGCAGCTGCACCACCAGGAATAGGCTGTAAAACTGGAGTTTCTACTTCAAAATAACCTGCATTATTAAAAAATGAACGCATGGCATTGAAGAGTTTTGTGCGTTTAACAAACACATCCTTAACCTGCGGATTTACAACTAAATCGGCATAACGTTGTCTGTAACGTTGTTCTGGATCTGTAAAAGCATCATAAACAACACCATCTTTTTCTTTAGGCATTGGTAAAGGTTTTAATGCTTTGCTTAACACAGTGAAATCTTCAACTTTTACAGTTTTTTCCCCAACTTGAGTAGTGAAAAGCTCGCCTTCAATACCTATGAAATCACCAAAGTCCAGTAGTTTTTTAAAGACTTCGTTATATTTTGTTTTGTCTTCACCAGGACAAATCTCATCTCGGTTAAAATAAACCTGAATTTTACCTTCTGAATCTTGAATTTGAGCAAATGATGCTTTTCCCTGCAATTTAATGGCCATAAGTCTACCTGCGATGGTAACTTTTTTGCCTTCTTCAAAATTGCTCTTAATGTCTTTAGAAGAATGATTTACGGGATATAAATCTGCCGGATATGGATTAATGCCTAATTGGCGTAATCTTGATAATTTTTCTCTTCTTACTAGTTCTTGTTCAGAAAGTTGCATGCTAATTATTTTTTTTGGCTATCATTTTTTTGATAGGCGAGTGCAAAATTACACTATTTAGAAAAATTAGCACACAACTTTTTGCTAGATTTTAAAAATGAAAAATATCCTTTATTCAGCTTAGTTTGCTGGGCTTAATACTTCGCCTTTTATTTTTAATATTGTGGTAGGCTCTGAAGCATTGGAAGTTAAAGTTACTGTTTTAGAGAATTTACCAATTCTGTTAGTATCGTATTTTACTTTAATTTCACCTGTTTCTCCTGGAGGAACCATATTTCTGCTATATGTTGGTACGGTACAACCACAAGATCCTTTTGCGTTTGAAATCACAATTGGTGCATCACCTGTATTTTTAAAAGTAAAAATACGCTCACCATTATCATTTTGGTGAATGGTTCCGTAATCAATTTCTGTAGTTGTAAACGATAATACACCTACTTTGTCACTAGCCTTTGCTTCTTGTGAAAAGTTAGTGCCATAAATTAATAAGCAAATTATTAATAAGAATTTAATTTTCATGCTTTGTAATTGATTGATTGTTTGATTCATTTTTATTGATTTAAGGGTTAATAGATAACAAACTTCTGAAAATTTAATTTATAATGGACAAAATAATGGGTTGAATTGAGTACTAGTACCAAGTTTTAAATATGTTATTTATTTGATATTTAAGTTTTTAATGTCTTCTCTGGACTGTACATTTAGCTTTTTAAAAATATTGTTTACGTGTGTTTTAACTGTGCTTAAACTTACAAATAGGGCATCGGCAATTTCCTTGTTGGATTTATTTTCTTGTATTAGGGCAAGAATGTTCTGCTCTTGCTTAGTAAGACAATCCGAAGGATTTTTGGTTTTATTAATTTTAAGTTTTTTAAATATTTGCCAAAAATATATATTCAGGATAATTGAAATAAACAGAAAAATGTAAAGCATGTAATTCCAATTAAACGTTATGTCTTCTGAATTTTTAGAGATAATGAACTTATCAGAAGTCAATTCTGTTCTATATTGTTTGGTGTATGTTGAATTTGGATATTGCTCCGTTAATCTGTTTAATAAACCATCATAGTAAGAATTCGTCTTTAAATCTTCAAGATAATATTCATGAAAGTCGCTGCTTCTATCTGATAAAAAGGAATAAATGTATAATTCGGCTAAAGGTTCCTTGAGTTTTAATCCATAATCTTGTAAGGCCTTAAACCATTTTTTGTTATTGAGTTTTCGGTTGGCTTCACTTCTAAATTGATTAAAAGCATATTTCATTTCCTCTTTTAAGGAGTCTATTTTAGTAAAAGATGCAGCCTTTAAATTATTTGATTTTATATCACAAAACATTTCTTTTTCAAAGGAAAATGGAAGTTTTATGGTGTCATTATCCTTGGCTATGAAAATAATCTCTTTGCTGTCATCGCAACGGCCATTAAAATGGTTTTCATTTAGATCTTCATCCGAGCAATTATCTACATGAATTCTGTAAATTTTATTTTCATTTTCTAATTGATCACCAGCAAACTCAAAAAAACCAAGGCTGTCAGTTTTTACTTTTGAAATAATCTGTTCTGAATAAATCCCTGTGATTTTTCTGTAGTCTTCAATTATAGAAAGGTAAACATTGGCGTGCCATTTTTTATTATCAACATGGCCACTAAAACTATATTGTGCTTTGGCTGATAAAGACGTAAAAACTAAGATGAATAAAACAATGTTTAACCTCATGGTACGAATCTACTATATTTTATTCAAAAAATGAAAGCACAATAAATAGTATTTTCAAGTAATTAAACTTGTTTTAAATCATGACATAAGTCATAGGCAAACTCAATCTTTATATATTATTTTGTTAAATATTTAATCATATCCAGCCAACAATAATAGCACAAAAAACAATATCAAAAAATTTAAATTCTGAAACAGATGAAACATCTTATTATTAGTGCAATTACATTATTATTAGTTCATTTTAGTTCGTTTGGACAAGATTTGTCTCCTTATATAAAAGTGGGTGAATCTTCAAATTCAATACAAGAAGTGTCCGATAAAGTCATTCAAACTTTAAAAGACAATTCTTTCACTGTTTTAGGAGCTTACAATCCTTCAAACAAAAGCACCTTAAAAGTAATTGCTTTTACAAGGAATGATTTGAAAAACACTGTGATAAAAGTGAAAGATAGAGGTGCCCTTGGTGCTGTTATGAAAATAGGATTGGTTGCAAAAGGCGATAAAATAATTATTTCATATACAAATCCAGATTATTTATTAAGAGCCTATTTGCCTACAACCTACAATACATATAAAAGTCAGTTTGAAAAATTCAGCTCAGATTTAAAAATTACTTTATCCTCCTTAGGAGATGAATTTAAGCCTTTTGGGGGTTCAGTTCAGGCAGATAAATTAGGTAATTATCATTATAAAATTATGATGCCTTATTTTACAGATCCAATAGAGCTTGCTGAATTTTCATCATTCAAAGAAGGTTTAAATATGATAACTAACAATTTAAAAGCAAACAAAGGAAACACAAAAGAAGTTTTTAGATTGGTTTACGAAAAAGAAGAAGTAGCTGTTTTTGGTGTTGGACTTCAAAGTAAAGAAAATGGTGAGTCATATTTTTTACCAAAAATAGGCGAAGATCATGTTGCAGCATTACCATATGAAATTATTTTACAAGGTAAAGAAGCCACTATGTTGCATGGTAAATACAGGATTGCATTGCATTGGCCAGAACTAACTATGGGAACTTTTATGAAAATTATGAGTACACCCGGCGATATTGAAGATGCTTTAGAGGCTTTATGTAAACAATCAGATATTTAAAATGTAACAACTCTTTTCTAAAAGCGTCATATTGATAATCATCAATTAAAAATCATCAAAATGAGTTTCTGGAGAGTTTTGCTTTCAATTATTTGTCCACCCTTGGCTGTTATAGATAAAGGTTGTGGATCTATTTTCATCGTGTTTTTATTATGGCTTTGTGGCTGGGTTCCCGGCGTTATTGCGGCATTGGTTATTCTTAACAATCCAAAGAATTAAAACGCAAAAATATTGTAATTTTGCAGCCTATGAATAAGAAAATAGAACTGCAAGATTTAGGTTTTAAAGACTATAAGCAAACTTGGGATTACCAAGAACAGTTGTTTAAAGGAATTGTAGATACCAAGATTAAAAACAGACGGGAAAATTTACAGCTTCCAACTGATAATTATTTTTTATTTGTCGAGCATCCTCACGTTTATACTTTAGGTAAAAGTGGTGATTTATCAAATCTGTTGTTGGATGAAAATCAACTAAAGCAAAAAGGAGCTACTTTTTATAAAATAAATAGAGGAGGCGATATTACATATCATGGTCCTGGACAGATTGTAGGATATCCTATTTTGGACTTAGAAAACTTTTTTACCGATATTCATAAATACCTTCGTTTTTTAGAAGAAATGATTATTTTAACACTTGCTGAATATGGCTTAAAAGCCGAAAGAAGTGAAGGAGAAACAGGTGTTTGGTTGGATGTAGGAACACCGTTTGCGCGTAAAATTTGTGCTATGGGAGTTCGAGCCAGTCGTTGGGTAACCATGCATGGTTTTGCTTTGAATGTGAACGCCAATTTAGGTTATTTTGATAATATCATTCCTTGTGGTATTAGAGGGAAAGCAGTTACCTCGCTTAATGTTGAATTAGGAGTAAAAGAGGTGAATGTTGAAGAAGTAAAAGAAAAACTGCTCAAACATTTTTCACATCTTTTTGAGGCGGAGTTTAAAAAATAAAAATGGATATATAATATAGCCCTGTTATTATAAAAACAACACCAGCAAAGTACCTCATAGCTTTTTCAATTTTTGTAATTCTACTGTAAAAAATACTTATGTTATTGGCAGCGAAAGCTAAAAGATAAGTGAACAAGATAACGGGAAGCCCTGTTCCAAATGCAAAAATAATTGGTAAATATAATCCTTCAGCACTTGATATTGTTAAAGGAACAAGCATTCCAAAAAACAAAGCTCCGCTATAAGGACAAAATGCTAGAGCAAAAATAATTCCAATCAAAAAAGAACCTAATAATCCTTTGTTTTTAAATTTTTCTGATAATTTATTTGAAAAATCAGACTTGCTTAAAAAGTTAAGCCTAATAACATTTAGCATAATCAACCCTAAAATGATTAAAAGTGGTCCTAAATATTTTTCTCCATTTTGATTGAAAAAACGGGCAACATGAAATTTACTTGCTCCAAAATATAAAAATAATCCAATAACTGAGTAGCTAAATGCTCTTCCTAAGGAATATAACAAACCACTTAAAAGTACCTTTCTTTTATTAGCTATATTTTTAGAAATAAAAGCAGTTGCAGTAATATTTGTTGCTAAAGGACAAGGACTTATAGCAGTCATGATTCCTAATATAAAAGCAGAAATAAATGGAAGATTTGTGTTTTCCAGTAACGATTGAAAATAATCCATTAGAGTGTTTTCAATTCATTTTCAATTTTAACTTTCAATTCTTTTGAAAATGCATCTTGGTCTGTGCCTTCCATAAAGGCAAATTCGGTTAAATCAACATGTTTTTCTCTGCCATCTTTTATAACGTTTAAAAATAATGATGTACCAGCAGCTTCAAATTTTTCGGCAATTTTTTCATTTTCTTTTTCATCTACATTAATAACCTGAAATGATATTTGGCCAGCTTTAAGTTCTTCAGGAAAATAAGTGTTGAGGGTGAATTTTGTATTGGCTTCAATAGCCAAACAAGTGGTGCATCTGTGTGTGGAATGAAAATCAATCACTTCTATTTTAGAAATATTTTGATTTGTTTTTGTGTCCTTACTTTTGTTTTGACCATTACATGAACTAAGGATTAAACTGAATACTAAAATTGAAAAGAATTTAAATGTTTTCATTTGTATTTGTTTTTAATTATAAAATAAGATTGAATATATAGCCTGATAAAATGATGCAGAGTGTTACAACTCCAAAAAAGATTCCGATTAATTTCATTGTCATCACTTTTTTTAGAAGCATAGCCTCAGGTAGTGATAATGCTACAACACCCATCATAAAGGAGATGGCTGTTCCCAAAGGAATCCCTTTAGCAACCAATACCTGAACAACAGGCAATATTCCTGAGGCGTTTGAATACATAGGAACTGCTAATATGGTTGCTATGGGTACCGCAAACAGATTGTCTTTGTTCATGTATTGTTCAAAAAATCCTTCCGGGATATAACCGTGCATCAATCCACCAACAGCAATCCCAATGATTACGTAAGGGATAATTCCTTTAATTATTTTAAGAGCTTCTGCCCAAATAATAGGTAAACGTTGTTTAAATGATTGTTTTTCTTCTTGAAATATATCCTGTTCTCTTTGAGCATTTGCAAGAATATCTTTTACCCAAGGCGTTAAATAACGCTCTAATTTTAATTTTTGAAGAATTGTTCCCGAGATAGTTCCTAATAATACACCGCTAACTACATATATGAGAGTTGTTTTAACTCCGAATAGCCCAATAAAAAGTCCAATAGCAACTTCATTTACTAATGGAGAAGTTACAAGAAAAGCAAAGGTGACTCCTAAAGGAATCCCGCCTCTTACAAAACCAATAAATAAAGGAACTGATGAACACGAACAAAAAGGAGTAACTACACCAAAAAGGCTTGCCATAAGGTATTCCAATCCGTATAATTTGTTACGAGACAAGAAGTTTTTGACCTTATCAATTGGAAAGTAACTATTGACGATTCCCATAAAGAAAATAACAACGGCAAGTAGTATTAAAATCTTGGTGGTGTCGTATATAAAGAAATTTAAAGCGTTGGCTAAATGATTCCCTTTTTCTAAATGGAGAGCATCAAATACTACCCAATCGGCTATATGTTGAATCCAATCAAACATATATTATATTAACAACAACTATCCGAAGAGCAACAGCTTCCTCCTACATTGGTAGCTGGTTTGTTATCATTTAATAAATCTAAAACTTCTGCTTTTGAAGGAATTCGTCCTTTTATGGCGACAACATCATTGATGACTAATGCAGGTGTACTCATTACATTAAATGTCATGATATCCATAATATCTTCTACTTTTTCAATGGTAGCGTCAATATTGTTTTCATTAACAACCTCTTGAACTAAACTTGTCATGGTTTTACACTTTGGACAGCCTGTGCCTAAAACCTTAATAGCTATACTCATAATTTGTTTTTTAATTAAAACTTATCAATCAAAAAAATCGGCAAACAGTGATTTGGCAAGTCTCCAATTTTCTTGATTAATACAATACTTTATTTTTGGAGGCTTTAATTCTCCTTGAATTAACCCAGCATTTTTTAATTCTTTTAAATGCTGAGATACCGTAGATTGAGCTAAAGGAAATACATCAACCAAATCACCAGTAAAACAACATGATTGTTTTTTTAAATATTTTAAAATAGCAATACGGGTTGGATGTCCTAAAGCCTTGGCAAAACGGGCTAAAGCTTCAGTGCTTTCTTTGTATTCAATATGCTCTAAACTTCTTTTCATATCTATTATCGCAAATGTACGATTGGTTTTGTTGGATGCATATGACATTTGTCATCTTATCCAAATTTTATAGATAATATTTCTTTCGTAACCAAAAAGAAACCCTTACCAAAATAATTAGAGCAGGGACTTCAACTAAAGGACCTATAACACCTGCAAATGCCTGACCAGAATTCAATCCGAAAACAGCAATAGCCACTGCAATAGCCAATTCAAAATTATTTCCTGCTGCGGTAAATGAGATTGCGGCATTTTTATCATAGTCAGCACCCATGGCCTTACTTACAAAAAAACCAATTAAAAACATGATGGCAAAGTAGATGAGTAAAGGAAGAGCAATAATTAAAACGTCTTTAGGAATTTGAACAATCAATTCGCCTTTTAGGGAAAACATAACGATGATTGTAAAAAGCAATGCTATTAACGTGATGGGAGATATGGTTGAAATGAACTTTTCTCTGTACCAAGTTTCGCCTTTTAATTTCACTAAAATCAGGCGGCTTAATAGTCCTAAAGTAAATGGAATTCCCAAATATATTGCAACGCTTTCAGCAATTGTACCAATCGAAATATCAACAATGGCACCTTTAAAACCAAAATAGGGAGGAAGAACGGTAATGAATAACCATGCATAAAAGCTATAGGCAAATACTTGAAATATACTATTTAAAGCTACTAAACCAGCTCCATACTCACTACTACCTTCTGCAAGATCGTTCCAAACCAATACCATCGCAATGCATCTTGCAAGCCCAATTAGTATCAATCCTACCATATATTCAGGGTAGTCTTGTAAAAAGATAATGGCTAAAATGAACATTAAAACAGGACCAATAATCCAATTCAATATAAGAGATATAGAAAGAATTTTTACATTCTGAAACACTTTTGGTAATAAAGCGTAATTCACTTTGGCTAAAGGAGGATACATCATTAAAATAAGTCCGATGGCAATTGGAATGTTGGTAGTTCCATTACTAAATGAATCTATAGTTTTAGGAAACGAAGGCGCAAAATATCCAATGCCAACACCTAAAGCCATGGCTATAAATATCCAAAGTGTTAAATAGCTGTCTAGGAAGCTTAGTTTTTTCTTTAATGCCATTTGATTGCTATTTTATTTGTGAAAAAACATAGTATAATTCGGTAGCAACTTGAATGCTTCTTTCATTGTATTTTTCTTTTTGCAGAGGTGTGTTATCAAAAGCTTTTGGATCATCAAAAGTAATGGAAATTCGTTTTTCTGCTCCTGAAATGAATGGACAACCAGCATCTGCGCTTGAACAGGTCATGATGGCTGCAAATTCAGATTTCGGATTAAAAACAGCATCATAAGTTTTAGAAAAGCCAATGATAGGATGCTCGTTTTCAGAGTATTTAATGGCGTAAACCGGATTTTCACCTTCTGAAAGAGTTTCAATTGTAAACCCTGAATTCATTAATGTTTCAGCAACCATAGGAAATAAAGCTGTGGCTTCTGTTCCGCCTGAATAGCAATACACATTTTCTATTTGAAAATAATAAGACATAACTTGTGCCCAAACTTGCGACAAGTGACTTCTACGTGAATTGTGGGTGCAAATAAAATTAAGCCTGATGTTTTGGTTTGTATTGTGTTTGGTTTTAATAAAATCAATCAATGGTTGAAGAATCGCTTGTCTTTCCTTCGTAATAGTTTTAATGTTTAAGGTGTTGATTAAGGCGTTTATTTTTGGAAACATAATCGATTGAATGAATTAACAGCAATTGGAGTTAGGTGAACAACATGAGCTTTCCAATTGTAGATCGGACAGTTTAACTTTTGGTTTTTTATCAGGAATTCCGCAGTTACTTTTTGCCAAACAATCGGTTTGTTTTGTGGTGAGTAAAAAATTTGTGCCGTCAAAATCCAACCCAAATTTCCCAATAGTAGTATCTTGATATTCAACTTCTATATTTAAATCATCTAATCCTAAAACTTTTTCAGATAACTCAATAATATGAACTAGTTTTTCGGGATGTAATCTATGGTCGTAATCATTGGCTTCCCATAATTGAAAATTCACAACATCTTCATTTCTAACTGTACCTCCACAATCAATAAAATGTTTACTGACTTTTCCAACTTCTGTTACATGAAAATGGTTTGGTACTAGGTTCCCGTTGGGTAATTGGAACGCAATGGTGTCTAAATTTTTTAAGTGATTCTTGATTTCTGATAGTGTCATAATGTTGTTTGTTTTATTGTGATATTGCGTTATATAAGTATGTTTTTTTTAGCAACAGGAAATAGAACCTTTTGGTTTCTGACTTAAAAAGGATGTAAACAAGGTTTCAATATCTGCCCATTTCTCTAGATTGATGCAGTAGCAAACACTGGTGCCTTCAATATTTCCTTTAATGATACCAATGTTTTTTAATTCTTTTAAGTGTTGCGAAATAGTAGGTTGTGCCAAACCAATTTCATCTACCAAATCACCACAAATACAACTGTTTATTTTGATAAGGTGTTGTAAAATAGCTATGCGAGCCGGATGCCCAAGAGCTTTTGCTATTTGAGCAATGTTATTTTGCTCGTCAGTAAAAATTTCGGTTTTAGTTAAACCCATAGCATTAATTATTATATTGCAATATTACGATTAAATAAATTATTGACAAAATATTTTTATTCTTTTTTATATCTAAGTATTTGAATTATCTAAAGTTTCAATGGCTTTAATTATGCTTGAAGAATTTAAAAAAGGTATATTAAACCATTGCTAATGATTAAATGCTTTATCATTCTATGTTTTTAAGTAATTTTTTACTAACTATTTTATTATCAATTTTTTAATTCAAGAAACACTAAGAAAAATTGAGTATCTTTGCAATAGGTTTATACCATTTTTGATTTTAATCAGTCATTATTCCATTTTGCTGTTTTAATAATACAATCTTTCACTCTAGCAATTGATTTCTCATTGAATTACGGATAGTCAAGCCAATATTTATTTGTTTTATAACAAACAATAAAAGAGAACTCATGAAAAAACAAACCTTAGGAGTTATTGGAACTTCAAGAAAACAAGATGAAAAGCGTGTGCCAATTCATCCAGAACATTTAGCACGTTTACCAGAGCATACAAGAAAACAATTAATTTTTGAAGAAGGATATGGCATTCCGTTTGGTTTGGATGATGATTTTTTTGTTTCTCAAGCCGGAGGTGTTGCTTCTCGGCATGAATTATTATCAGATTTAGGTTCAGTTATAATTGCAAAACCTGTATTAGCAGATTTACAAGAAATACGTCAAGGCGGCTTTATTTGGGGGTATCCACATTGTGCTCAACAAGGTGATATTACCCAAACCGCAATTGATAAAAAATTAACGCTAATTGCATTTGAAGACATGTTTGTTTGGTCCCCAGAAGGTCAAATGGGTAGACATACATTTTACAAAAACAATGAAATGGCAGGTTATTGCGCTGTGCTTCATGCTTTACAATTAAGAGGTATTGATGGACATTATGGTAAACAACGCAAGGTGATAATTTTTAGTTTTGGAGCCGTTAGTAGAGGAGCTATTTATGCGCTTAAAGCTCATGGGTTCAGAGATATAACTATTTGTATTCAAAGACCTGACCATGAGGTGCGTGAAGAAATTTTAGACGTTCATTATATTAGAATACGTGAAGGCAATAATAATGAAGCTAGAATGGTTACGGTTGAACATGATGGTACAGTGAGACCTTTATCAGATTTAATTAATGAATCTGATATTATTATTAATGGTGTTTATCAAGATACAGATAATCCAATAAATTTTGTAACTGTAGAGGAGAAAGATATTTTAAAATCAGGTTGTTTAATTATTGATGTGAGTTGCGATGAAGGTATGGGGTTTTATTTTGCAAAACCTACTACTTTTAAAAATCCATTTATTAGTATTAATAGTGTTGACTATTATGCGGTAGATCATACACCAAGTTATTTGTGGGAAAGTGCTTCAAGATCTATATCTGCAGCATTAATTGTTTATTTGCCAACCATTTTAGAAGGTTCTTATAGTTGGGTAAAAAATCCTACCATTCAAAAGGCTATTAATATTGAAGATGGTGTAATTAAAAAAGAGTCTGTATTAACTTTTCAGAACCGTGAACTAAAATATCCACATGATTTTATAAAAAACTAACCTTCCACATTAAAAAACACCTTGTAATAGTGCATTTTTTTCTCGTCATCATAACCACGCTCTAGGTATTCGCTGGCAGCTTCAGGTGCATCAATATCCAATTTAATTTGTATGTTGGTATCTAACTTAATATCGGTTTTTATTTTTTTCTTTTCCTTATTAACTACTAGTTCAGAAATGTCAAATTGATTTCTAATAAGAATATTTTTTTCGCTTTCAAATTCTTTTTTAAAGGAATCGAACAAGGTTTTATGCTTGTCTTCGGCAAACACATCTTCTTTAAATGTCTCAAGATTTACAACTTCATGCTCTTTAAAGAAATCGATGGTTTTTGCTAAAAAGGTGTTTTGTTCCTGTGAGCCATAACTGGTTTTTAAAATGTCGGTTGAGAAATCTTTGCAAAGCTCAATATACTGTTGCGTATGGCTGTTGGCATCATCAGCATATTTAATATTTAAGAATTGATTTATCCAATATTGGGCATCGTAATTATTATTGTCAACACTAAAAATAATGTTTCCTTCAGCATCTGATTGATTTAAAATTAAGCATCCTTTATCAACTTTTTTAGAGCTGATTCCTTTTTGAACCAATACATCATAACTATTGTTTTCTAAATAAGTTTGAAAGAAGTTTACTTTGTTTTCAATCTTAAAAATACCAAGTGCATTGGTAGTTATTTCGTTAAATTCAATACCTTCAAACATGACAATCAAGACATCACCAGTTTTAATTTGTGAAGAATTTGATTGTTCATATAAATGGTTAACTATATGTTTTGAAGTTTCAATAAAAGCATCATCATCATTAAAAATCTGGTTAGAATAACTATTGATTTCGTTAAGAGTAATGTTTGAATGATGATTAAAACGATGACTTTGAACAACTGAACTAAATGGTTTCAATAAAAAAGGAAGCATTAAATCGTAACTGGCTTCATCAAAATCGACTATTTTTTCTGAAAAAGCATTTTTTGTATCATTGAATTTATTACCAACTTTATGAATGATAAATTTTGAAATGGAAGCATTCTTTCTTGAAATCATAGTGTTTAATTTATCTTTTTTGAGTGTGCAATACTATGAAAAATTGAAAGAAATATGCTAATTAATTTTATATAGAATAATGGAATTGTTTTCTCCTTTGGTTACAAACTCCAAATCCCTGTCAGAATCAATATTATCAAGACTTATAGCCGAATTTCCGTATACAGGAAAGTTAGGCAACAATTTAGCATTACTATCAAACAGATATACTTTTTGTGTCTGTAAATCGGTTACTGTAACGTAAATCTTATCTTGTAAATAGAATAGTTTTGGTGCCGTATAAATGCCAAAATCCAACTCATAAGAATTTCCTTTTATTGATAATTTGTTGTCACCAAGTGTTACCAAAGTTTTGCTAGAACTATCAATATGATGTTGTGAAGGCAGACTTATGTTTTGCGATACACTATTACCTTTGGTGTCTATTGAAATTAGGTTTCCTTCAGTGCTTGTTGTCGTAAATTTATCATTATAAACATATATGGATTCATTTGAAAATGTACTTGTTGTTTTAGGATTGAGCCTGGTTTTACCAGTCCTGTCAAGTACATAAATTTTATCTAAAGTTTTAAACACGATATAATCTTTACCACTAATTCTAAAATGTTGTGGTTGACTAAGTATTATGTTGTTTGCAGCTTTAAAATTAAACCCTTTAACTTCTTTCAAATTTTTATCGTACATCAATACATTTTTTCCTTGTGTTACTAAAAGTCTGTAGTTTTTGTCTTTATCATAATCAAAAACAGATAAAGGCTGTGTAATCACATCATTGAAATTTCCAGGGAAAGGTGCTACATCTTTACCATTTCTGTCGACAAGATAAACTTTGTGTGGTGTGGCAAATAGTAGTTGAAGTCTACCATTTTTAAAAATATCAATTTGTTCAATTGTTCCTAAAACAGGTCCGTCCAATTGTTTTTTCCAAAGAATTTTACCTGAATTAGATATTAAATACAAGTTGTTTTTAATGTCTTGAACAACAATTTCTTTTTGCTTGTTTAAATGATTTGTTACAAATTGTGGATTGGTAAGCAAATCTATATCTAGTTTTATATTTAATTCTTCTGAAATAGAATTTAGTGATGCTTTTTCTTTCGTTTTTTTGATGATGCCATTAACATGAGCAAAATTATTGTCGTAAATAAATTGTATCGCAGAAGCTTTGTATTTATCCAAAGATAAGCTGGTATCTTCATTTAAGTTTTTATTTATAACCTCATTAAGTGTATTTGGGCTTAACACCAATAATAATGATGAAGCATCACTAAGTTGCTTTTTAATGTCATTAAAATATGGTTGCTCTCCTAAAGTGGTTTTATTTTGATAATTTGAAATGATATTTTGTAACAGTTCAATGTCGTCTGTAAACACAAAAAAGTTGTCAAGAACACAATATCGAGTAGCATTTTCAAAGGAAATTAAAGGAGAAAATGAAGCTTTAAACAGATTTGGCTGACTAAAACTAAAAATGTCTGTTTGCCTAAAGGTGTCAATAACATTTTGTTCACTAATTAAGGCGTCCTCAGTTGAAAAAGCATCCAGAGAATTTAAAACAACTACTTTTTTATTTGATTGATAAATGACACCAACTTCAATAATGTTATCAAAAAGAGTAGTCTGATTTTTTAAAGTGTCTATTTGAGTGAACTTAACCAGATTAGAATTAAAGTTTTTAAAGCTGCTAAATGTGAAACTTAAAAAACCATCGGCATTTTCTGGAGCTATATTTTGAAGTTGATTTTCCTGTGGAATCGTGTTTTTAAAAACATTTAGAAAGCTTTTTGTAGAGTCACTGGCTTGAGTAATGCCATTGAAAATAATATTGTCCTGACTAATGTCAGTATCAATTGCCAGATACTTCGTGAAGGTTTTAAAGGGTAATTCATTTTCAGGAAACAGTGTTTTTGTTAGGCTGTTTTCTTCATCTTTAAGTATTATAGAAACAGTTTTATCGTCAATTGTTGTTTTATATATTTTTTCCAGTTCAACATTGGTATTTGAAAACTCAAAAGCTTGTTCAACTAGTTTTTTTGATGATGATGAAAAAAAGGTACTATCAATTATTGCACTATAAAAAGTGTTTTTGTTTAAAGTTGATTTGATGATTGATTTATCTTCATATTTTAAAGTTTCTTCAACGTAATTTTTTAAAGAATCTCTAATAAACAATTCTTTTGAATATTTAGTAATAACAGAATATTGCAGGCTGTCTAAATCATCTTTAGAAAAGCAAATTAAAACTTGTTCTTTAGGTTTTAAAAGGGTTAAACCGTTTAATTGCTGATTTAAATTTTTGTATGCATTTGTTTTTGAGATACTTTGAATAAAATCGTTGTTTTCAATGCTGTTTTTTAAGCTTTCAATATTTGACGTTTTTAGTAGTACAGATGTGTTTTCTGGAATAAAATGGAATAAACTTGAATGATCTGTATTTTCGTTTGAACAACTAAAAATGAAAAGAAATAAGAAGGAAAACCTAAAGAATCTCATGGATAAATTAATTTATACAAACCTAAGATATTTTTAAGTTATTTAAAATTTATAGAATATCAAATAAAGATTTTATAAATCGAATTTAAGTTGTTCTGGTAATAATCTAAATGTTTTTCTGTGGTATTTGGTAATACCATACTTTTTGATGGCTTCTCTGTGTTCTTTGGTTGGGTATCCTTTGTTCTGTTTCCAATTATACATGGGGTATTCTTCATGAATCTTGTTCATGTAGTCATCGCGATATGTTTTTGCTAAAACCGAAGCTGCCGCAATACTCATAAATTTTCCATCACCTTTTATAATGGTTTCAAAAGGAATGTTTTTATAAGGTTTAAATTTATTGCCATCAACTATAATGAATTCTGGTACAGGAAGTAATTGATCAATAGATTTATGCATGGCCAAAATAGATGCGTTAAGAATGTTTATTGTATCTATTTCCTCTTGGAATACATGAGCAACTGCAAATGATAATGATTCTGTTTCAATAATTGGTCTAAGGAAATCTCTTTTAATTTCTGTTAATTGTTTGGAATCATTTAATATGGTATTGGAAAAATTCTCATTAAAAATAACAGCTGCAGCAGTTACCGGACCAGCTAAACAACCACGGCCAGCTTCATCCGTGCCACATTCTAACTTAAAGGTTGAGAAATTTAATGTAAGCATACTATAGTTAAGAATGTCAAATTTATAATTTTTAAGTCTTAGTTTTAAGCTATTGATAATTTTTGATCTTTATTTTTATCAAATTAAAATGAATGGTTATGATATTCGTAATTTGAAGTATTAAAAATTACTATATATTAATTTTTTATATCATAAAACTGATTAAAAATCAATAACAACCAAGTTTATAATTGTTAAAATTCAATTTTTTTGATTAATTTTTTGTTTATTCAATTTAATATTTACACTTTTGCCACCGACTAATTCAAATTAATTATAACAAATCATACTTTTTTTAGGATGATTGTTTTAAAGAAAGCCAGCAAATATTTGCTGGCTTTCTTAATTTAAAATAATTGTCGATGCTTTGCGTTCAAATAATTACTTTTGCTTTGGAAAAAAACAAATATGAAGAAACTGGTTTTATCAATTATTTTACTGTGTTGGTTTAGTGGTGTTTATGCGCAAGATCAAAAAATTCTTCCAAAGAAAGGTTTAGGTGCAGTTAAAGGACAAGATTCGGTTTATGATAATTCTAACAGATCTAGAGATATTAAAAAAGGCAAAAGCACAAAGCAACAGGTTGGTAAGATTACTGACTACTTAATAATTAGCCAAGAAAACGATACAACATTTGTTGATACAACATTAACAATATATAAGGATTATAAATTCAATTATTTAAGAAAGGATGATTTTGAACTAATTCCGTTTTCAAATTTAGGACAAACCTATAATTCACTTAGCTATAATTTTGAAAACACTAAGCTTATGCCAAGTTTTGGAGCAAGAGCAAGACATTTTAATTATATGGAAGTTGAAGATATTAAATATTATAGAGTTCCAACGCCACTTACTGAATTGTTTTTTAAAACCGCCTTTGAGCAAGGTCAGTTATTGGATGCTTTTTTCACGGTAAATACAACACCTAGATTTAATTTCTCAATAGCCTATAAAGGATTGCGTTCATTGGGCAAGTATCAGCATATTTTAACAAGTACGGGTAATTTTAGGTTCACAATCAATTATTCAACAAAAAACAATAAGTATCATCTAAGAACACATATTGTAACTCAAGACTTGATGAATCAGGAAAACGGAGGATTGCAAGATAGTAGCGTGCCTTATTTTGAAACTGGTGATCCCGAGTTTTTAGATCGTTCAATTTTAGAAGTAAACTTTGAAAATGCCGAAAGCATACTTAAAGGAAAGCGTTTTCATTTAGATCACACCTATGATATTGTTCGTAAAAAAGATTCAACTTCAAGTAATAAACTAAATATAAGACACATCATGTCGTTTGAAGACAAGTATTTTCAGTACGATCAAACAAATTCAAATGCTTATTTTGGAGATGCTTTTAAAAGCTCTAAACTTAAAGACAGAGTATCTTTAGAAAATTTTTACAATCAATTTCAATTAAATTATAGTAATGACTTGATTGGCGATTTACAATTTAATGTAAGTAATGATAATTATAATTATGGGTATAATAAACTAGTTGTATTAAATGGAGAAACGATTGTAAACAGATTAAAAGGAGATATCTATGCTGTTGGCGGCAAATATCATAAAAAATACAAGAGCTTTGATTTTAATGGTGAAATGGGGATTAACGTAACAGGAGATTTTGATGGCAATTATATTAAAGGAACAGCTTCTTTTAAATTAAACGATGATATGTCTGCAACTGCCTCTATTAATCATAGTTCAAAAGCACCTAATTATAATTTTTTATTATATCAAAGTGATTATGTAAATTATAACTGGCGAAATAATTTTAATAATATAGAAACCGAACAGCTATCATTTCATTTGAAATCAAAAAAGATTGTTGATGTTTCAGCCGATTATTCTACAATCACAGATTATGCTTATTTCAAAAAAGACGAAACCACGAATCTAATTAAAGCATATCAAAACAATTCAACTATTACATATTTGCGTATTAAACTAGAAAAGGAAATTAAGTTTGGCAAGTTTGCTTTAAACAATACGATGCTATACCAAAACGTACAAGACGAAAACAATACATTAAATGTCCCAGAACTAACAACTCGCAATACCTTATACTTTTCAAGCAATATGTTTAAAAAAGCATTGTATTTGCAAACTGGGGTAACATTAAATTATTTCTCGTCATATTATATGAATGCTTACGATCCATTGTTGGCAGAGTTTTACATTCAAAATGAAAAAGAATATGGAAATTTCCCTAGATTGGATTTCTTTATCAATGCAAAAATTCGCCAAACACGAATATTTTTAAAGGCCGAACATTTCAATTCAGCGTTTACAGGTTATAATTATTATTCAGCACCAAACTATCCTTATAGAGATTTCGTAGTTCGATTTGGTATTGTTTGGAATTTCTTCATGTAGTTTTTTTTGGCATTTCCAAACCAAAATTGGTTTGGCCGCGCTTTCACTGCTCACTTTTTTATGGATTACTTTAAAAAGCAATCCATAAAAAGAGTTCAAACAAGCGTTCAATCGCTAATGCAAACACCCTTTTTTTAAAATTTTTTATGTGTCTCGAAAAAAAGTAGTGACAAATGCTCTCCGTAAAATATTCATAATCAGTGGATAAAAAGGTGTTAAGAAAAAAGGCAAAAAAAAGACGGAAAAAGCCATTG
>NZ_JBAWJZ010000011.1:0-106569 GCF_043876835.1 Gaetbulibacter sp. M235
ATTCCAGAATTTTGAGAGTTTCGATTTATTTTCTTCCATAATCATGGTTGACTAAATTAAATAACTGCTAACGGTTAATATATGAAAAGTAGGCGATTTCGAAGCACGAAACTTTCGGTTAAACACAAAGTTCGATACTAGCCAAATCCCTTGAATTTTTTACTAATGCGCCTATTTTTTATATATATTGTTGTATGCCGTTTTTTATTATTCAAATGCGATTAAAAATAATAACTTGATACTGAACCTGCATTTAGTACATCAAATGAAAGAGATTCATTTTCGTCAAATAAAGTAGTTAACATTGCTTCATGCTTTGAATCATCTCTTCCATGTAACGAAATAAGTTGTCTTAAATAAGTGCTGTCCGTCTCTAAAGCACTGTCTATATCTCCTGAAGCAAAATCATAGAATGAATTTTTGATTTCAGTTGGCTCAGTAAATTCAATTTTTATACCATGAAACTTGAAAATTGATAAAGCAAAAATTACATCTTTGTCAGAAGGGTCTAATTTACATTTTAATGATGCTTCATTTTGTTTAATAACTTGAGCAACTGCTTGAGAAGCGTTTGTTCCAAGTTTAACAATTGTTGAAATATCTCTTGTTATAATAGTTTTTATAATTTCATATTGGATTAGTAATTCTGGTATTTCTACTAAATTCTCCAAAATCACTTTTAAATCTTTTTCTTTTGCTAGATATATTAACCTTCCAACCAGATATTTTATTCTAGTAATTCTTGTTTTACTTTCTAGTTCATTTGAAACTTGCATTTTGATTGCTTTAATAAAAAGTTCAAAATATTTGTTTCTTAGGTTTTCTGTGTATTCAATTATATCCTCTATTGTAGTTTTTTCAGATTTTATATTTCTTTTCAACCATTCAAAAAATTTAAAAGAAGTGAATGCTGACTTTACTTCTCTAGAATAATCTAGAATCTCGAGCCTAACTTCCATTTCGTTAAATATTTTTTTTAATTGATTGATTTTTTCTGGTTGATATATTGCTATCTTTTTTATTGAACCGATTAATTTAGGCCATTTCCATGATAGGTTAGGGTCAATTCCGCTTTCGTTTTCAAGCCATTCATGAGTTGTAAGTCTAAAAAATTTTGATTCGTCGTGCAAATCCAAACCTAAATTATTCATCTTTTGATGAAGTTCTTTTGAAAATAATTCTATCTCCTTTTTATTACCCATAATAACAATGTCGTCAACATACCTCCAATACCTATTTAGTGTAGTTGTTTTCATAAAGCTGTCAATCTCTTTGAGATACAAATTCGCTAATAAATGGCAGAACATAGGACCAATTAATAATCCAGGGTTTTTTACCTCTTTTTGTTCAATCTTATATTTGTTTATGAATTTTTTGCCAAGTTCAAGATAAAGACTAGGAATATTAGAATCACTACAAGCTTTTATCCATATTTTCTCAATTGTAGAAAGGTTTATAGAAGGATAAAAAGATTTTACATCTAGATATAATACTTCTTCATTTGTTTTATCTCTGCATGCCTGTTGTATTGACAAGAAGCGTTTATTTAATCCGTTGGTATAATGCTTATAAATTGATTCATTAGTATCATTTAGTAAATAACTGTATACAGCTGAATTTGTATAAAAAGAATCGTGTTTAGCGCATTCTGATATTAAAACCGATTCAGATATTATATCATTCGGTGATGGGATGTGTATTTCTCGAAATTTTATTTCATTATTAATAAAGCACTTAAAGTGTTTAATTTTTAAAAAATCAGAAGATTCATTCTTTAACGTAAGATTTGTTGCTACTTCCCTTGCCCAAAGATCTGTCTGACTACTCTTAGAATCTAAATAATATCGTAAAGACAAATATGCTATGATATCTCTTTTACGATATTGATTTAATGATTTTAATGCAATATTGTTTGACATGCTATACTCGTTCGATATTAAACTTTACAACTGCCACACTGGTTCTTTGAGTTTCATTTCTTAGTCCATGCTCAAATTTTGCATTCGAAGTCTCAATTTTAATAGTCTCTTTAGCTCCCATTAAATATTTGAAAGTACTTTTAAACCAATTTACTGTCCTAGGCCAAAATTGATTAATTACAATATTTAACTGAGGCTCTAACCAAATAGCGATAGTCGACTTTCCTGAAAAATGCCTAAAAATCTCTTCAAATTTATCTTGAACTTCTTTCCATTTTTTATCCTGTTCAAGAAATCCAGTAAAATTGGCTAATAAAAGTATTTTATCTGTTGAATTTTGACTAAAAAGAGTAATTTCTTTAATAAGTTGAGAAGTTGAATCTGCTTCTCTAACGTTCCATTCTTCAAACTTTAATTCTACTTCAATAAAATAGTGCTTCAAATATGGGTTTATTTCATCAAAAGATTCTTGAAATATTTGAATTGCTGTTTTCGAAATTTCACCTGCAAGAATCTTCACCTTTAAAGGAAGTTTAGGAAGAATGTTTTCTTCGCGAAGTTGGGCTATGTTACTAAGTAGTGATAGGGAAGCAGCTCCTGTTCCAGAAGGAATATCTGCGATGAATACATCATTTCCAGCTAAGGATTTAACAAAGGCATTTGAAACTTCTTTGAGGTCGTCTTTTGGGTCAAGAAAAGTAAGTTGAAACCTTGCGCAGGATCCGTTATAGCGAAATGAATAATGTTTATGCGTTGCTTCTTCATCAATACCCCCTGTTTCTCCATCGCCTATTTCTTCAGTAGCACTTTTTAGTAAATTTCTTTGATTCAATATAGATTTCCAGCATTTCACTAAAGAATGTGGTAATACTAAAGTTTCATCATCTTTTCTCCATAGTGAAACAGGAATGTCTTCTTGTTTAATTAATCTACTCATACTAGTAAATGTTCCATTTTAAGTCAAACTTGATTATCATATATTAGTATTTTGTAGTAATGGCATACAACGTGATTGTATAAGATTAGTTGCGTGAACTGAATATTAACCTTAAAAATAAGCAATACAAAAGAATCACGCAATAGGTTTCAAAATAGGGAACAACCAGCAATTAATTTTATATGGTGTTGTGTGGCGTTTTTATGTCTAATAACATTCAAGACAAGCATGATTTATTTTATATAAGTCAGCAATTAAATGACATTAAAGAGATTCAAGTTCTTTGTCAGCGTATATTAAAGCGTTCAAAAAAGCGAGAAAATTCAGGTCAACCGACAAGAATTTCCCTTGTAGAAGCGATGAACGATGCGATTGAGGAAGAGCTTTCAAGTAAGACATCGTAACTCTGTGTAATTTTTCGAGTTCATCTTTTGTTTTGTAGATTGTTATATTTCCAATCTTAATATTATAAAAGAACTCGAAATCAGATTCCGATAAAACCTTTTTTAGTTTGTCTTTTGATTCAATATATTCGGTTATACTCATCGATGGTATTTTTTCCATACCACGAACAGTTGTATTATTGCCGTCTATTTTAGATTCAAGTTGTTTTAAGTCTTGTTTGGTTATTTTCATTTGATGTTTTATTTAGTTGCACGATATTCTTTTATGCGTTACAATAGTATGTCTGTTGGTATTGAAATATTAAAGTCAAAGCAGCAAGAGGTAAATCAAGCTATTAAGTCAGTTTATGATATTCAGTTTCCGAAAATTGATTCGTTTGCTACTGAAGGACATAAATTACATTATCACTTTGTTCTACACGATTTAATCAAAAGAGCAAAGATTGAACAGGATAATTTGGAAAATATTGAAATATTGGAAAATCAGTCCAAATAAACGACTGGTAATTCTTGATTTGCATCCAATAAAATATTGGTTACTGTATAATCTCTATTTTCTACTGGATAATAATCTCCGACACGAATACTATCTCCGATTGTATGATTGTCAATTTCTTTGTTTTCTTTTGGGATGTAAAGTTTACATTTCATAAAATAAATTTTTAATTATTAAGTGTCTTAAATGGCACACAACTTAGTTATATGAGTTATTGAGTGACCTATAATGTTCCAAATTGGAGGGATATGGATGGTTTTTATAATATTTTATCATTCTTATTAAATTAGAGTAAGTATTCTGAGCTAATATAATAACTTTCTTACAAATTATCAAAAGGATTTTTAATGTTAATTAAGTTAGTTGTAGAAACATGGGTGTATATCATGGTGGTTTTAGGGCTATTATGCCCTAAAAGTTCTTGTATATATCTTATATCCGTTCCACTTTCTAATAAATGGGTTGCAAAGCTATGGCGTAAAGTATGCAATGTGGCATACTTTTTTATACCTGCCATTGCCAATGATTTCTTAATAACTTGCCTGGCACTTACTTGTGTGTAGGGTTCGTTAAAACGTCCTTCAAATAATAATTTTTTTGGATTGTAATGGTTCATGTATGCTTTTAACATGGGTATTAATCCATTTGATAATAATGTGAACCTGTCTTTTCTTCCTTTAGCAGATTCAATATGTATAAGTCCACGCTCAAAATCGATGTCCTTGGGTTGTAAATTTAAAGCTTCACCAATACGTAAACCTGCTGAATATATTAAGCACAACATGGTTTTGTGCTTTAAATTTTGTGTTGCATCGAAAATCGCTTTCACTTCAGCTTTGCTCAAAACATTTGGTAGTTTCTTGTCTTTATCAGGACGTTTAATGTCGATACTTTCTATATCAATATTTTTAAAATCCAAAAAGTGTTTGATACCACTTATACATTGGTTTTGGTAAGAAACAGATTTTTTAGGAGCAAATATAAAATCGTAGTTAAATTGCTCAATGCTTCTGGCAGAGATTGAAGTTATGTTTTTTAGATTTATATAGCGTAAAAATAGTGCTGTGACTTCAACGTAAGTGTCAACCGTGTTTGGGCTAAACCGTTTTTGTTCCAGCCATTTTTTAAATTTTATAATTTGTATTTTTTGTTCATCAATTAAAGATGGCAATTTATTTATTATTACTGGTTTTTGGGAAACAGGAGTGTTGAGTTGTTTTGTGGTAACCTTAAACGCATCATAATTAACAAACCAGCCTTGTTTCCTGAAATATGTAAATAGTTCGTTTATTCGCTCTTTATAATATGTGGTGTAAAACGTTTTATATGATTTGCTCCATTTAACATCAGGGAAAGACATAACATAATTTTTTACGGTTTCATTGTAATCAAAATCGATAGCTATGTATTGATTTTGATTATGCCAAAGAGGTTTTATTGTAATGAATGTATTGGTTTTCATAAGTTTTTTATCAATATTAAAGAATTGTTTTTAAATTGTCGTATGCTATACGAATAGGATACGCATAAAGTTCACTTAATATAAGATTTATGAGAATTTATAAAGAATGTTTGTATTGCAATAAGGAATTAAAAGGGAGGACTGATAAGAAGTTTTGCGACCCACAATGTAAAAGTGCCTACCAATACCAGCAGTCACAGGAGCACCCTGAGCGCTTTTATAATAGGGTAGATAATCAATTAAAATTAAATAGGAGACTGTTGAAGAATTTTAATAAAGCAGGAAAAGCAACTATTAGAACAGAGCAACTCCATTCAGAGGGTTTTAATCCGAACTATTTTACTCATTATTGGAAAAACCAAAAAGGAGATGTATACCTCTTTGTTTATGAATTTGGTTTTTTAAAAAGGTCAGAAAATAACATTGAAAAATATATTTTAGTACAATGGCAAGAGTATATGAACCATTAGTAAAACAATATTTATATATAAACCACATTTCCAGTTTCAATATCGTAGAAAGGAGATTGGTTAAACATATTTTTGTCCGCATTGTTAACAGGAAAATAGCGTTGGCCCATTATCAATGCCTTCAATTCATCTATATCTTGTCTTCTTGCTGGCTTTTTATGTTCTGGAGTTAATGCACTTTTTCCAAGGTCATATAATGCATTCCCAGTTAAAGTATTTTTAACTCCACCTAATGTCATTGCATTTTCATCAGGTACATTTACAACCTCTCCTAATTCATTTTTTTGCTTTTCTGTTACTTTTGTAACCGTAATCTTGGGCTGTTTCAATTGCCAGTACCTGCTTCTGCAAGAGTTGCTGCAAAACTTTTGTGCACCACGTCTTTTTGGTATATAATCAACACCACAATGGGTGCATATTTCGGTTTTTTTCATTTTATGCGTAAATTAAACGTTCAATTTACGTACAATATCCAAATTATTTACAACATATTGACATTAAAAACCTGTTTTAAAATCATTTTTTCTGCATCTTGCTCTGTTACAAGGGGTTGTTTTATTGTTTTTTGTGGCGTTCTATTGGTGGCATTATCAGGGCCAACAACCAATGTTGCATTTTGGTTGTGGCCTTGATCCTGTCTGTTTATTTCTTTTAAGGTTGATTTGATGATCTCTTCAACATTTAATGGGCTCTTGTTTGCATCTATGCTATTTTTATGAAACTGTTTTACAAAAACATTGACGTGCTTGTCAAAATGGTTCAATTGGATCAGGAACAGACCTTTTATGGTTTCATCAATGTAGTTGGCCTGTTCAATGTTTTCATACATCCAACGGGATATGTACTTCAGGCATTCTATCTGCTCCAGATATTTTTCAAGGATGAAGTTAAACCCAGAAGAACTGGTTATGTTTTGTCTGTCCAATAGCCTATAGATATTGTTTTCCAATTTGGAGCCTTTAAGAACGATCTTGTTGTTATTGGTTCCTTTTTCATATATTATAGGTCCTTTATAGGTATCAAATAACATGATCTTGTTAAAGTACTTTTCAATTTCCAGATTTTTGAAGTTATCTATGACACTATCTGGGATATTTTTGTTTGGTATAAAAAAGATAAACTCTTCCCATAGGTTGGGAAGCAGGCTATTGAAAAACGTCTCTAAGGGGGGGCTATCCATTTTTCTTTTTATTTCTAATATCATTTGAATAATCACCAGGTATGTAGGCATCGATGTCCCTTAGATAGCTTTCCAATGCAATCATTGTGGCATGTCCGGTTATTTCCATCAGTTCACTTTTGGCCTCAAAAGGTGAGGACCCTTTCAAGAGTGATCTATAGAGTTTGGTGATGAAGGTATGCCTGAAACTGTACAGACTGTAATTTTTATCCAGCCCAAAATGGTCCTTGACCACTATCTTGAACCGATGGGTAAAGTGGTTTCTCTTGCTATCTGAACTGGCATCCCATGTTCCGCCTATTTTGTTTTTGGAGAATAAGGGCAACTTGCTGTCCATTTGGGAGAGGTCTGGAAGCTCATCCAGTAAAATGCTCGGTATCCTTTTGGTCTTTAACGTTTTGTTCTTGGCCTTGAAAACGACCGTCTGCTCGTTTATGTTGATATCACCTATGTTGAGCCTGCAGACTTCTTTTGGGCGTAAAAAGTTATAGGAAATGAACTTGATGAAAAGTAACAATATGGGATCCTTTTCTTCCAGATAGCTGAATATCTCTTCTTGTTGGATGTCGGTATATTTTTTGTGCATCTGTGGGATGGCCCTCAGTACCGGGATCTTCTTCATATGGTTATGCTCGATGACCTCATTGTCTTCCAGCACTTGTAGGATACTGCTAAGATCTGCCCTAAAATTGTTTCTGTAACGGGGCGATGAACTGGTAAGGACACTGTTGAGAAAATCCATGAGCACTTTTTTGCTTACCGCTTGT
This sequence comes from Gaetbulibacter sp. M235, assembly GCF_043876835.1. NCBI lineage: Bacteria > Pseudomonadati > Bacteroidota > Flavobacteriia > Flavobacteriales > Flavobacteriaceae > Gaetbulibacter > Gaetbulibacter sp. M235. Next base: position 7,636 of record NZ_JBAWJZ010000011.1, read on the forward strand.
ATGGTCTTTATTTTAGGGTGTTCGGATGCCAACCATTTTAAAAGGCTGTTTACCTTATATTGGTAGTCCTGCAACGTGCGATGGCTGACCAGTTTTTTCTTTAGCTTTAGGCCATAATCAAAAGCTTCCTTTAGTGCCATGCCAGGTGCTTCTTCTGGTTCTGGCACCGTTTTGGGTTCTTCTGCCTTTATGGTCTTGGTTACTGGAACTTTTTCATTTTCCTTTTGGTTCAGTCGAAGGTAGAGTGCGGTATTGTCCTCAAATGGGTTGTAGCCTTGCCTTAAAAGTTTTAGCAATATCCTTCTATAGATCACCAAAACTGAAAGCCTTTCCTCTTTTGTTTTAAATCTATTGGCTTTGCCATAAAATGGCGTGACCCGCTTCATCCTACCTTTTTGGGGATCGAAAAAGGAAAAATAGACGTACCAGCGTTGTTTTAAATCGCCACCTGCGTTATAGATCTTTGGTTCGGAATAGTTTCTTTTTATTGACAAATCGTATGCAGTTTTGTATGCACTTTCGTATTCAAATGTAATAAATTTCTTTAAATTGGACATAAAAAAACGGTTTAGTGAAGGCTAAACCGCTGTCTTTATGTGTCTTATGTTTTGTAGCGAGAGCGGGGCACGATCCCGCGACCTCCGGGTTATGAATCCGACGCTCTAACCAGCTGAGCTACCTCGCCATAATTTAAGGCTGCAAATATAAAAACAATATTATTGCCTACAAAACTAAAGTTGTGTAAAATATTATTAATTTTTGTTGTTAAACTTATCAATTTATGTATATATTGAGCATCATAAATTTTAATGATACTTATGGACGAAAAAATTAAATTTGAAATAGAATTTCCAATACATTCATCACCTCAACTATTATATCAATATATATCAACGCCATCTGGTTTGTCTGAATGGTTTTCAGATAATGTAAACTCTCGCGGTGAATTATTTACTTTTATTTGGGATGATAGCGAAGAGCAAGCTAAATTATTAAACAAAAAAAGTGGTGAACGAGTAAAATTCAGATGGTTAATTGACGAAGAAGAAGAACTCTCTACTTATTTTGAACTTAGAATTCAAGTAGATGAAATAACAAAAGATGTTTCATTAATGATAGTAGATTTTGCTTACGAAGATGAAATTGATGAAGCTAAAATGTTATGGGAAAATCAAATTTCTAGTTTAAAGCAAGTTTTAGGTTCAGCTTAGATGATATAATTATACTTTAATTTATATTTGTCCTTATCCTAATTTCGGTTGGGCTAAGGATTTTTTTTATGGTTAATTTTAATGGAAACATAACAGACAACAATAATTTTTTATCTGTAAACAATAGAGGTTTTAATTATGGTGATGCCCTTTTTGAAACAATAAAAACATCTTACGGAAAAATACTTTTTTGGGAAGATCATTATTTCAGGCTCATGGCATCTATGCGTATTTTGCGTATGGAAATACCTATGAATTTCACTATGCAGTTTTTAGAACATCAAATACAGGAAACACTTAAATCTAACCAGTTAGAGAACAATTCAGCTAGAGTGAAATTATTGATTTTCAGAAATGAAGGCGGATTGTATTTACCAGAAGTAAATGAGGTAAGTTTTTTAATTAAAACCTCCAAATTAGAAGATGATTTTTATTTTTTAAATAATACTCACTATGAAGTTGATTTGTTTAAAGACTTTTATGTTTCCCCATGCTTATTGTCAACTTTAAAAACCAATAATAAAGCGATTAATGTTGTTGGAAGTATTTTTGCTAAAGAAAATAACCTGCAGAATTGTTTATTATTAAACACAGAGAAGCAAGTAATTGAAGCATTAAATGGAAATATGTTTTTGGTTAAGGATAATACCATTAAAACCCCGCCTTTAACAGATGGTTGTTTAAAAGGTGTTATGAGAAAACAAATTATAAATATTTTAAAAGAATTACCAGATTACGATTTAATCGAAGAATCAATTTCTCCATTTGAACTTCAAAAAGCTGATGAGTTATGGGTGACAAATGTGATTATTGGAATTCTGCCAGTAACAAATTATAGGAAAAAGACTTATGATAATAAAGTTGCTAAATTATTATTGCAAAAGTTGAATGTGAAATTGAGATTGAATTAATTATAATTAGGGTTTTCAGGAGCGTTAGACCAAATGCTATATTCTCCACCAAATTCTAACATTTTTTCTTTCCAAAAAGTCTCATAGTCTTTTTCTATAATGTTTTTCTTGTAAACATTTTCGGTGACAACCCAAGAATTTGATTTAAGCTCTGTTTCTAACTGATTTGATTTCCAACCTGAATACCCAAGAAAAAAACGAATATCATGTTCGTTTATTTCGTTATTAGCTATTAATTCAGCTACTTTATTAAAATCTCCACCCCAATAAATACCAAAGGAAATTTCAATACTATCAGGTATTAATTGTGGAATTTTATGAATGAAATATAAATTATCTTGCTCAACAGGGCCACCATTGTAAACCTTAAAATTTGCTTCAACCTCAGGAACCAAATCATTAATAGTATATTCTAATGGCTTATTTAGAATAAAACCAATAGAACCATCTTCATTATGATCTGCTAGTAAAACAATTGACCGATTAAAAGAAACATCACCAATAATAGAAGGCTCTGCAATCAGTAAATCACCTTTTTTTGGCTTTGTTATAATCATATAAAAACAATTAGTTTTTTAAAGCTAATATTTATTTATTAAAAAAACAATAGTTTCACGCTTTTTTAAAAGAAAAATGCCTTCTTGTTGGAAGGCATTTTTAAATATGAAATAAAGTAAATTTAGTTTATTGCTCTAGATAAATCTGCACCAGCTTTAAACTTAACTACTTTTTTAGCTTTAATTTTGATAGTAGCTCCAGTTTGAGGGTTTCTTCCTTCTCTTGCAGCTCTTTTAGAAACTGACCAAGAACCAAAACCTACTAGAGAAACTCTGTTACCTTTTTGTAAAGCACCTTCGATATCGATTAATAACGATTCCAACGCTTTTTTTGCAGCGGCTTTAGTGATTCCAGCATTTTCTGCCATTCCGTCAATTAAATCTGTTTTGTTCATAATATAAAATTTAATTATTAATAATTTGTTTGTTAAACATTTCTGTTAAATCCTATACAAATTTATACGGATTATGAAATCATGCAAGTAATAGCAAGGGAAATGCAGGTTTCTGTTGATAACTTCTGACATTTGTTAATAAAGCATATGTAATTTATCGATAATTTAAAAATATCAATAAAATTAAGGGTTTACAGCATTTTTGAACTGCTTTCAAATTGATATCCATTTAAGAGTGATTTAATATCCATATTACGCTTTCCAGGTAGCAGCATTTCTTTAATTATTATGAAACCATTTTTTGCGGCAACTTTTACTTCTTGCTTTGAAGAAATAACGGTTCCAATATCAAAATTATGTTGAAAAACTTCTTTATCGGCTTTTAAAATTTTAACCGATAATTCTTCATTTTTATTAATTAACGTGCACCATGCACTAGGATATGGGCTTAAACCTCGAATTTTATTATAAATCGTATCTAGTGAATCTTCCCAGTTAATTTTACAATTGTCCTTATTTAGTTTATAGGCTGTTTTTATATTTTCCGGATCTATCTGTGGAGTGGTTTTTACCGAACCATTTTTAATTAATGAAACTGTTTGAAGCACTAATTTGCTTCCAAGATTCATAAGCTTGTCATGTAAGCTACCAGCATTTTCTTCTGAGTCAATTAAAACCTCTTCTTGTAGAATCATTTCTCCGGTATCTATTTTGTCATCAATAAAAAAGGTTGAAACACCTGTTTTTGTTTCTCCATTAATAATTGCCCAGTTTATGGGTGCAGCACCACGATAATTTGGTAATAGAGACGCATGTAAATTAAATGTACCCAATTCTGGCATTTGCCAAACAGCTTTTGGTAACATTCTAAATGCAACAACAATTTGAAGATTTGCATTAAGGTTTTTCAAGGTTTTTAAAAAATCTTCATCTTTTAAATTAGTTGGTTGAAGTATATTTAAGTTTTTGGAAGATGCGTATTGTTTTACAGCACTTTCATGCAGTTTACGTCCACGTCCTGCGGGCTTGTCGGGAGCAGTAATAACACCAACAATGTTGTAATTATTTTCAACTAGTGCTTTTAGAATGGTTACAGCAAAATCTGGTGTTCCCATGAAAACAATTCTTAAATCTTTCATTTGTGGAAAAGTTTATATGTGTTTGTTTTTGTAACTGAAATAATTTGATGTTCTAATAACAATTGCAATACTTTTTTAATGTCATCTTCAGAACAATCTAATTTTGAAATGATGTTTCTTGATGAAAGGTCGCCATATTCTAATAATTCAATAACACGATTTCTTAAAGTTTTTAAATCTTGAGGGTTTTTGGCTTTTTTTGTGTTAGTACAAACAGAACAAATACCACAAGGCTTTACATTTTTTTCTCCAAAATAGGTGAGAAGTTGTATGCTTTTGCAAATACTATCATTTTTAATATAATCAATCACCGCATTTACTTGAAACTGTTTTAAATTGTTTTGTTGTTCAATAACAGAAGCTATTCTGTTAATGGTTTTATCGTCTTCACGAGGTTGAATAAAAGTAACTTGAGCATCTGTTTTTGATAAATTCAAAGAAATGATGTCGTCTTTTTCAAGTTGCTTTAATGTTGAAATAATTACAGGTTCAGTAGTTGACGCTTTTTCTGCAATGCGAAGTGTGTTTATTTTAGTGTCGTGTTCAAAAATGCCTCCATACATTCGAAGTAATGTTTTTACAATGAGCTCAACATTTTTATGGGTTTCCAAATAATGAAACACCACTTGGTTTGAAGCTATAATTTGAACAGAAACCTGATTGTGAAATTGTCTGGATAAACTTATTACGCTTGTTCTGTCTAATAAAAGCAAGGCATTATAACATAAAATACTACTAAAATTATATACTTTACAAAAGCTGTTAAAATCAAAATCATAAGTAGTAAATTCACCTTCGCCATAAGAGATTTGAAAATAGTTGCAAAGTTTTCTATAAACCTGCTTAATGAAATCTACACCAGGTAAAACTCCCAAAAACTGATTTTTAACTAACAGTTCATCACTATTATTTTTTAAAATAACTGCAAATGCTTTGTCTCCATTTCTACCAGCACGACCAGCTTCTTGGAAATAACTTTCCATGCTTTCTGGCAAGTTAAAATGAATGACGGTTTTAACATCTGGTTTATCTATACCCATACCAAAAGCATTTGTTGCTACCATAACTTGCTTTTGGTTGTCTAACCACAGTTGCATGTAAGAGTCTTTTTCAGCATTTGTAAGACCTCCATGATAATAGGTTGATGTAATTCCTTTCTTTTCTAAAAATGAGCTAATTTCGAGTGTTAATTTTCTGCTTCTAACATAAATTATTGATGAAGCTGTGTATTTTTTTAAGATGCTTTCAATACGATAAAACTTATCGTCTTCATGCAATACCAAGTACGCTAAATTGGGTCGTGAAAATGATTGTTTAAAAACTTTAGGCTTAATAAAATCTAACTCACTAATAATATCTTCAACCACTTTTGGTGTTGCAGATGCTGTAAGTGCAACTACATTAACGCTAGGTTGTAATTGTCTTAACAGTGTAATATTTTTATAAGCTGGCCTAAAATCGTTTCCCCATTGCGATATACAATGCGCTTCATCAACAGCAATTAAATTAACATTCATTTGCTTAATGCGTTCTTGAACCAATTCTTGCTGTAAGCGTTCTGGAGATAGATATAAAAATTTGTAATTGCCATAAATGCAATTATCTAACATAGTATCTAACTGCTGAAGAGAAATGCCACTGGTAAGAGCCATCGCCTTAATGCCTTGGTCTTGAAGTTTCTGCACTTGGTCTTTTATAAGTGCAATCAAGGGTGAAATAACAATACAAATACCTTCTTTTGCTAATGCTGGAATTTGAAAACATAATGATTTTCCACCACCAGTAGGCAATAATACAAAGGCGTCTTCACCTTCCATAACAGCGTTTATTATGTCTTCTTGAAGAGGTTTAAACTCGGTAAAGTTCCAATAACGTTCTAATATGTTTATTGGATGTTGCATTATAGCAGGTTTAAAACCTTTAAAATATGGTTGGTGCGGTTTTCAACAGTATCAAATGGAACATCAAGTAAATTGTAATTGTAGCTTTGGTATGTATAAAGTAAGTGTTCATGAATTTGTTGTGCCTGATCAAAATTTTCATAACGTTCATTATCGCTGATATAAATATCTTCCCAAGGTTTTAAAATAAAAACATAATCATAAACATGATTTTTACAGCTATCTATAAATGTTTCAGGATATACATCACCTATATAATCCATATAAGCTAATATATCTGGAACTCCTCTGTCAAGAAATACGGGGTTTGATATATGGTTACTAGCTTCTATATATTGATTTTGTCTACCTTTAAGCAATAATTCGCTAAACAATAACGGGTTTGTTAAAAACAATTGGTCAACTCCACTTTTTTTTGCTTCTAATGTTACTTGACGCGAAATTTCTTCAAAACAAGTAAAACCCCTTTTAATGAGTTCTTTAATTATAGTTGATTTTCCTGTTCCTGGTCCGCCAGTAATAACAATTTTTTTACTTTCCAATTTGATGCTAATTTGGTGTAAAATTCGGAATTTTAATGTTTAAAAAAAAATGCAATGGAAAACGTATCTTTGCGACTTATTAAATTATTATGAGCACAAGTCCAAACCCTGAAGAATTTTACGAAAAATTAAAAGGCCAGTTATATCAAACTAATAGTTGGCCAGCTGAATATTTATATAAATTTATTATTAAATCTGATATTCATAATATTGCTAAAATTGAAGCTATTTTTAACAATATAGGAGCCGTTATTAATACAACAGAATCTAAAAACGGAAAGTACACAAGTTTATCAATTAATGTACTTATGCGAAACCCAGACACTGTTATTGAAAAGTATAAGGAAGTTATAAATAAAGTTGAAGGTGTTATTAGCCTTTAATTTTTTTTTGTACTTTTGGACATGCATAACAACTACATGCAAAAACTTATAATTCTACACACTTTATTTTGACAGACAATTTAGAATACAACACAGAACGTGAGCATTTAATCATACCGGAATATGGTCGCCATATGCAAAAGATGATTAATTACGCTAAATCACGTGAAACTAAAGAAGAGCGCGATAAATTAGCAAAAGCTATTATCTCAGTTATGGGAAATTTACAGCCACATTTACGTGATGTACCCGATTTTCAACATAAACTTTGGGATCAATTATTTATCATGTCTAATTTTGAATTAGATGTTGATTCTCCATATCCTAAACCTTCAAAAGAAATTTTAGAAGAACATCCAGAGCCTTTAAATTATCCTCAAAACTTTCCAAAATACCGTTTTTATGGAAATAACATCAAAACCATGATTGATGTAGCGAATACTTGGGAAGAAGGAGAGCTTAAGGAGGCCCTAATTTTCACTATAGCAAACCATATGAAAAAGTGTTTTTTAAATTGGAATAAAGACACCGTTGAAGATGACGTTATTTTTCAGCATTTATATGAATTATCAAATGGTAAAATAAATCTTAAAAATGCTGATGAAGATTTATCAGATGCTACAAGTTTAATGCGTACCAAAACAAAATTCAATACTACAAATAAAAAAGGCGGATTTAAAAAAAATACAAATCGTCCAAGAAAACGCTATTAAACGTATAATATAGTATGGGAACATTTAAAATTGAAGGCGGTCATCAATTAAAAGGAAGTATACAACCTCAAGGAGCCAAAAACGAAGCATTACAAATTTTGTGTGCTGTTTTGCTTACTCCAGAAGTAGTAACCATAAATAATATTCCAGACATTGTTGATGTTAATAAACTTATCAATTTACTTAAAAAATTAGGAGTTAAAATTGAAAAGTTATCTCATGGTTCCTATACATTTCAAGCGGATGATGTTAATTTAAAATATTTAGAATCAGACGAATTTAAGGTTGATGGACGCGGTTTAAGAGGTTCCATCATGATTGTTGGTCCATTGTTAGCACGTTTTGGTAAAGGTTACATTCCAAAACCGGGTGGCGATAAAATTGGTCGTCGTCGTTTAGATACTCACTTTGAAGGACTTATTAATCTGGGAGCCAAATTTGGTTACAGTAAAGAAGAACAATTTTACGGTGTTACTGCAAAGCGCTTGAAAGGAGCTTATATGCTTTTAGAAGAAGCATCTGTTACTGGAACTGCTAATATTGTAATGGCAGCTGTTTTAGCTGAAGGAACAACAACTATTTACAATGCAGCTTGCGAACCTTACTTGCAACAACTGTGCAAAATGTTAAACAGAATGGGAGCCAAGATTAGTGGTGTAGGTTCTAATATGTTGATTATTGAAGGAGTTGAAACCTTAAAAGGAACAACACATACCATGTTACCAGATATGATTGAGATTGGTAGCTGGATTGGGTTAGCAGCTATGACCAAAAGTGAATTAACCATTAAAAATGTAAGTTGGGATGATTTAGGATTAATTCCTAATGTGTTTAGAAAACTTGGAATCACTGTTGAAAAACGTGGTGATGACATTCATATTCCAGCACACTTGGATGGTTATGAAATACAAAGCTTTATTGATGGTTCAATTTTAACTATTTCTGATGCACCTTGGCCTGGGTTTACACCCGATTTGTTAAGTATTATTTTGGTAGTAGCTACACAAGCCAGAGGAAGTGTTTTAATTCACCAAAAAATGTTTGAGAGCCGTTTGTTCTTCGTGGATAAGTTGATTGATATGGGAGCTAAAATTATTTTGTGCGACCCACACAGAGCAACCGTTATTGGGCACGATTTTAAATCAACTCTAAAAGCAACCACTATGACATCACCAGATATTCGTGCCGGAGTTTCATTGTTGATTGCCGCTTTATCTGCTAAAGGGACGTCTACTATTCAAAACATTGAACAGATAGATAGAGGTTACGAACGTATTGATGAGCGTTTAAGAGCTATTGGTGCTAAAATTGAAAGGGTAGAGTAAGATTTACTGCTTATAGTATTTTCCTTGCCAAGTATTTTTTTCTAAAATTTTCTTGTCGATTTTTGCGACTATTTCGAAGTTTTTAAAATGCCATTTTGGAGCTATTAATAAATCTAAAGGAGCTTCGCTAACAAAACGTTCTATAATAATATCAGGTCGAAGCAATTCAATAAACTCAGCAATAAAGTCTATATAATTTTCAGAAGTAAATAAATTGAAATTTTCAGGATTCCTCTTATATTGGCTTGCCATTATGGATTGTTTAACAATTTGCAAATGGTGAAGTTTTAGGGTTGTAATTGGAAGTTTAGAAATTTCTATAGCGTGATTAAGCAATTCTTCTTTGTTTTCGCCAGGTAAGCCTAATATTAAATGCGCACCTAAATGAAATCCTTTGTTTTTGCATAAGTTATAAGCGGTTTTGGTTTCTTCAAACGTATGGCATCTGTTGACGTTTTCTAAAGTTCTGTTTATAGTACTTTCAACTCCAAATTCAAGAGAAATAAAGTATTTTTTTGATAAAAATGATAGGTAATCAATAGTCTCTTCAGAAATACAATCTGGCCTGGTACCAATAACCAATCCGACTACTTTTGGTACGTTTAACGCTTCTTCGTACATGCTTTTTAGGGATTCTAAATCGGAATACGTATTGGTATATGCTTGAAAATAAGCTAAATAGTTTTGAGTTTTATATTTTTTAGAAAAGCGATTAATACCTTCTTCTAATTGTTTTTTAATACTTTTTGTAGAAATGCAATAATCTGGATTAAAGGTATTGTTATTACAATATGTACATCCTCCAAAACCTTTAGAGCCATCTCTGTTTGGGCACGAAAAACCAATGTCTATGGATATTTTTTGTACTCGTTCTCCAAATGTGGATTTAATAAAAGATGAGTAATCTAAATAGCGTTTCCCTGTCATTGGTATATAAAGAAGTAGGATGCAAAATTATTAAAAAATAAGCAGATAGGTGGTGATAAAACAGATTGTTATAAAGGTAAAAAGTAAACGGATTGCTTATTTTATGGAAATGACTTTAATTTAAAGCTTCTTTATAAACCTCTAAGCAACGCTCTCTAGCAAACTTATGATCAACAATAGGTTTTGGGTAGGTAAGTTCCTGAAAATCTGGAACCCATTTTTTGATATATTTTAAGTCTTTGTCAAACTTTTCAATTTGTGTAGTAGGGTTGAATATTCTAAAATATGGAGCAGCATCAACACCACAACCTGCAACCCATTGCCAGTTGCCAACATTACTAGCCAACTCATAATCATGCAATTTTTCGGCAAAATATGCTTCTCCCCAACGCCAGTCAATCAATAAATGTTTACATAAAAAACTGCCAACCAGCATGCGAACGCGATTGTGCATAAATCCAGTTTTATTTAATTGACGCATGCCGGCATCAACCAATGGATAACCAGTTTTGCCTTCACACCACGCTATAAATTCCTGCTCATTATTGCGCCATAAAATACGATCATATTGTGGTTTAAAGCTTTGGGTTGTTGTGTGTGGAAAATGCCATAAAATCTGCATAAAAAACTCGCGCCAAATAAGTTCTTGCCAAAAGATCTCATTTTTTTCAGAAATTGCTTTTTCAATTATAGAACGAATACTAACAGTTCCAAAACGCAAATGTGGCCCCAAACGAGAAGTAGAGCCCTGTGCTGGAAAATTTCGGGTTACTTCGTAGTTTTTAATTAAATCAGATGAAACGTTATATTCTTTTATTTTTTGTGAAGACGTTTTAAATCCCATTTCTGAAAGATTACAACCAACTACATTAAAGTCCTTAACAAGCTTAGATAAATTTGATTTTGAATCATAATGTCTTATTTTTTTAGATTGGAATACAGCCTTCCATTGTTTCATGTAAGGCGTGTAGACCACATAAGTTGTGCCATCATTTTTTACAATGTCATTTTTTTCAAAAATGACTTGATCTTTATAGGTTTTAAATTCTATGTTTTGAGTTGCTAAAAAGTCTTTTATTTTTTCATCCCTTTTGGTAGCATAGGGTTCGTAATCATGATTTGTATAAACCGTTTCAATAGAATAATTTGCAATGAGTTGTTTATAAATATCAAAAGGTTCTCCGTAGTAACAGGCTATATCGCTTTGGTAATCTTTTTGAAGTGTTTGCTTTAGGTTTTGTAATGTTTCATAAATGAAAGTGACTCTGGCATCATTTTCTGGAAGTTGTTTTAAAATATTAGAATCAAAAATAAAAACTGGAAGCACAGGATTTTTACCCTTTAAGGCTTCAAATAATCCTGCGTTGTCTTCAAGTCTTAAATCACGTCTAAACCAAAAAATATTTACTGATTGTTTCATGGTTTATAAACACCAAAGAGTTCTTCTAATTTTTTGGCTCTGTAATTAAATATTTCTTCAAGTTTTGGTTTTACCAAAATAGGATGAACTAACTGACCAAGAATTCCAAAAGGTACTTTATAATCTATTATATCTTCCATTTCAATACCATCGTCTATTTCCTTTATAAAGTGCTTGTGATGCCATAATCTATACGGGCCAAAACGTTGTTCATCAACAAAATAATGCTTATCAATTACATGTGTAATTTCAGTTACCCATTTTGTTTTAATGCCTAAAACAGGTTTAACAATGTATTGTATAATTTGACCTGCGAACATAGGTCTTTCTGCACCTGATAGAATATTAAAACCCATATAATCTGGCGAGATAGTTTTTAGATTTTTAGGATCTGACAGAAAATCCCAAGCTTGTTGCATGGTAATAGGTAAATTTTGCTTTTTATGCAAGGTGTAAATCTTCATGGTTTAATTGTAAAGTAATACGTATAGGTTAAGAGAGCAAGCAATACACAACCATAAAAAATAGGGTAGTATTAAAAGAGATTTAAGAGCCATATGTTTTCTGAAATCATATAAAAAAATAGCGATAATTATGGTAAGAGACATAATCACTAAAAGCCCAAAGCCAATGAGGTGCTGATTGAAAAAAATAAAATTCCAACCTACATTTAGTAAAAATTGTATGGTAAAGAGTATTTTAACTTTGGTATTTTGTAATGTCAAAAATAAGTAGGCCATATAGATTGAAAAACATATCATGATGCTTGTCCATGCAAAACCAAAGACCCAACCGGGTGGTGTCCAAGGAGCCTTATTTAAGCTTAAATACCAATCAGACCTTGGGCCATTTTCCATAAACCATATACCTAATGCCAAAGCACCAAAGTTAATAACCAGAAAGAAAATTAAGTATTTTATGAGTCTCATTAATTTGGGTTTAAACGGTCAATTTTATTTAATATATCTTGAGCCTCAGCAAATTTTTTTTCGCTTTCTTTTCTGTTTATATTTAATAAAGTATGCCATTCCTGCATTAACTTTTCATATTTATTTTGAAGTTTTTCTGCTTCTGATTTAGGCTTAAATAATGAAATCATAGTTTTATTGTAAATGCTTTGTTATTTTATCACTCATGGGATTTGTTATTGAAAAATAATAATCAATAAAATCTCCATTTTCATCAACTAAGTATTTTTGGAAATTCCATTTTACGGTTGAACTTGATTTTCCGTTTTTTGTTTTATCTGTGAGCCATTGATATAGTGGATGCTGGTTTTTCCCTTTCACATCAACTTTTTCGGTCATGACAAAAGTAACACCATAATTTGCCTGACAAAAAGATTGAATTTCTGCAGCAGTTCCAGGTTCCTGACCACCAAATTGATTGCATGGTACGCCAATAATCATTAATTTGTCTTGATAAGTATCATATAATTTTTGCAAATCTTCGTATTGACCGGTAAATCCACATTTGGATGCCACATTAACAAACAAGACGTATTTCCCTTTATAAAGAGATAAATCAATTGGGTTTCCTGTTAAACTATTAATTTTAATATCGTATAAAGATTGTGTTGACATGGTTTGAGATATGGATTTAGTGAAAAAAGAGAACATGAGAATATAGAATAATAAGTATTTCATATATTAAATTTTAAAGGTAATCATACTGTGTCATTTTAAGAACTTGATTCAAATTTAAATAATTGGGGTTTGAGTTGTTATGATATGTAGTATCTACTATCATGTTATAAATATACACAAATCTACATAATGTTTAATAATATAATAAAAAAGTTAAACAAAAATTAACATTTATAATTGTTTTATTAAACTTCTTAGTTGCAGTATGACATAAATCATACTCTATTAGTTGAGTTAGATTTAAATTTGTTTTTGAAATAAGAGTATCATATGAAAAGTTTACTGTTAGGTAATGAAGCACTAGCTCAAGGCAGTATTGATGCTGGTTTATCAGGAGTTTATGCTTATCCTGGAACACCTTCTACTGAAATTACTGAATATATTCAAAGGTCAAAAGTTGCAAAAGAATTAAAAATTCACGCTACATGGTCAGTTAATGAGAAAACCGCCATGGAGTCTGCTCTTGGAATGTCTTATACCGGTTTAAGAGCCATGGTTGTGATGAAGCATGTAGGGTTAAATGTAGCTTCAGATGTTTTTATGAATATGTCTGTTTCAGGAATTAATGGTGGACTTGTGGTTGTGGTGGCTGATGACCCTTCTATGCACTCTTCACAAAACGAGCAAGATTCCAGGTTTTATGGGAAATTTGCCATGATTCCAATATTAGAACCTTCAAATCAGCAAGAGGCTTATAACATTATGCATTATGCCTTTGATCTTTCTGAAGAATTAAAGCTACCTGTTTTGTTAAGAATGGTAACCCGTTTGTCACATTCGCGAGCTGGTATTGAAGTGCGAGAAAGAAGAGCTCAAAATGTGATGCAATTACCAACTGATACGTCCAGGTTTGCACTTTTACCAATGAATGCTAGAAAGCAATTTGAAAAACTGGTTAATAAAAAAGCTGTTTTAATTCAGCATTCTGAAAGTTCTTCTTTAAACGATTTAAAATTGAGCCAGCATAAAGATATTGGAATTATTGCTTGTGGTATTGCCTATAACTATGTTATGGAAAATATTGGTGATGATGTTTCTTTTTATTCAATTTTGAAAATTTCTCAATACCCGTTACCTAAAGATAAAATCAAAAAACTTTACAAACATTGTGATAAAATAATTGTGGTTGAAGAAGGATATCCCATAGTTGAGGAATTACTACATGACTATTTTAATAAAAATGATAAAATTAAAGGTAAATTAACTGGAGATATTCCATTAACAGGTGAACTTAATCCAAACACTGTTGGTAAATCTTTAGGTATTTTCCAAAACACTTCTAAATCTATTCCCGAAATAGTATCTGGCAGACCGCCTCAGCTTTGTGAAGGTTGTGGTCACACCGATTTATTTAACACCATTAATGAGTTAATCCCGGAAATAGGAAATAAAAATGTCTTTGGAGATATTGGTTGTTATGCATTAGGAGCTTTACCGCCATTAAATACTATAAACACACTAATTGATATGGGAGCTTCTATAACTATGGCAAAAGGAGCTGCAGATGCCGGACTGGAAAACGCCATTGCTGTAATAGGAGATTCAACTTTTACGCATTCAGGAATGACGGGATTGTTAGATGCTGTTTATGAAAATTCTCCAATAACAATAATCATTTCAGATAATTCAGCAATTGCCATGACTGGAGCACAAGAATCATCAGCTGTTGGAAGGTTACATAAAATTTGTTTAGGCATTGGAGTCCATCCTGACCATTTAAAAACCATGATACCTTTAAATAAAAATCATGAACAAAATGTTGAGCTGTTAAGAAATGAATTGAAATATAAAGGGGTTTCTGTTATTATTTCTGAAAGACCTTGTGTTAGATTATCGAGAGACCAAAAAGAGGATATCAAAGCTAAAATCGCTTCATTAAGCTAAAATAAAAGCATGAAAACAAATATTATATTATCTGGTGTTGGCGGACAAGGAATTTTAACTATTGCAGCAGTATTGGATACGGCTGCATTAAGCGAAAATTTGTTTGTAAAACAATCTGAAGTTCATGGAATGAGTCAACGTGGTGGTGCTGTGCAATGTCATGTTCGAATATCTGATAAAGAAATATTTTCTGACCTCATTCCTGAAGGAAAAGCGGATTTAATATTATCTGTAGAACCAATGGAATTATTAAGATACATGCCTTTTTTAAATAAATATGGTTGGTTGGTTACAGACTCACATCCATTTATTAATACAGATAACTATCCAGAGAAAAATGATTTATTTGAACAAATAAAAAAGCATCCTTACCATATTATTATAAATGCGACAGAAATTGCTAAAAAAATCGGCAATTCAAAAGTTGCAAACATGGTATTGCTTGGTGCTGCGGCTTCTATTATTCCGTTATCAGAAAAAAGTCTACTTGAAGCCATTAAAAAGCTGTTTCAGCATAAAAGTGAAAAAATAATAAGCTTAAACTTAGAAGCCTTTTTTGAAGGAAAAAAAATAGCTAAAGAAATTGCCAATTTAACTGCCAATATTTAAATAAGCATATCAATTAAGTGTTTTTAACTTTTGCGTTTTTAAGTACTTTTTTTACGGCTTTAGCTAAAATAATGACTCCTTTTTCAATGCTTTCTTTTGGCATATTTGAAAAAGAAAGTCGCAATCTATCATCCTTTTTACTGGCTGGATCAAAAGTTCTTCCAGTTACGAATACAACACCATTTTTAACACTTTCTTTGAATATGTCTGTTGACTTAATATGAGATGGCAACTTAAGCCAGATGTAAAAACCACCTTTCGGCTCATTCCAAGTAACTTCTTTTGGCATATATTTTTCCAGACTTTGTTGTAGTAAGTTTTTCCTTTCTAAATATTCATTTCTTAAGAATTTTAAATAGGATTCTAATTTATGTTGTGCTAAAAATTCATTGCCTAATATTTGCATGAAATTAGAAGTACAGGCATCCAAAGCTTGTTTTACGCTTTCTGCTTTTTCAAATATTTCTGGTGAAGAAAGCATATAACCTAATCTAAAACCAGGACCAAGTATTTTTGAGAAGGAACCAGTATAAATAATTTCTACACCCTTAACTCCAAATGATTTCATGGATTTGGTTAGATATTTTTCATCTTCATTAAAATACAAATCACTATAGGCATCATCTTCAAGTAAAATAATTCCTGTATCAGTTAATACATCTAAAAGTTCTTTTTTTCTTTCCAGTGTGTAAATAATTCCAGCTGGATTATGATAATTAGGTGTTACATATAAAAATTTAGGCTTTCTTTCTAAAGTGGCAATTTTATTTTTTAATGCTTTTATATCTATCCCATTATGGTCTATAGGGATACTTACTATTTTAGCTCCAAATGTTTCAAATACAGATAAAGCTCCAACAAAACATGGATTTTCAGTTAATATGATATCACCTTCATTAACAAACTCTTGTGTTATAATTGAAATAGCTTGTAATGAACCCGTAGTGATTAAAATTTTATTATCTTCAACAGGTAATTCTTTATTACTTAAATAATCTTTTAGTGATTGGATTAATGGCGGATAGCCAGAAGTTGGTCCATATTGGAAACACAGTCTTTTTATGTCTTCTGGAAGCGAATTATAAATATCATCAATTTGTTTTACAGGAAATAAATCATTATTTGGCATGCCACCTGCAAATGAAATCAAACTTTTTCCAGATGCTTGAGACATTAATAGTTTTATGTCTTCAGAATGCCTAGAATTAACTGCGTTTGAAAATGCATACATAATTCATGATGTTTATTAGTCTATTCAAAATAACAAAATTTTAATAAAATAGATTGTGATAAATGTCAGCTAAAATCCTATATTAAATTAGTTACTTTACGGTTATTAAAGCAATTTTTAGTTATGCTTCACCCAAAATTAGTTCATCCAAAAAGTATTGTTGTAATAGGAGGTTCTGATAATATTCACAGCCCTGGAGGAAGAGTTTTAAAAAACTTGATTGAACATAAATTTAAAGGGAACCTATTTGTTGTTAATCCTAAGCAGGAAATTGTACAAGGAGTTAAATCTTTTAACAATGTTCTGGAAGTTCCAAATGTAGATCTGGCAATTATTGCAATACCATCACAATTCATTTTAGAGCCTATAAGAATACTTACTGAACAAAAGAATACAAAAGGGTTTATTATTTTTTCTGCAGGTTTTAGTGAAAAGGATGATAATGGAGCAACGTTAGAAAAAGAAATAGTAAAATTGATTGATAGAGCAGGTGGAAGCTTATTAGGACCTAATAATATTGGTTTAATAAACAAATATTTTACTGGTGTTTTTACAACACCTATTCCTAAATTAAGTGATTCTGGAGTTGATTTTATATCTGGCTCAGGCGCCACTGCCGTTTTTATTATAGAGTCAGCTGTAGGTATGGGGCTCAACTTTTCAAGCGTTTATACGGTTGGGAACAGTTCCCAAATAGGAGTAGAGGAGATATTAGAATATTTGGATCTGTCTTTTGAAGAAGATAAAAGTTCAAAAGTAAAACTGCTTTATATAGAAAGCATTAAAAATCCACTTAAGTTTTTAAAGCATACCGCTTCATTAATAAGTAAAGGCTGTAAAATAGCCGCAATTAAAGCTGGAAGTACAGAAGCTGGCAATAAAGCAGCGTCATCCCATACAGGAGCTTTGGCCACTTCAGATGTTTTTATAGATGCCATATTTAAAAAAGTAGGAATCATACGTTGTTATGGCAGAAATGAACTTATTACAGTGGCAGGCATCTTATTACAAAAGGAATCTAAAGGAAAAAATATAGCTATCATCACACATGCCGGAGGTCCAGCTGTCATGCTTACGGATGTTTTATCTAAAAATGGTTTAAAAATACCTTCCTTAAAAGGTACTAAAAGCATTAGTTTATTAAAAGAATTATTTGATGGATCTTCTGTTGTTAATCCAATTGATTTTTTAGCTACTGGAACCGCTCAACAATTAGAAACCATTATTGACTATTGTGAATATAAATTTGATGAGATAGATGCAATGGTAGTCATTTTTGGAAGTCCTGGATTAAAACCAGTTAATGATGTGTATGAGGTTTTAAATAAAAAAATAAAGACTTCAAAAAAACCAATTTACGCCATATTGCCATCAGTTATTAATGTTCATGATGAAATAAATGAGTTTATATCAAATGGAAATATTGCTTTTAATGATGAGGTTTTATTTGGAAAGGCTTTGGCTAAGGTGTTTAATCATAGCATAGTTAATGATACAGTTCAAGCTTTAGAATTTAAAGCATTAAAAAAAGTAAGAAAACTGATAGATGCTCTTCCAAATGGATACATGTCTTCAGAAACAGCTTTTAAATTATTGGATTGTGCAGGCGTCAAAATTGCTGCTCAAAAATATGCCAGAACTAAAATAGAGCTTAACAAAGTTTCAGAGACAATAACATATCCGGTTGTATTAAAAGTTGAGGGACCTTTACATAAATCAGATGTTGGAGGCGTTATTTTGAATATTTCAAATGACAAAGAACTGCATGATAATTTTGATAAATTAATGCAGATTGAAGGCGCTAAATCTGTGTTAATTCAATCTATGGTCAAGGGGATGGAACTATTCATTGGGGCTAAAAAGGAAAATAATTATCCACATGTCATATTATGTGGGCTAGGAGGCATTTTTGTTGAAGTATTAAAAGATATAAGCGTTTCCATGGTGCCAATAACATATACAGATGCTTTAAAAATGATTTCAAGTTTAAAGGCATATCCCATATTAAAAGGAGTGAGAGGTCAACAAGGCATAAACCTTGAAAATTATGCAGACATCATTATAAAAATATCTCAACTGCTTTGTATTGCTCCAGAAATTGCTGAGTTAGATATAAATCCTCTTTTAGCTTCTGAAAATGATATTATTGCTGTTGACGTTAGAATAAGAATAGACAAGTAATCTATTTATTTTTCAGCCAAGTTTCTAATTAAGCATAAAAAATTAAATTATTTTTTAAATGTTGCATTCTATTGACAAGAATTATTCAAATATTTATATAATAACAAATTTCATCATTTTAGGCTTTTGTTAACAATAAAAAGCTATTTCATTGATTATTTTTATGTTTTAAAATATGCTATTAACTAAATAAACTTAAAACATGAAAAAACTAGTATTATCAATTTTAGTACTTGCCGTATCTTTTGTTGGATATTCGCAAATAGAAACGCCTCAACCCAGTCCTACAAGCAAAATTGAGCAAAAGGTAGGATTAACAGATGTTACTTTAGAATACTCTAGACCAGATATGAGAGGACGCAAAATCTTTGGTGATTTGGTGCCTTATGGAAAAATTTGGAGAACTGGAGCTAATTCTAATACAAAAATTACTTTTAGTGATGATTTTACAGTCGGTGATCAAAGTTTAAAAGCAGGAACTTATGCTATTTACACTATTCCTGGAGAGACTTCATGGGAAGTTATTTTTTATAATGATGCCACTAATTGGGGTACTCCACAAAATTGGGATGATTCAAAAGTAGCAACAAAAGTATCGGCAGAAGTTTATAAATTGCCTATGAGTATAGAAACATTTACCATGACTTTTGATGATTTAAATAGTGGTGGTGCTACATTAGGAATACTTTGGGAAAACACCTATGTTGGTGTTGAATTTAAAGTTCCTACAGATGACAAAGTTTTAACCAGTATTAACGATGTTATGAATGGAACTCCAACAGCAAATGATTATTATGCAGCTGCAGTTTATTATTCCCAAGAAAATAAAGATATTAAAACAGCTTTAAAATGGATGGAAAAAGCCATGTCTATGACAGAAAAACCAGCTTACTGGCAATTAAGACAACAGTCTTTAATTTATGCAAAAGATGGTAATAAGGAAGCTGCTATACAAAGTGCTAAAAAATCATTAGCTGGTGCTGAAGAAGCTGGCAATGAAGATTATGTAAAATTGAATAAAGACTCTCTAAAAGAATGGGGAGCTATGTAATTTGAAAGTATAATTTTAAAAAAGCGCAACAAAATGTTGCGCTTTTTTTATCTCTCATTACCAGAAACTAATCAACCTTTATGTTTTTAGTAATCAATCAAAAAGATTACTTTATGTAGTTCGTAATAACAACAATTATCTTATTACAGAAAGTTTCCTAGTCTTCATTTTCTAAAATAAAAATATCTTCTACAGGAACATTAAATAGCTTTGATATTTTAAGAGCAAGAACGGTTGATGGCACGTATTTGTTTTTTTCCATAGCATTTATGGTTTGCCTGCTAACACTTATTTTTTCGGCTAAATCTGCTTGTGTCATGTTATGTATGGCGCGTTGCACTTTAATATTATTCGTCATGACTATTAGATTTAAATTTTAAAAAGTTAAAGCGTACTACGAAAAAGATAAGTGGTGTGAACATATTATAGACTAATACATCAAAGAAAGCCATATCATACACAAATATTATTGTGAAAAGTAAAATTAAATAGTTTAAAATAATGGCCCAGATTAAAGAGTCTTTTCTAAGTTTAAAAATAAATTCATCTTCAATTTTTTCTTTTGAAAAACCAACTATTAGCCCACCTATAATGATTAAAATTGCTATAATTTCATCAAAAATTTCGTTGTCTATAATTTTAAAAAAATGATTTTCGCTATCAATAAATGATTCACTGTAAATAGATAGAACCTTTATTGAGGGCCCAGTTGATTCAAAATTATAGGCACTAATAATAATACCTCCAATTAATCCGATAATGAATAAAACCCATCCAAAGGGCTTGTACTTGTTTGGTAATAAATAATTTGTTTTCATCTGTTCGATTTTTAAATTGATTAATCAAAAGTAAAATAAACTTTACAAATAGACAAATAAAATTAACAAAAAGTAATAAATTCCAATCTATTTGTTATTGATAATCTAATTTTATTAATTCTCTTACAGCATCTAAAATTGAAATTAATTGGTTACTGAATTCAAATGACATGGTAGGACTTTCTGTTTTTCCTTGTTGGATAAGTTCATTAAAATGAATGATTTCATAATTGTAACCAATAGTATTGTATCCAAAATCTTTTATATCTTCTTTGCCATCAAAAATTATTGAAACTGTTGTTGGCATATGAAACATGGTGTTGATTTTAATGGTTGCCTTTTCACAATAAAAAATGGCTTCAGTAGGTAAATTTTGAAGGAGAGAACTTTTTAAATAGGCCTTTGCATCATTTTTATAACTGAAAACCATATTGCACGTAGAATCTGCTCCGTTATCAAAAAATGTAGCATTAGCTTCAATATTTTTTGGTTTTCCTAAAGTTGATAAAGCCGCAAAAATAGGGTAGATGCCTATATCTAAAAGGCTTCCGCCACCTAATGATTTTCTAAAAAGCCTAGCGTCATTATTAAACTCCCTAAAAAAACCAAAATCAGCCTCTAGTTTTAAAATATCTCCATGAGTTTTGTTTTTCAATAATTGTAATACATATTGATAATGAGGAAGAAAATAGGTCCAAAGTGCTTCCATAAGCAATGTGTCGTTTGCTTTAGCACAGGCAATCATTTCTTCAACTTCAGTTGAATTCATGGCAAAAGGCTTTTCACACAAAACGGCAATCCCTTTTTTTAGGCATAGAAGAGTGTTTTCTTTATGTAATACATGAGGAGTAGCAATATAAACAGCATCAATATTTGGGTCTTCAGCTAAATCTTCATAGCTACTGTAAGCTTTAATTGCGTTGTATGAAGAAGCAAATTCATTAGCTTTTTCTTGCGAACGAGAAGCTACCGCATATAATTGGGCATCTTTAACAGTTAGTAAATCTTTGGCAAATTTATGAGCAATGCTTCCTAAACCAATTATTCCCCAACGTATGGTTTTATGTTGTGATTTTTTTGTCATTTTTATAAAATAATTGAATTATGCATGAAATGGCAATAACTATAATACAACCCACAAAATTTAACCATAAAAAAGGAAGATTAATTATTTCATGTTCATTTAATAAAAATAAGGAAATAACTATAATTTGAGTGATAATAGCAGCCATAAAAACAGCATGACCTTTTACATATTTGAAGAAAAAAGCGATGAAGAAAATACCCAATACATTTCCATAAAAAATGGAGCCTATAATATTTACTAATTGAATTAAATTTTCGGCAAGATTAGCAACACAAGCAACACAAATAGCAATAATTCCCCAAGCAAATGTGAACCATTTTGATGCTTTCACCATTTGCTCTTCTGTTTTTTCCTTGGTATTTCTTTTGTATAAATCTATGGTGGTTGTTGACCCTAAAGCATTTAATTCACTCGATGTGCTAGACATAGCAGCACTTAATATAACAGCTAACAGCAAGCCTATTAATCCACGAGGTAAGTTGTTTAAAATGAAATGAATAAAGACATAATCTTTATCATTACTTTCAACTTTGATATTTTGTTTTTCTGCCACTTTATCTATTAGTAATTTGGCTTCATTTGAAATATTTTTACTAATATGATTTGCTTTAGAAATTGATTCAATTGTTGATTCTGAAGCTTCCGAATTAATGAAATTTTTAATCTCAATTTGTTTGCTTTCAAAATTATCTTTTTGTGCTTCTTGAAGTTTTATATAATCTGAAGCAAATTCAGAATTTAAAACCAGTTCTGTAGCTGTTGGATTAAAATTCAAAGGAGCTTCATTAAACTGATAGAATACAAACACCATAACACCAACCAATAAAATAAAGAACTGCATGGGCACTTTTAGTAAACCATTGAAAAGTAACCCTAATTGCATTTCTTTTACTGATTTACCTGAAAGATAGCGTTGTACTTGACTTTGGTCGGTTCCGAAATATGATAGCATTAAAAAAGTCCCACCAATAATACCACTCCAAAATGTATAACGATTATTTAAATTAAAACTAAAATCAAGAATTTTCATTTTTCCACTGGCTCCTGCAATATCAAGTGCTTTAGTAAAAGTGATATCTTGAGGCAGTTTAGAAACAATTATGAAAAAAGCTACTAGCATTCCAACGAAAATGACAATCATCTGATGCTTTTGTGTAACGTTTACGGCTCTTGTTCCGCCAGAAACTGTATATATAATCACCAAAAAACCAATAACAATATTAAGGGTTAGTAAGTCCCAGCCTAAAACAATTGACAAAATAATAGCTGGTGCAAAAATGGTTATTCCTGCTGAAAGCCCACGTTGAATTAAAAATAAAATTGCAGTTAAAGTTCTGGTTTTTAAATCGAATCTATTTTCTAAAAATTCGTAAGCAGTATAAACTTTAAGTCGATGATACAAAGGTATAAAGACCATACAAATAACAATCATGGCTATTGGCAAACCAAAATAAAATTGTACAAAACCCATTCCATCATTATAGGCTTGACCAGGTGTTGATAGAAAGGTAATAGCACTGGCTTGAGTAGCCATAACTGATAACCCAATAGTCCACCATTTAGAAGTGTTTCCACCTTTTAAATAATCTTGAACGTTTTTACTGCCACGAGTTTGCCAAGTACCATAAATTACTATTGCTAATAATGTAACGGCTAAAACAACCCAATCAATCCAGTTTAATATTTGCATAATTAAAAGGATTTCATGATTAAGTAAAATGCAATAATATAAACAAGATTAGCTATTAAAATAATAGAATACAATTTAAGCCAAGGTTGTTTAGGTTGCTTTTCTTCTGTCATTATTAATCATTTAGTTTTGCTTCAATCTTAATATCTTCTTTTCCAATTGAAAGCATATTAGCAAACAATCTGTAGGCGCCTGCTACACCTTCAGGAAATTCTCTAAAAAAGCTTAATCCAGTGTAGATATAATAACCTTTACCATATTTTGCAACTAATAAACTGCCATCTTTAGGAGATTCCCCTTTATCATTCATGGATAGAATAGGAGTGAAGTCACTTGACCATTTATCAGGGAAATATAATCCACGTTCCTGAGTCCATCCTTCAAAATCTTTTTGAGTGATTTTATTCGGATAATTTAATAAAGAGTGATTAGGATTTAAAAACCGAACTTCAGAATTTTCATTGGTAACTCTATCTCTCGAAAGGGTTAAATCATAAGGAGCTAATTTATCCACTTGTAATCTAGAATTTGTGTTGTATTGCACAATCATATTACCACCTTGCTCAACAAAATCAAATAATATTTGTTGTTTATACTTTAAATCTTCTACCGTATTATAGGCTCTTATCCCAACTACAACGGCATCAAATCTGTTTAATGTTTCAGCATTAATATCTTTTGGTGCAATGGTAACAACATTGTAACCAATTTGCTTTAAACTTTCTGGCAACACATCGCCAGCACCTTCAATATAAGCTATGTTTTCACCTTTCTTTTGAATACTTAATCTAACTACTTTACTTTCGCTAGGCAATAAAACAGTTTGAAATGGAATATGGTCATAGTCTATTTCAATAAGTTCTCGTGTATAAATATTATCTCCAATATGAACCATAGGTGATATTAAACCTTCACTTTGATTTTTTGGTGGAATGACTGTGAAAATAACTGTTTGCTCCTCTCCTTTATGAGCTATAGAAACAATCTGTTTTTCTGGATAAACATTCCAATCATTAGGATGTGCAATTGAAACAAAACCTTCTAAATTATCTTCTCCAGCTTTAACAATAATAGGGATTTCTTTTTGCTTATCATTTTCAAAAATGATGACTTTTTCTGCAATTTTAGCTGAAGCTTCAGGAATGATAACAAAGGGCTTGTAAACTTCTCCTTTCACAGGATCGTTTGTTTTAAAAACTATAGGTTTTGTAAACTCAATAGGCGAGTTGTCTATTTCTAATTTAAAAGTGGCGGTATAAACAATAGGTGTTTCAGGTAAACCAATTAAATTAGGATTAGTTACCTTATACATCCCTAAAGTTCCTTTACTAGTAAGCCAATAAGGCGTTGTTGGTTCTTGGTTTTTGGAAATTACTATAGTGCTTTTTAATTGCTCTTTTTTGTTATTTTTTAATTCAAGGCTATTAAAAGCTTCCTTACTATCACCATCTTTTAAAGTTAATCCAGTAAATACAATATTAGTATTACTTCTATTGATCATTTCTACGGCTATATTTACTTTAGAATTTTTTGTTGTATGGTTTGTATCAGCAACTGCTTCTAAATACAAGCCAGCACAAGCATAAATAATATCCTTGATTTCTTTAGATTTAACCGATCTCCAATGTTCGTCTTCTAAATTTTCAATTAATTTATATGCTTCTAAAAGTTTAGGAATAGATGCTGATGGATTTGTGAAATCGAAATCTGTTTCTACTTTTGAAAGGATATTTCCAATAGCATTTCCACCTTTTACTCGATTCCAAGTGGTGTCAATACCATCAAAAATGTTTGATTTATCAATAGGTAAATCGCCATTAATGAGTTCTATATATTCTAATTCTTCGCCGCGACTACCAGTACTACCAAAGCCTTGTGATTTGTGATTACTTCTACTTAAAGCAGCAATTTCTGGATTACTTAAACCTTTTAAGGGAAAATAAACACCCGTGTCGATACTTAATAAATTTGTTTTATCTGCTTGATCAAATTTTTCTTGACTGCCATAAAACCACCAGGATGTATTGAAAAATTGTCTTCTGGGTTGCCATAAACTGGTTTGCTTAAGTTGTTCAGGGTATACCGAAGCGTTATTTGATAAATCAAATGCTTCTACACTTAACATGGCAGAACTGGTATGATGCCCATGTGTGGCTCCTGGACTTCGATGGTCAAACCGGTTGATAATGATATCAGGTTGAAATTTTCTGATGGCTAAAACAACATCACTTAAAACATCATTTTTGTTCCATATAGCTAAAGTCTCATCTGGATGTTTTGAGAATCCAAAGTCGTTAGCTCTTGTAAAAAATTGTTCTCCACCATCAATTTTACGTGCTTCTAATAATTCTTCTGTTCTTATAACACCCAATAATTCCCTAATTTCCGGGCCAATTAGGTTTTGCCCGCCATCACCTCTTGTTAAGGCTAAATATGCTGTTCGAGCTTTTACTTCATTAGATAAATATGAGATAAGGCGTGTATTTTCATCATCTGGATGAGCGGCAATATACATAACAGAGCCTAAAAAATTTAATTTCTGAATAGATTCAAAAATTTCTGTAGCATTTGGTTTTTTGGGTTGTTGTGCTTGTTGTAAGAAAGGAAAAGAGAATATTAAAAGTAGATATAGTATTTTTTTATGCATTATTTGTTAGTTTGGAATTATCCAAATATAGAAAAAGATACTACCTAAGTTAATGCTTTTAATGTTTCTTTAACGAATTGTTTGAAAATTAAATTTATTTGATAATTAATATTTTTTTGTTGTTTGTTATAATAGTTTAGTTGCTAAATAAATATGAATGAGTAAAAAAGCTATGGTAATCAATTAGCTTTTTTACTCATTGCAAACAAAGTAAATGGTTGTTTTTTGGTTGGAAACCACAAAAGATAATAGTTTATAAAAATAAAATCCTTTATTTAAATATTACCAAATCCAACCCAATTTGGACAAACATAATCGTCTGGCATAACTGCTGGAACATACATATTATCTCCAGTATTTATTACTTGTTTAATGATAAGTGTATCACTCCAATAATAAGATTGTTTTCCAATTTCTTGCCCTTCTGAATTGTACCAAATACCATCAATAAGTTCATCTCCTGTTGATATAGAAACTAACTTGCGTACTTGACTCCATCTTTCGGTTTCTGTGTTCATTTTATATTTAAACATGATCCATGCATCTGTATCAAACCAAGTAATTGGATATGTTCCTTTTGAATTTAACATTGCATCATTCCATTTCATTTCCAGTTTGCACTCTAGAAGGCCGGCTGGCATTATTTGTGGAAAATATGGATATTGAGCTACAAGGTCTTCCCAGAATTGTGGTCCTTCGCCATGATAAACCAAACCAGGTTGTCTGTAATGTGGCATACCTTCAAAAGCAGGGTCGCCTAACATGGCATTTATTAGGTAACTATTAAAAAGGTGAGCTTTAAAGTTAAATCCCCATTCATCAAATCCTGTGAGATTATCGTTTGTTTTTGCGGTCATATTTTCTGATTTCATATTGTTTACAGGATCATCAATAAGTTCATTATTACATGATGTAAAAAATAAAAACAAAGCAAAACTTGCTGAAATTAATACAAATCTTTTCATGATATTTAGTTTTATTGTTATGATATAAAGTTCAATTTTTATATCAATATCAACATATCAACCATGAAGCAAATTCTTTCATTTTTTTAAAATTGTTTTAAATTTTGACGCATGCATTTTTTTAACTTTTTAAAAGCACCATATTAGCATTTGAAAATGAGTATTAATTTGGAAAAACAATTCGCATTTTATGAGCTAATTCTTTAAATTGAGCATTTTTATGAAGAGGATAAAAATCAGGATACGTTATCATTATTGGTAAATCTTCATTTTTATTGTCATAGGCAATCTTAATGTATTGAAGCGCATCAAAATTTTCATTTACCATCATCTGGATAGATGAAATTACTGCCGGATTTGAACAAAATCCAGGTGTATTTAATTTAGCTTTATCTATGTAATAAAATAAACCTTTCTCAAGGCCATTATTATCATAATATGTACCAAGAGAATCATTTTGCATAATGGTTTGAAGCTTTCTCCACGAATGGAATGTTTCATCAAGGTTTCCCTTTTGAAAATAAGCATACCCAATGCCATTTAGTGCAAAACCGTAATCTGGTTCTAACTCTAAAACCTCGTTATACTCTTTTATTGATTGGTCAAAATCCCTTGAAATATAATATCTTTCTGCAACTAAACATCCTGTGGCTGGATTTAACGGATCTAAAGATTCTGCTATTAAAGCCTCTTCAATTGCTTTTTGATAGTTGCCTTTTATGGTATAATAATTTGATAATATTTGATGTCCTCTAGCATTGTTAGGGTCGAGAACTAAACCTTTTTCAGTGAGTGCTTTCATTTTCTCCCAATTCCAATCAAATTTTCCAACCAGATTACCTTTTGTAAAATAAGCTTCGGCCAACGCATCATCTAAACCAAAGGCGATGTCTATTGTTTTTCTTGCATTTTCCCGGTTAGATATTCTTTCATTATTATCTCCCAATAATTTATTTAAGGCAATGTAAGTTTCTGTTAAAGTTACATATGCAGGTGCAAAATTCGGATCAATTTTAATGGATTCTTCTAAATATTCTTTAGCATTAACCAACGATTTGTACTGCGTTTTTTGTGTATACCATAAATGCTTTCCTTTTAAATATAATGTGTAAGCTTCAGGATTTATTTTATAGACTTTTTCTCCAGACACATTACTTGTTAAAGTCGTAGAAATTTCGTTTGCAATTTCACTTGAAATATTTTGAACCAATTGCAATATGTTTTTGGTGCTATGGTGATAATTGTTAGACCAAACATGTTGCTCTTTAGGAAAAGGTTTAATTAATTGGGCAACAACAAGCAAACTATCATTATTTGGAAATACCGATCCTCCCAGAAGTAAAGTCACTCCTAATTCTTTTGCAATTTCTCCATATGATAGATTGTTGTTATCTTTAAATCTTTCACAGGAGCCTCTTGAAATGACACGGATGGATTTGTTTTTAGATAACTCTAGATTGATGGCTTCTGTTATCCCAGAAGCAAGATAGTCGTAATCTCTGTTTTCTGAATAATCATCTATTGGTAATACAGCAATTGATACATTTGGAGGTTGAGATGTTTTGACGACCTTATTGTTTGCATCTTTATTTTTGTTATATAATCCGGTAGCCAAAATAGCAATAAGAAGAATCGTAGAAATCAAAACCCATTTTTTCTTTGTTTTTTTTTGTTCAGGTTGTTCAACTAAACTAAAATCAAATGTTCTATCGTCTTCATGGGTTTTCTTAAATTCGCCTGGTGTTTGATTGTAATAATCTAAAAAGCATTTATTAAAATAGGAAGGGCTGCGAAAACCAACTTTATATGAAATTTCAGATGCTGTAAGTTCAGTATTTAAAATAAGTCTTACAGCCTCCCTTAATCGTATTTCTCGAATATAATTATTGGCAGATTTACCTATCGATGATTTTATTTTTCTAAGTATCTGAGAACGACTCAAGTTGATTTCCTTAGCTAATTCACTGACACCAAATTTTTCATTTTCAAGGTTAGATAAAATAATTTGCTCTATTTTATTTATGAAAGCTTTTGACATAAAACTTAAAATCTTTCATATCGGATGGTTGAAAAGCTATTAAATTTACAATTTATTTGCTATAAATCAATTAATTATGAGGGAATAATTTGTTAGATTGCAGTGATTATTAAGAAATATCTTAGAAAATATAGTATATGGGTTTTAAAATTAAAACCACTTTTTCTTTTTGAAATAATATAACATGGAAAGAAATAAAATAATCATGATGCCCCATAAAACGAAATAAGCATATTTGTAATGGAGCTCGGGAATATTATCGAAGTTCATACCATAGATACCAGCCATAAAAGTAAGAGGAATAAAAATGGTTGAAATTATAGTTAGCACTTTCACAACTTCATTCATCTTATTGCTTATAGTAGTCATGTACATATCCATAAGGCCCCAAATCATCTCCCTGTAAATTTCAATATTCTCTGAAATTTGAACGACATGATCGTAAATATCTCTAAAATAATGTATGGTTTTATCTTTTATAAAATTGTTTTCATTCTTTTCAATTTTACTAATAATCTCTCGTAAAGGAAAAATGGCGCGACGAACTTTTAAAACTTCTCGTTTTAAATTTTGAATTTGCTGGCTTATTTCTTCTTGTGAAAATCCATTGAATAAATTGTCTTCCAGATCTTCAATTTTATTGCTAAGAGTTTCAATCACTATAAAATAATGATCTGTTACTGCATCAATTAATGCGTATAATAAATAATCAGGACCTAATGTTCTAATACGTCCTTTCGCGTATCTAATGCGTTCTCTAACAGTATTAAAAACATCTCCTTCAGCTTCCTGAAAACTTAACACATAACTTTCTCCAAGAATAAAACTAACCTGTTCGGTAATAACTTGTTCGTCTTTGTCATAATAAAGCATCTTTAAAACAACGAACACGTAATTATCATAGTCATCTAGTTTTGGCCTGTGAGACGTGTTTACAATGTCTTCAAGCGTTAGCGGATGTAAATTATAATGAGCACCTATTTTTTCAATAGCATCCACATGATTTAATCCATTGATATTTACCCAGCTAACAGATTTAGTTGTTTTAAAATGAAAAACATCTTCAATTTGACCGTGTGTTTTCTCATCAACAGATTCACTGTTATAATCAAAGGACTCAATGGAGAGATTTTGTGTTTCCTTGTCTCCTGTATAAATAACGGATCCAGGACTTAAACCAATTTTCTTATTGTATTTTGAAGTTCTATTTTTTGCCATAACACTGTTGATGTTATAAATATAGCGTTTTAATCGTACTCTTCATCAATTGCATCTTTTTGAACAAGAGTGACGGCTTTTTGCAACATGAGGTTATTAGGATAGGTAACTAGGTTGCCATTGTCTAGTCTTAAATGAAGTTGGAAAGCTCCAATGTCTTCAATGATGGCTTCTAAAGGAAAATCTTTATCATGTATCATTATTTTATCGCCTACTTTATAAGGAAAGGAGAAAAACATAATAACGCCAGATGTTATGTTGCTTAGAATTGACCAAATAGCAAATAAAGCAATACCTACTACTGCAAAGACAGAAGAAAACACCAAAGCAATTTGATCGCGTTCTGCACCAAGTACAAAGGCTTCAATTAATAAAGCAATTAAAATCAAGGTAACGGTAATGTATCGGTTTATAAGTTTTACCCTTGCAATGTTTATATTACTTCTTTTTCCAACTCCTTTTAAAACCTTTTTCAGTATAAAATTTAAAAGGATAAAAAATAATATAACAATAACTGTGTTTATTATTTCCCAAAAATAGGCGTCGAATGTTGTTTTCATTTTTAAAAATATTAACCAACATAAATATACGCTGGTTTTTGGTTTTTATTTAGTGATTTCTGAAAGCACTTTATATACAAGGTGTACAGGTAACCCCATAACATTAAAATATGAGCCTTCAATTTTAGTAACACCTATTTGTCCAATCCATTCTTGAATACCATAGGCTCCAGCCTTATCAAATGGCTTGCAGGTCTTTATGTAATAATTAATTTCATCATCTGTAAGGTTTTTAAAAGTCACTTTAGTAACATCGCTTAAAGTTTTTTGCGTTGTTTTTGTAGTAAAACAAACAGACGTAATAACTTCGTGCGTAGCATTACTGATTGATTTCAGCATATCAAATGCATCGTTTTCATCAATAGGTTTTCCTAAAGCTTTGTTGTTATGCCAAACAATAGTATCACTGGTGATAAGTACTTCTTTGTCTTTTAAATCATCTTTAAAAGGCAAAGCCTTTAATTGAGCTAAGTAATCACTTATTTCAAAATGACGTAATCTTAATGGGTATTCTTCAATTACAGGTTTTAACCTAATTTCAAAATCTAAACCTAAATCTTTAAAAAAAGATTGTCTTCTAGGTGACCCAGAAGCTAAAATAATATGATGGTCTTTTAATTTTTCGTTTAGCATTATGGTATTAAAATGATTTTGTATAACAAAATTGATAACATTCCAAACAACATAACTAATTTAAGAAGGTTGCTAATAACATGAAAATCCTTTTTTGTTTTAGCATTAAAAATTAATATGCTTAAATAAATAAGAGGAGCTATTATAAAAATCAAAAAATAGATGACAGCAATTGGTTGTTTGTAAAGATTACTGTTAACATAATAAATTACTGTTCCTAAAGGAATAAAAGATAATAGAAATAAAACTTTTGAAGCTTTTTCCTTGCCAATAACAATAGGTAATGTATGCATTCCAGATTTATAATCGCCATCAAAATCTTCTATGTCTTTAGTTATTTCGCGAATTAAATTTATAATGAAAGCAAACAAAGCATAGTCTAGCAGAATTCTGAAAAAAGCTAATTGAATACCTTGGTTTTGTGTTGTTATTGCTGGAATTAATTCAAAAATCCCAACGATTATAATGCTCAAAGCAACTAAAGCAGAAATAATTATGTTTCCAATTAAAAACATTTGTTTTAAATAACTGGCATATACATAGAGTAGTGCGGATACAACTACAAAAATTGAAAACAATTCACTTTTACCAACGGCATAAGAAACAAAAAATCCTAAGCCAACACCTAAAACATTGAGTATAATAAACAGGTTATAAGCTGTTTTTTCTGAAATTAATTTGCCTATAACTATTTTATCTGGTTTGTTAATAACATCGGTATCAATATCATAAATATCATTAATAATATTTCCTCCGGCTGCGATACAAAGAGTTGAAAATACCAATAGTGAAAATTCTAAAACATTTAGAGAAGTACTTATACCAAAAGGAAGCAAAAGACCATACTTAATTAGAATTTGAACTAAAGCAATCATTAACAGGTTTTTCCAACGGATAAGATTTAAAAAACTAGTCATGATTTTATTGTTTTAATCATACTTTAGCATCATAATTTTTATTCCATTTTTCCTGAACTTTTAAAACCTGTTCAATAACATCTCTAACCGCTCCAAAACCACCATTTTTATGGGAAATGTATTTAGAAATACTCTTTATTTCGGGTGCTGCATCTTGTGGGCAACATGGTAATCCCACACATTTCATCACAGGTAAATCTGGAATATCATCACCCATATAGAGCACATTTTCAGGTTTAATATTGTTGTTTTCAACATATTCGTTGAAATGCTCAATTTTATTATGTGAACCCAGATAAATATCTTTTATGCCCAATCCTTTTAATCTTGAACTAACACCTTTATCTGAACCACCAGTTATAATGCAAAAATTATATCCTAAATCTACGGCAGTTTTAATGGCGTATCCATCTCTAACACTCATTTTTCTAAGCAAGTCTCCTTTATCTGTGATTAGTACGGTACCGTCTGTTAATACACCATCTACATCAAAAATAAAAGTAGTAATATGTTGCAGGTATTCTTTATAGCTTTTTTCCTCCATGGGTTTTTTGTATTGATTTGGTTAATAGTTCATAAATAGCTTTATGTTCAGAACCTTCTAATTTTTTTAAATGCTTCTTTATTGTTTTTTTGTCATTCCTTTTTGCTGGACCCGTTTGAGCCATGTATGGCGAAATGGTTTGAACTTTATTGGCTGTTTCTAAAATAAGGGGTTTTAATATATCAAATTCAGTGCTCGTTGCTTCTGTAATTTCGTGTGCAATTCTGTATAAATGATTTGTGAAATTGTTTACAAATACAGCCGCTAAATGCAAAGAGCTTCTTTGATCGCTATTAACTCTGTAACTAGTACTTCCAATGGATTCCGCTAAAAGCTTCAATATACTAAAGTGTTCTTTGCTTGCTGTTTCAATACAAATGGGCACATTTGAAAAATTTATTTCTGCTTCTTTACTAAAAGTTTGAAGCGGATAAAATACGCCACGATGAAGTTTTTTATCTAAATCATACAAACCAACACTTCCAGAAGTATGGACTACAAGCTTGTTTTCAAATGGGAGTTGAGCAGAAACTTTTGCAACAGCATCATCACTAACAGCTATAATATAAACATCTGCTTCTTTTAAATTGGATAGGTTATCTGTTACCTCAACCAAGTTTTTATAATAATCAATAGATTTTAAATTTCTATTAAACCATTGATTTACAATTATATTTTCAGCCTTATTGAAAGCTTTAAATAAGTGTGTGGCAACATTTCCAGCGCCTAAAATAACTACAGAAATCATAATGCTAAAATAAGTAAGTATTGTGTTATATAAAAGCTATTCATGTATCTTTGTTTGATATGGAAAAAAAAGATATTAAAACTCGTGAAGACGTTTTTTTGTTGGTTTCATCATTTTATGATAAAGTTAGAAAAAATGAATTATTAGCTCCTTTTTTTAATGAAGCTATTAAGGATTGGGATGAACATTTAAATAGATTAACAACTTTTTGGGAATCAAATTTATTTTTAAAAACCAAATATTTAGGAAATCCATTAGAAGCTCATGCAAAAGTAGATCAAAATAACAATAACTCAATTTCTGAATTACATTTTGGTATTTGGATAAACCTTTGGTTTGAAACCATTGACGAATTATTTGTTGGTGATTATGCCGAAAACGCAAAAAGACGTGCTAGAAAGATGAGTACATTTTTATACCTTAAAATTTTTGAAGCAAGACAAAAATGAGCATTTAAAAATAAAATTTTAAGAAGTTTTTTATGATTTATATCATTTCTAAATAAACTAAATGCCATAAATTTGTTGAACTTTTAATAGATATCAATCACCATGTTAAACAAAATATCCAAAATTCTTTTTTCAACCCGATTAACCGCAGTTTTATTCCTAGTATTTGCAGGAGCAATGATAGCTGGAACATTTTTAGATGCCGGACAAAAAACATCTCCAACGCCTTTTACAAGAACATTAATTTATAATGCTTGGTGGTTTGAAGCTATTTTAGTGTTTTTTGTAATAAATTTTGCAGGTAATATTTTTAAATACAAACTTTATAAGAAAGAAAAATGGGCAACATTTTTATTGCATTTAGCCTTTGTTTTTATTCTTTTAGGTGCGTTTATAACAAGATATACAAGTTTTGAAGGCATGATGGCTATACGAGAAGGAGCCACCGAAAACAAATTCTTAACTCAAAAAACATATCTAACAGTCTATATTGATGGTGATTATAAAATTGATGGCGTTGCGCAACGTTTGCCTATTGAAAAAGAGGTAGATTTTTCGCCAAGACTAAATAATAAGTTTTCAATTAACACGAAGTACGATCAGCAACCGGTTAAAATCGAATTAGAGAAGTTTTTACAGGGAGCAGAAGAAGATATTGTTCCAGATGAAGCAGGTGATAATTATTTAAAAATAGTTGAAGCCAGTGATGGTGGTGCTCATAATCATTTCTTGAAAGAAGGACAGATAATGATTATTCATAATGTATTGTTTTCACTTAATTCTCCTACTAAGGGAGCCATAAATATTACTAATAATGACGATGGTATTTTTATTGAATCACCATTTGATGGAGAATACATGACCATGGCAACCATGGCTAAAGGTGATTTGGTTAAAGATAGTATTCAGCCTTTACATTTAAGATCTAGATATGTTATTGGTAATTTTCAAATGGTATTCCCTAAACCAGTTATTAAGGGTAAATTTGATTTGGTTAAAAAATCTCAAATGTTAAACACTTTTGATGAAGACGGTTTGTTGCTTAAAATAACAACAAATGGAGAAACTAAAACAGTTGGCGTACTAGGAGGTAAAGGCTCAAATAATGCTTTTAAAAAGGTTAAAATAGGAGGGTTGGACATAAATCTACAATATGGTGCAAAAGTACTTGAACTGCCATTTTCAATTAAATTAAATGATTTTGAAGCTGAACGTTACCCTGGGACAGAAAGAGGATATTCTTCGTATTCAAGTAAGGTAACAGTATTTGATAAAGAAAAAGGTGATTTTGATTATAAAATTTTCATGAATAACATCCTTGATCACAG
Organism: Gaetbulibacter sp. M235; assembly: GCF_043876835.1. NCBI lineage: Bacteria > Pseudomonadati > Bacteroidota > Flavobacteriia > Flavobacteriales > Flavobacteriaceae > Gaetbulibacter > Gaetbulibacter sp. M235. The sequence goes on from NZ_JBAWJZ010000011.1 coordinate 43,304, forward strand.
AGGTTATCGTTTTTTTCAATCTAGTTTTGATCAAGATGAAAAAGGAACTGTATTATCTGTAAACCATGATTTTTGGGGAACATGGGTTACTTATATTGGATATTTTATGTTATTCTTTGGACTATTGGCTATTTTATTTACTAAGCATACACGTTTTGATTTCCTTAAAAATCAATTGGATGCAATTAAATCTAAAAAATCAAAGTTTCTTGCTATTCTTTTATTTTGTTTTGGATTGAATGCATTTTCCCAAGGACACTCTGAAAATGATGGTCATAATCATTCAAAACCAACAAAAACTCAAATAGATTCTGTTTTAAAGGCTAACATAACGCCAAAGAAACATGCCGATAAATTCGGACATTTAGTTATTCAAGACCTTAGTGGAAGAATGATGCCGATTAATACATATGCCTCAGAAATGCTTAGAAAATTAAGCAAAAATGATGCATATGAAGAGTTTGATGCTAATCAGGTATTTCTATCTATACAAGAAAGCCCAATGTTATGGTACAATACACCAATCATCTATTTAAAACTTCAAAAAGCAGATTCAATTAGACATTTAATTGGTCTTCCTAAAGAAGAAAAGTTTGCTACACTAGCCGATTTTTTTACAGAAAAGGGAGAATATAAATTAGCTCCGTTTCTTGATGAGGCTTATAAAGCTCAAGTACCAAATGCTTTTCAAAAAGAATTTAAAGAAGCTGATCAACGTGTAAATTTATTATATAATACCATTGAAGGTAGATCTCTTAAAATATTTCCTATTCCAGATGATGCTAATAATAAATGGACTTCTTCAACAGAATTTAGAACCAAAAATTACAATATAAAGGATTCTTTATATGCTAATTTTATCAACAATGGTTTTAGAGCATATTTAATGACTTTAAATGAAGCTAAACAATCTGGAAATTTTAAAGAAGCAGATAAACTTTTAAATGCATTTAAAAAGACTCAACATCAGTATGGTGCATCAGTAATGATGAGTGATAAAAAAGTAAAGACCGAAGTGTTATATAACAAGTATGATATCTTTAAAAAACTGTTTAGTTGGTATATGTACGCAGGTTCTTTACTTTTTATAATTCTTATAATTCAGATTTTTAAAAGCAAAAGTAAGCTACTAAAAGTATTGATTAATATATTTAAAATTTCAATCCTTTTATTATTTATTCTTCATACAGCAGGTTTGATTGCTCGTTGGTATATATCTGGTCATGCGCCTTGGAGTGATGCTTACGAATCCATGATTTATGTTGCTTGGGCAACTATGTTATTTGGTTTATTGTTTGGTAGAAAAAGTGATCTTACTATTGCATCAACTGCATTTGTTGCTTCAATGATATTAATGGTGGCACATTGGAACTGGATGGATCCTGCAATTGCTAATTTACAACCAGTTTTAAACAGTTATTGGTTGATGATTCACGTAGCTGTGATTGTTGCTAGTTACGGGCCGTTTACATTAGGGATGATATTAGGATTAGTTGCTTTGTTCTTAATGATATTCACTAATAAAGAGAATAAAGAAAAAATGATAGTTAACATCAATGAACTATCAATAATTAACGAAATGTCCTTAACAGTTGGTTTAGTTATGTTAACAATTGGGAACTTTTTAGGAGGTATGTGGGCCAATGAAAGTTGGGGACGTTATTGGGGCTGGGATCCAAAAGAAACTTGGGCTCTTATAAGTATTATGGTTTATGCTTTTGTAATTCATATGCGATTGGTTCCAGGTTTAAGAGGACGTTGGTTTTTTAATCTTATGTCTGTAGCAGCCTATTCAAGTATTATGATGACTTATTTCGGGGTTAATTTTTATTTAGCAGGATTGCATTCTTATGCCAGTGGTGATCAAATAGTGAGTGTTAAATTTATAGTTGGCGCTGTTTTATTTTTAGCTATTGTTGGCTATTTTGCTTACAGAAAATATATTAAATACTTGAAAAAGTAATTAAAACAATCAATAAGCATCAAGGTTTAGCTTGATGCTTAACTTACTTTGTTTTTGTTCAGATTAAATTTATAAATTAGTAATTTATAAAACATTAATTTGATGACAAAAGGACGTTTAGAAGCATTTACCGATGGGGTTTTGGCCATAATCATAACAATTATGGTTTTAGAATTGAAAGTTCCTCATGGAGGGAATTTTGAAGATTTGAAACCATTACTGCCTATTTTTAGCAGCTACGTCTTAAGCTTTATTTATTTAGCAATTTATTGGAATAATCATCATCACATGATGCAAACCGTTAAGCAAGTTAACGGAAGAATGCTTTGGGCAAATATGCATCTATTGTTTTGGTTATCTATTATACCATTTGTAACAGGCTGGATGGGTGAAAACCATTTTACCATTGCTTCTGTATTTTTATATGGTATTATATTGCTTTTTGCTTCAATTGCTTATTGGATTTTGCAAACCATAATAATAAAAAGCCATGGAAACGAGTCTATATTAGTAAAGGCTCTTGGCAAAGACTTAAAAGGAAAAATGTCTCCAATACTATATATTATTGGTAGTTTGAGCGCTTTTTATAATATATGGATTTCTGGTGCTGTTTACATTTCAGTCGCAATTATTTGGCTTATTCCCGATAAAAGGATTGAGAAAGCTTTAAAAGGAAATTGATTTCTAATTTTAGGCTTTATAACGATTGGTTTTAATATTAATAACTACTTGAAGTCTATTTATAAAAGCACCATTTATTTTTTGATTCAAATAACCCAATTCTATATTATTGAATTTTGAAATGTGAATTCCAAGGGCTGTGTAAAAACGGTTTTCTGTAAACACTTTGCTTTCTAAGTTGGCAAAAACCTCATCATTAATTAAAACAAACAACGATTTATTCAGATTTACCGAAGCCCCAAGTTGATAGCGAATTCTATTAAGGGTTGTATTTTTATCCAAATCATTCAAAAATCTGTTTTCAAGCCTTAATCTATTTGTAATTGTTAAATAATCAATATTATGTTTATAGCATATCTGTTCGTATAATCTATTTTCAAATAGATGGGTTTCTCCAGTAGCTTCTATGCTTCTGTCAACATCTAAATGACTATAATTTAATGTAATCGAAGTTTTAGGTGTTAAATGTAATTGATTCCTGAAGAAAGCAGCATGAGGTTAAAATTACTTGTTGGTTCAAAAAAACGAAATTGTACACCGGTTTTAAAACTCACCTTGTTTGAAATGGCGTGTGTACCATCATATATATACCATGAACCAAACTTGTTTTTTGTGTTAACTTGTGCGTAAGATTGTGTAATAAAGACAAGTACTAATATAAAGAGTCTTTTAGTTGTCATTGAAATTTAAATGGAAATAAAAAAAGGAGCTTATCATTTTAAGCTCCCTTCTTTTTTTAAACTAATCTATTATATGTGTTCTTCTAAATGGTGGTGTTCATCAATTAGTGGACCACCTTCCATAATTTGTTGTGAAGCTTCATTAGCAAATTTTTCAAAGTTTAAGTGGAATGAATGTGCTAATTGAATGGCTTTACTAATATATCCACCTTTTTGTAGCCAAGTGTTTATTGGATCTAAAATCTCAATAGGCACATTTGGACAATATTTAGGCATATATAAACCAAAGATTGGGTGTTGATGGAATTCTACGTTATCTAATTCACCTTTTAAAATAGAGGTAATCATAGCACGTGTATATTTCAATTTAATTCTAGAACCAACTCCGTGAGGTCCACCGCTCCATCCGGTATTGATTAACCAAACATTTACACCAGCATCTTGCATTTTTTTACTTAACATTTCAGCATATACAGTTGGGTGTAATGGCATAAATGGTGCTCCAAAACAAGCAGAGAATGATGGTACTGGTTCAGTGATTCCTGCTTCAGTTCCTGCAACTTTTGCTGTATAACCAGAAATAAAATGGTATGCAGCTTGACCAGGTGTTAATTTAGAAACTGGAGGCAATACACCAAAAGCATCTGCAGTTAAGAAGAAAATGTTTTTAGGATTTCCTGCGTAAGAAGGTACTTGAATATTGTCTATGTGATCAATTGGGTAACTTACTCTCGTGTTTTGAGTAATAGTTCCATCAATATAATCAACTTCTTTGGTTCCTTTTTTGAATACTATATTTTCTAATAAGGCCCCAGGTTTAATAGCTCTAAAAATGTCTGGTTCTTTTTCTTCTGTTAAATCAATCACTTTTGCATAACATCCGCCTTCAAAATTGAATATTGTATTTTCAGCAGTCCATCCGTGTTCGTCATCACCAATTAATTTACGATTTGGATCTGCAGATAAAGTTGTTTTTCCTGTTCCAGATAGACCAAAGAAAATAGCAGTATCTCCTTCTTCTCCATAGTTTGCAGAACAGTGCATTGGTAATACATTTTTATCAGTAGGTAAAATCATGTTCAAAGCAGAGAAAATACCTTTTTTAATTTCACCAGTATAAGCAGAACCACCTACTAATGCAATTTTTTTAGTAAAGTTTAAAATAGAAAAATTACCTTGACGAATACCATAAGCTGCAGGATCAGGACACACATAACCTGGAGCACAAAGTACCAACCAATCTTCTTCAAAACTCTCTAATTCTACAGGATCTAAACGTAAGAACATGTTGTAAGCAAATAGGTTAGACCAAGCATATTCTGTAATGGTTCTAACATTCATTCTGTATTTAGGATCAGCACATACTGCAGCGTCTCTAGCGTAAATTTCTTTTCCTGAAAGATAATTTAATATTTCATTTTCTAATTTTTCGAAATTTTCTGGAGAAACAGGTTTGTTAATGTTACCCCACCAAACCCTATCTTTAGTGTAATCATCCTTAACTATAAAACGATCTTGAGGAGATCTTCCAGTAAATTTTCCAGTATAAATAGCTAAAGTACCGTTTTCTGTTTCTACACCACCTTCTTTTTCAACTGCAATTTTTTGAAGCTCTTTTGGTGATAAATTCCAATGTGCATTAACATTTTTTAAACCATACTTTTCCAAGTTTGTATTTAATAAGGTTGCTGATTCATTCATGTTGTTTAAGTTTTTAATTTGTATTAATTGCCCTTTTCTTGGCCTCTGTAATTAATTATTTTTTTTACATTATAAAATTACAGAGCATGAATGCTTTTATTTATGACAAATATCATAATTCACTTAAGTGCCTCATTTTTCAATAATTATCAAAATTTTTGATAATTAAATTTTAAAAAAATTAGCGAAAACGTAATAGAATTATTGAGTTATTATTAAACTTGTTTATTTTGTATGAAAATTTAAACTTTAATTGATATTCTAATAAAAAAAATGATGATTATTGAATAAAAAAACATCAAGTAGTAAATTATTTTGCAATAATTATTGACTTTTGTATTGCTCTTTTTAGGGTTTAATAAAATTATAATATATGAAATTAGATATTCTCGCCATTGGTGCTCATCCAGATGATGTAGAGTTAGGTTGTGCCGCTACTTTAGCTAAAGAAATTACTAATGGAAAAAAAGTTGGTATTATTGACTTAACACAAGGCGAACTAGGAACAAGAGGTAATGAAAAAACAAGGTTTGAGGAAGCTCAAAATGCAGCAAATATTTTAGGAGTTGATATTAGAGTCAATATGAAGTTTGCTGACGGGTTCTTTAAAAATGATAAAGAGCATCAATTAGCAGTGATTAAAATGATTCGTAAATATCAACCAGAAATTGTTATCTGTAATGCTATTGAAGACAGACATATTGACCATGCAAAAGGAAGCCAGTTAGTTTGTGATGCTTGTTTTTTAAGCGGATTGTTAAAAATTGAGACAAAAGATGATGAAGGAAAGTTGCAAAAACCATGGAGACCTAAACAAGTTTACCATTATATACAATGGAAGAACCTTGAACCGGACATCATTGTAGATGTTTCTGGTTTTATGGACATTAAAATGGATTCTGTAATGGCTTATAAAACGCAATTTTACGATGCCAATAGTAAAGAACCAATTACTCCAATTGCAACAAAAAATTTTACAGAAAATATAAAAAACAGAGCTATTGATATGGGAAGATTAATAGGAGTGGAGTATGGGGAAGGTTTTACTGTTGATAGAAATATTGCTGTTGAGAGTTTATTTAATTTGAAATAGTACGTATAATTAAGTTGAATAATTAAAAATTAGTAACAAAGTTTTTTCTAATTTATTGATTTACTGAAGTATTTAAAATTCCTTTTAAAATATTAATAAAAATCTTTGTAGAAAAACTGAAATCAGTTACATTTGCACACGCATTCAAAAATGCGCTACATGGTGGTTGTAGCTCAGCTGGTTAGAGCATTGGTTTGTGGTACCAAGGGTCGCCGGTTCGAACCCGGTCTTCCACCCAAAAAGATAAAGCCTTTCAATTTATTGAAAGGCTTTTTTTGTGTCTGTAATCAAATAATATTGCAAACTGTTGTTTGTTATCTGAGTTCTGCTCCAAGTTCTTTTTCAAAATTGCCCTGAAGATTTTTCATTATTTTATCAATTTGACTATCGGTAAGTGTTTTGTTTTCATCTTGTAATGTAAAACTAACAGCATAACTCTTTTTGCCTTGTGGTAAGTTTTTACCTTGGTAAACATCAAACAGACTCACTTTTTTAAGCAATTGTCTTTCTGTTTTATTTGCAATACTATGAATGTCTTTAAAACTTACATTGTCATCTAAAAGCAAAGCAAAATCACGGCGAACCTCTGGATATTTGGCAATAGCTTTAAATGTAATTTTGTTACGTTTTATAATATCAAGTATAGATTCCCAATTAAAATCCGCAAAAACAACTTCTTGCGAAATATCAAAATGTTTTAAAATAGGTTTTTTAACCAAACCAAAGTCAACAAGCTTCATTTTGCCCAATCCTATTTCTAATCCTTCACTGAATAAATCATTACTTATTGGAGATTCTTGAACTCTATTGATTCCCAAACGTTCTAAAATTGCACAAATGATTCCTTTCATAAAGAAAAAATCACTTTTTTTATTTGCGTAAATCCAAGTGTCATTATTTTGATTTCCAGAAGCAAATAAGGTTAAATGCTTGTGTTCTTCACGGTTATTTTCAAAATTATGATATGTTTTACCAAATTCAAATAGTTTCAAGTCTAAACGCTTTCTGTTTAAATTATAAGAAACAACTTCTAAACCAGAGAAAAGTAATGATTGCCTCATTACTGATAAGTCATTACTTAAGGGATTTAAAATAGTTACATTATGCTCTTCCTTTAATTGTTCACTAAGACTGATGTAATTTGGAGTGGTTAACGAATTAGCCAATATTTCGTAAAACCCTTGCGATACTAATTGGTTCCCTACTATATTTTGAATTTTATGATCTTCAAATTTTGAAGTACTTGAAATTGAAGCATTTAATTTATCGGTAGTATTAATGTTATTGTAACCGTAAATTCTTAAAATTTCTTCAATAATATCAGCTTCCCTTTGTACATCATTTCTATAGGAAGGAACGGTTAGACCTAAACCAGTTTCGGTAACATTGTTTATTTTTATTTCTAAAGAAGTTAAAATGCGTTTAATAATGTCTCTTGGGATTTCTTCACCAATTAGTTTTTTGGCGTTATCGAAACTTAATCGAACTTGAAAATCTTCAATTTTATTAGGATAAATATCAACAATATCACTAGTAATTTCTCCACCAGCAATATCCTGTATTAAAAGAGCGGCACGTTTTAAAGCAAACTCTGTTAGATTAGGGTCAATCCCTCGTTCAAATCTAAAAGATGCATCTGTATTTAATCCATGTCTTTTTGCCGATTTACGAATACTTACTGGATTGAAATAGGCGCTTTCTAAAAATATGCTTGTAGTTGATTCTGAAACACCTGAATTTATACCACCAAAAACACCAGCAATACACATTGCTTTTTCGGAATCACAAATCATTAAATCTTCATCAGATAACGTTCTTTCAACACCATCGAGTGTTGTGAATTTTGTACCATCTTTAACAGTTTTAACTTCAATTTTATTTCCTTTTATTTTCACTGCATCAAAAGCATGAAGCGGTTGACCTAAATCATGTAGAACATAGTTTGTTGCATCAACTATATTATTGATAGGGGAAAGCCCAATTGCTTTTAATCTGTGTTGCAACCATTCAGGTGAAGCTTCAACCTTTATTCCAGAAATAGTAACTCCACAATAACGAGGTGCTAATTCTTTATTTTTAACATCAACATCAATTTTTAATAACCTATTGTCAGTATGAAAAGCACTAACAGAAGGAGTTATAAGTTCAAGTGATAAATCTTTTTGAAGTAAACCAGCTTTTAAGTCTCTAGCTGTTCCTAAATGACTCATGGCATCTGCTCTGTTCGGTGTTAAACCAATCTCGAAAACATGATCATTTTCTACTTTAAAAACTTTAGAAGCTAATGTGCCCACAGGAATGCTTTCGTCTAGAATCATAATGCCATCATGAGATGCACCTAGACCAAGTTCGTCTTCAGCACAAATCATTCCATGACTTTCCTCTCCACGAATCTTGCCCTTTTTTATGGTCCAGGCTTCGCCTTCGGCAGAATATAAAATTGTTCCAATAGTAGCAACAGGTACTTTTTGACCTTCTGCAACATTTGGAGCTCCACAAACAATTTGTAATGGTTCGGTTTCCCCTATATCAACGGTTGTTAGTTTTAGTTTATCTGCATTTGGATGCTGAACACATGTTAAGACTTTTCCAATAACGACACCTTCTAAACCACCTTTAACTGACTGATAAGCTTCAATGCCTTCAACTTCTAATCCTAAATCTGTAAGTAACTCTGCAGTTTGTTCTGGCGACCAATCAATCTTTATAAATTGTTTCAACCAATTATATGAAATCTTCATTTTCTATTTTTAAATAAGGTCACAAAGATAAGAATACTGAATAGTAATAGAAATGGTAAATTATTTTTATTTATAAGTTTTTTAGATATCTTTCGAATAATTATTGAAACTTATGAAAATTGCAATGAAAAATACATTCATTTTAGTAGTTGTACTGATTTTTTGTTCGTGTAAAGAAGTACCCGAAGCGTTGCAATTAGGTACTTACAGAGCAACTCTAAAAGTGAATGACACTTTAGATTTACCATTTAATTTTGAAGTTACTTCAAGCACTTCCTTAAAAATATTTAATGCTGATGAAATTATATCTGTAGAAGATATAACTTATGAAAATGATTCAGTTAAAATACAAATGCCCGTATTTGAAGGCTATATAAAAGCAAAAATTTCAAAAAACATGCTGAATGGCAGTTTTATAAAGGAAAGCTTGAACAGAATAGTTCCTTTTAAAGCAGAATTCAATAAAGAAAACCGTTTTGAAGTTGCTAATGAAACCCCACAATATGATGTTTCAGGAAATTGGGAAACTGTTTTTAGCCAAGGAATAGAAGAGGATGAATATGCAGCCAAAGGCATTTTTAAGCAAACAGGTAATGTTGTTACTGGGACTTTTAGAACAACAACAGGTGATTACAGATACCTTGATGGTGTTATGGATGGGAATATACTAAAGCTATCTGCTTTTGATGGATCTCATGCCTTTTTGTTTGTTGCAATAGTTAAGGACAGCACCATGGAAGGAATTTTTTATTCTGGTAACCATTTTAAAGAACCATTTGTAGCAAAACGAAATGCTACGTTTGAATTACCAGACGAAAACGAGCTAACTTTTTTAAAAGAAGGATATGATCGTATCGATTTTACGTTTCCTGATGCAGATGGTAAGATGGTGTCTTTAAATGATGATGAGTTTAAAAATAAAGTTGTTGTACTACAAATTATGGGAACTTGGTGCCCTAACTGTTTAGATGAAAGTAAGTTTTATTCAGAATACTATAAAAACAATAAAAATAAAGGTGTAGAATTTATTGGATTGGCTTTTGAATATGTTAAATCGCCTGAAGCTGCTTTTAAAAATATATCACGTTTAAAGGAACATGTTGGAATAAATTATCCTGTATTACTAGCTCAATATGGTAGTACAAATAAAAAATTAGCCCAAGAAAAACTACCAATGCTTAATCATGTATTGTCTTATCCAACTTCTATTATTATAGACAAAACAGGTAAGGTTCGTAAAATACATACAGGTTTTAATGGGCCAGCTACAGGTGAAAAGTATATTGAGTTTAAAAATGAGTTTGATAGTTTTATAAATGTTTTATTGAACGAGTAATCTCTTCCTTTTACTTTTTCTTAATAAATAGTTAATTAACAGTTTATGCCTTTGCTTTAACAAATCCATAACAAGGAGCAAACATATTAGTAATTAAATTGTTGGTGTAAATCAATAAATCTAACTAAAATGAAAACTAACAGTATTACAAATTTTATTCTTGGTATATTTTGTGTTTTTAGCTTAAATTCCTTTGCGCAATTAAATTTACCAAGAAGTAGTCAAATGGCAACCACATCTCAGCGTGTAGGCATTACAGATATTACAATTAATTATTCACGACCAAGTGTAAATGGAAGAGAGGTTTGGGGAAAATTGGTTCCTTACGGAATGAATAATTTAGGATTTGGTACAGCTACAGAAGCTCCTTGGCGAGCTGGTGCTAATGAAAACACAACCATAACATTTACGGACGATGTTCAGGTTGAAGGACAGCCTATTAATGCTGGTACATACGGATTTCATGTAGAAGTAAAGCCAAATGATAAAGCAACTGTTATTTTTTCAAAAGACTCAAAATCTTGGGGAAGTTTTTTCTATGACAAAAATAATGACGCATTAAGGGTAGATGTAGATACAAAAACAGTCATTAATACAGATTTGTTAACTTATGAGTTTACTTCAGTTTCACCAACAACCACAACAGTTTCATTATTTTGGGAAAAAAAGGAAATTCCATTTACTATAACTGTTCCTGTTTCTGAAATTGTTTTAAAAGATATTAGGGAAGAATTAAAAGGACAGCAGGGATTTATACGCCAAAACTGGGAACAAGCTGCAAATTATGCATTAAATAATGGAGATAATTTAGATGAAGCTTTAGGTTGGATTGATAATGCCATTGCTGGTCAGTTTTTCAGCCAAAAGACTTTTAACAATTTAGCCATTAAAGGACAAATACTTAAAAAACAAGGTAAAACTCTTGAATATGCTATGCTTATGGATGAAGCTTCTGAAATGGCTAATAAAGCACAATTAAACAATTTGGGCTATCAAATGTTAAACGCAAAAGATTATGATCGTGCGCTTAAGTATTTTAAAGCAAATGTAAAGAATAACCCTAATGACGCTAATGGATACGATAGTTTAGGAGAAGCTTATAAAACAATGGGAGACAAGAAAAATGCTATAAAAAATTTAAAGAAAGCTTTGTCTTTAAACCCACCTGCTAATGTAAAAGCTAATTCAGAAAAATTATTAACAGAATTAGATGCACTATAAAAACAACAAAAATTTCATCAATCAAAAAAGAATACTGTGTTCTTTGCCCGATTTAATCGGGCTTTTTTTAGCTTATGTAATTCCAAATATTCTTGTATTTACTTAGTTGTTTGTAGGTCTCCAATAAAACTTTGTTTTCATTTTGGATTAATGCAGGGTCATTATTTAATATTTTTTTAGCATAAAATCTTGCTAATTGTAAAATATCTTTATCTTTTATAATATCTGCAATTTTTAAATTTAAAACGCCACTTTGTTGTGTTCCCATAAGATCTCCAGGTCCACGCAATTTTAAATCTACTTCAGCAATTTCAAAACCATCATTGGTTCTTACCATGGTTTGTAATCTGGTTTTGCTATCATCACTCAGCTTGTGGCTGGTCATTAAAATACAATAGCTTTGTTCTGCACCTCTACCTACACGTCCTCTTAATTGGTGCAATTGGGATAAACCAAAACGTTCTGCACTTTCGATAATCATAACAGAGGCATTTGGAACATTTACACCAACTTCAATTACTGTGGTTGCAACCATAATTTGTGTTTCGCCTTTAATAAAACGTTGCATTTCATAATCTTTATCAGCAGGTTTCATTTTTCCGTGTACAATGGATATTTGATAGTCTGGCAACGGAAAGTCTCTCACAATACTTTCATAACCATCCATTAAATCTTTATAATCCATAGCGGCGCTTTCTTGAATTAAAGGATAGACAATGTATATTTGTCTGCCTTTAGAAATTTCATCTCTAAGAAACTTAAAGACGTTAAGTCGATTTTTATCATAACGATGCACAGTCTTTATAGCCTTTCTTCCTGGTGGTAATTCGTCTATAACTGAAATATCTAAATCACCATAAATAGACATGGCCAAGGTTCGAGGAATAGGGGTAGCTGTCATTACCAAAACGTGTGGAGGTGATGAATTTTTGTGCCATAATTTACTGCGTTGGGCAACTCCAAATCGGTGCTGTTCATCAATAATTGCAAGCCCTAAATTTTTAAATTTGACCTTGCTTTCAAGTAAGGCATGTGTCCCAATTAAGATGTTTAATTCGCCATTTTCTAAAGATTCATGAATTTTGTTTCTTTCTGAAGTTTTAGTTGAACCAGTTAATAATGATATATTGATATTCAATTGTTTACATAATTCATATAATCCATTAAAGTGTTGTACTGACAAAATTTCAGTCGGAGCCATTAAACAGGCTTGAAAACCGTTGTCAAGTGCCATTAACATTGACATTAACGCAACTATGGTCTTTCCTGAGCCAACATCACCTTGTAGTAATCTATTCATTTGTGCATTACTACCTAAATCGGCTCTAATTTCTTTAATAACCCGTTTCTGAGCATTGGTTAATTCGAAAGGTAGATGCTCTTTGTAAAAGGTGTTAAAAAGAGTGCCGACCTGAGTAAATGGAAATCCTTTGATTTTAGATTTATGGATTAGATTTTTTATGATAAACTGCAACTGAATATAGAAGAATTCTTCAAATTTTAACCGATATTGAGCTCGCGCTAAAAGCTCTTGATTTTTTGGAAAATGAACATTAAAAAGCGCTTCACTTTTTCCGAGTAGCTTTAATTCATCAAGTAAATTATGGGAAAGTGTTTCAGTAAATCTGCCTTTGGTTTCTAAAAATAACTGTTGCATGATTTTTATGATCACGCGGTTTGTAACACCTTTATTGGTTAGTTTTTCTGTAGAAGGATAAACGGGCTGCATAGCGGATTGAAGATTTTTTTGATGGTTTTCAATAAATTCCATTTCAGGATGTGGCATGTTAAACTTGCCATTAAACCAGTTGGTGCGTCCAAAAATTACATATGGCTTATTTAATTTCAGTCCTTCTCGAATCCACTTATGACCTCTAAACCAAACTAATTCCATAGCGCTAGAATCATCTTTAAAAGTAGCCACAAGTCGTTTTGATCTGCCTTCACCAACTTCTTCCAGCTTCACTATTGTTCCAATAATTTGAACATCGGCATTATTACGTTGCAACTGGCTTATTTTGTAATAGTGTGTCCTATCTATATATCTGTTTGGAAATAAATTAATTAAATCTTGATAGGTATGAATACCCAGTTCCTTTCGCAACAAATCTGCGCGATTAGGACCAACGCCTTTTAAATAATCAATAGGAGTTTGTAGAGTAGTATTCATGAAACTAAAATAATTCTTTTGTTGGTAAGTACAAGAAAGAATTAGAACTCAAATTTATTAAATTCACAATAACTACTTTGATTTTGATTATTTTTATTGATAATAAAGATTTCTTTTTAAAAATTGTTTAAATCAATTAGTATCTTGCTTATAATTCTATTGCAATAGCTAAATTTGGCAATTTAAAAGCATAATTTATAGCATTTGATTAATGAGAAAACTCAACGAATTTATTTGGGAAACACATGGTATTCATGCTGGCACAGAGCAGGATCACGTAAAACATGGTATTGATAGATTAGAAGATATTGTAGATAAAGCCATAGAGGCAAAACATCCGAGTATCACTTTTATTATTCATTCACCTAGACTGACAAGTTTCCGTTACATTGCTGAAAGAGATACTAATGTAAAATTTATTAGGGGAAATAAATCGTATTTAAATTATCCAAAACGTATTGCTAATCTTCGTAAAAAATATGAAGGTCAAATTAATATCAAATATGGTGTTGAATTAGAATGGATGGGACCGGATTTAGGTTTGCAATGGAGTCGATCAAAAATATTTCAAGCTGAAGATGCCGACTATGTGATAGGTTCGGTTCATTTTGCCCCTGAAGGATTGCCTTACGATGGGACTAAAGAAGAAGCTCTTGAATTATTGAAAATGAGAGGTAGCTTGGAAGCTTATTGGGATGGCTATTTTAACGAAATGATTCAGATGATTGAATGTTTTGGAGATATGATTCAAATTATTGGTCATATAGATTTACCAAAACTGAATGTAGATATGCCTGAAGCTTTGGTGAATTTTGAAACGAGCTCGCATCCTTTAGCCAACAAGTTTAGAACGCTTTTAGAGTTAATTGCAGATCGTAATTTATCTTTAGATGTGAATATGGCTGGTAAATTTAAAGGAGTTGGGGTTTATCCTGTTCAAAGTATATTAAGAAGAGCCAACGAACTTCAAATTCCTGTTTGTGTTGGTACCGATACGCATCATGTTCATTATTACGGTTTGAATTTCAAAGAAAGTTTAGAATATATACATGAGGCTGGATATGAAAGTTATGTAAGCTATTCAAAATTAATTCCAGAAAATCGCACCATTTTTGACGACCACGAATTAAAGGTTAAGTACACGGTTTTAAATAAGGGTATAGAATTGTTGAACCAAAGATTAGATGACGCGCATAGAAGAATTATCCCTGATTTTTCTTTTGGAGGTTCATTTTTAGAATTTGTAGACATTTACAGAAATGCCACTGGAATGGGAGACTACAATGCCATTAGAATTCGAAAATGGGGAAAATCAATCACTGTTACTAATGAAATTCCTAAATTATCAAATGATAAAGTAAATGGGTTGTTTTCAGAACATTTGGACAAACCTGGTGTTATTTCTTCACTTTTTAACACATTAGCTTCTGAAGGAATAAATGTTGAAACAGCACGATTAAAGTCTAATAATGATGGTACTGCTAGAGCATTTTTGTCTATTGAAGGTAATAATGGAAACGTTAAAAGCGCCATTGACTTTATTCACGGTACAGATGCTGGTCTTTTTACTAATTTGACTTATAAAGAAAACGCTGAGTTGCCAAATTACAATCGAGAAGGTGTTTATTTATTGGAAATGGATGGCGTTAGTTTGAATTTAGCCTTGAGTGAAAAAGTAATTCTTACCAAACATCATAATGCTCCCGGAGTTCTGTTGATATTATTGTCTGCTCTAGCTTCAAAGCATATTAATATCATCGACTTAAGATTAGGAAAACTAAATAATGTTGGGTATTCTGCTATTGCTATTGATGGAGATAGTAATGTGATTAAAAATTTACTAACTAAATTAGGAGACCAATATTACGAAGCCAATTTAATCGAGTTTCATAGTATGTAGTCTTAAATAATTAAGAATTTAAATATATTAGGCTTAAAATTGCTTCTTTTAACAGTAATTTTAAGCTTTTTTTTGCTGCTTCATTTTATGTAAGTTTCGCATTTTGATTAAAAGTTTGTTATATTCACATATGAAATTCTTACAAGTTATTTTCTTTTTATCCATTGTCACATTTGGGTTTTCCCAACAAACAAACTATGTTGATTTTAAAACAGCTAAAGCAAACATTAGCTTTGGAGATTTAGATAAAAAGGAAGTTTTTGGAACAATTTCTTATGGATTTGAGATTTTAAAAAACACCGATTCTATTTTTATCGATGCCAATGGTTTTCAAACAATCCAGTATGTTTTAGATGGTATTTATTCGGACAGCTTATATAATGGAAAACAATTAATTATAAAACACCCATTTAAGGCCAATACTTCACATAGCATAGATATTGAATGGAAAACTATTCCCAAAAAAACCATGTATTTTATTGATTGGGAAAACGATAATAAAGTCACTTCGAGTGATTCGTTGCAAACGAATAGTATCGAGAAGAAGCAAATATGGACACAAGGCCAAGGTAAATATACCAGTAATTGGTTGCCTTGTTTTGATGACATGAACGAAAAAGTAGAATTTGATTTAAATATATCTTTTGATGAAAATTATGAAGTAATTGCTAATGGAAAACTTGCAAATAAACAAATAAACGATTCAATAACAACTTGGCATTACGATATGCAAGAGCCCATGTCAAGTTATTTATTAGCTCTTGCTATTGGAAAATATAACAAGATAACAGAGACATCAAATTCAGGCATTCCTTTAGTAATGTACTATTATACTCAAGATTCCAATAAAGTTGAACCAACATATCGTTTTACCAAACAAATATTTGATTTTTTAGAATCAGAAATAGGTGTTCCGTACCCATGGCAAAATTATAAGCAAGTACCTGTAAAAGACTTTCTGTATGCTGGTATGGAAAACACAAGCACTACCATTTTTTCTGACGCTTTTGTAGTTGATTCTATTGGCTACAATGATAAAAACTATGTGAATGTGAATGCGCATGAATTGGCTCATCAATGGTTTGGTGATTTGGTAACCGAAACATCAGGAACACACCATTGGTTACAAGAAGGTTTTGCAACATACTATGCTTTGTTGGCAGAAAAGAACATTTTTGGTGAGGATTATTACTATTGGAGATTGTATGAGTATGCTCAAGAATTGTTAGAACAAGATAAAGCAGAGCAAAGTACTTCTTTATTGGATTCTAAAGCAAGTAGCACAACCTTTTATAAACGAGGTGCTTGGGTTTTACATGCTTTAAAAGAAAAAGTTGGTGATTCGGTATTTAAAAAAGCAGTAATAAATTATTTAGAAAAATATCAGTTTAAAAATGTTGAAACAAACGATTTTATAGCTGAAGTTGAAAAAGTTAGCAAACTAAATTTAAAGCCTTTTGTTGAAAAATGGCTTGAAAATAAAGTCTTTCCGTTTGAAGATGCCTTAAATAGCTTAAAAAAATCTAATTTTATTCAAGAGTATGTATCGGTAAATTGTGGAGATAATTCATCAAAATGTGAAGCCTATTTAACATCTGGAATTTCAGATGAAGCCAAAATTAAAATCATTGAACAAAACCCTAGTAAAGTAACAGTAAAGGTTTTTAATAATAGTCTTAAAGTTCGTCAAGCTATTGCAAAATTTGTTGTCAATATTCCATTAGAGATTAAAGAGCTATATGAGTCTCTTTTAAATGATAAGTCGTATATTACTATTGAAATGGCTTTGTTGAATTTATGGAGAAATTTTCCAGATAGCAGATTCAATTATTTAGATAAAACAAAAGGAATTATAGGGTTTAATGATAGAAATGTAAGAATGATTTGGTTGGCATTAGCCTTAAATACTCCTGAATATGAACAGGAAAACAAGTTGTCATATTTTGAAGAATTACGTAATTATACGAGCCCAAAATATGATTTTGAAACCCGCCAAAATGCTTTTCAGTATTTAGATTTAATGAAGGCTTGTGATTCGGTTTGTAAAGATAATTTAACGCAAGCCACCAAACACCATAACTGGCGATTTTCAAAATTTTCAAAGGACATGCTTAAAGGCTTGAATTAAATTTAAAAGAAAATGAAAGCATTAGTAATTTCTGGTGGTGGTAGTAAAGGCGCTTTTGCAGGCGGGGTTGCTCAATATTTAATTCAGGAGCTAAAACGTGATTACGAATTGTATTTAGGCACTTCAACTGGTAGTTTATTGGTGTCTCATCTTGCTTTAAATGAAATAGAAAAAATCAAAACGGTTTACACTAATGTTAATAATGAAAGTATTTTTAATGTTTGCCCTTTTATTATAAAAGAAAAACATGGTACGCAAAATATAGCAATCAATCACTTTAATGTAGTTTTAAATTTTTTTAAAGGCAGTAAGACTTTTGGTGAAAGTTATAATTTAAAAAAGCTCATTAAGAACACGTTAACCAAAGAGGAGTTTTTAGATTTAAAAAGATCACAAAAAGATATTGTTGTAACGGTTTCAAATCTTTCGTTAAATCAGATAGAATATAAATGTTTAAAAGATTTTGATTATGAAGAATTTGTAGATTGGATATGGATTTCCTGCAATTACACGCCTTTTATGACCTTAGTTAAAAAAAATGGTTGTGAATATGCTGATGGAGGTTTAGGCAGTATGGTGCCAATTGAAGAGGCTATAAGTAGAGGTGCCACTGAAGTTGACGCTATTATTTTGCAAACCGAAGTTACTCAGTTTAACAGAATGCCTTCAAAAAATGCTTTCTCACTATTAACAAACATGTTTGCTTTTATGTTAGATAGAATAGAATCTCAAAACATTAAAATAGGAAAGTATGTTGCTTCGCATAATGGAGCTATCATCAATTTTTATTATGCTCCAACAGTTTTAACAACCAATTCCTTGATTTTTAATAAACAAAAAATGACGAAATGGTGGCAAAGTGGGTATAATTTCGCAAAATCAAAAAATCAAGAAATAAGCACCCTTGAAAATTAATTAACAAATGTCTATGAACAAAATTTTCAAACCAATTAAAATATCGAAGACGAGTATTCTTTCTTCAAATTTAGAAAAAGACATATATATCAGATGAAAGCATTAGTCGTATCTGGTGGAGGAAGCAAAGGTGCATTTGCAGGCGGTGTAGCACAATATTTAATGGAACAAAAAGGGAAAACTTACGATATGTTTTTAGGAACATCAACTGGCAGTTTGTTAATTCCGCATTTGGCCGTAAATGATATTCCTAAAGTGTATGATATTTTTACTAATGTTAATCAAAACACAATCTTTAGTGTCAATCCATTTATTCAAAGAAAGAAAGACAACAGAGAGTATGTCACAATAAATTACTTTAACTCGATGCTTCAATTTATAAAAAGAAAGAGGACTTTTGGAGAAAGTAAAGCATTGCGTAGAAATATTCTAAAAAACTTCACTAGGGAAGAATATAATAAAATAAGAGCAACGAAAGATGATGTTGTTGTAACAGTTTCAAATTTGTCAAAAAACAGAGTAGAGTATAAGTCTATTAAGGATTTTGGTTATGAAGAATTTTGCGACTGGATTTGGATTTCCTGTAATTATATACCTTTTATGTCTTTGGTAACTCGAAATGGTTTTGAATATGCCGATGGTGGTTTAGGATGCGTTATTCCAATTAGGGAAGCCATACAAAGAGGAGCGACAGAAGTTGATGCAATAGTTTTGGAAAGTGAAAATTTAGAATACAATAAGGTTTTAGGTAAAAATCCTTTTTCATTATTGATAAACTTATTCAGTCATTTGTTAGACCAAGTTGAAAAAAGTGATATTGCACTGGGGAAATTAGCGGCAAAGAATAAAAATGTCAAGCTAAATCTTTACTATACGCCAACCAAACTAACAGAAAATTCTTTGATTTTCAGTAAGAGATTGATGGTTGACTGGTGGCAACAAGGGTTTGATTATGCAAAAGACAAAAACGAAAATGGTTTTGCAATGAACGATTTAAAAACAGGCAGTTAGATTACCATATGGCGCTTACTTCATCTTTTATAAAAGCCAAAGCAACATCACTAGGAGCCCTTCTTTCCATCATTTCTGTCAAAATAACTTCACGTAATTTGTCTGCTGAATTTGTTTTTTCAAGTAAGCTGGCTTTTCTAATTAACTGAATTGTGGCATTTTTTGCAGTAGCAATAATGCTCCAGCACTTGTCAGACACATAGATTTGCTGTGATAAATTATGCTCAAATTCTTGTTCAATAGTCTGTATAAGTAATAACTCATAAGATTCTTTATTAGAAGACTTTGGACTTATCCTTAAAAGAATTTTTGAAGGAGAAATACGTTCCAGAAAAATAGTCATTCGTTCATAGGCCTGAAGGCGTAATGGTAATGCTTTAACCTGCATATCTTTTTTCAAAAGAAAACGTCTTCTTCCGTCTTCATTTTTAGTATGCTCTCTAAAAAAGTAATAAGCAATTAAGCCAGTAATTAATGATGGGATTGTATAAGAAAAAAGGTCAATGATGCGTTCAATTTCCATGACAGAATGGTTTAATATTTTATTGTAGTTACTACCCAAATATACACAATCTTTTAAATGACACATGAAATAAAACCTGTTTTAGTCTCATTTCTCTTTGCTTATTATTATTGATTATAAATTTTAAATAAATATTTTAATTGTTTATAATTATTAATAAATCTGCTTAATTAAAAGCATAACAATGGTTATTTTCACATCGAAAATAAATTGTAGTTTGGAAAAGTATTTAAGTCAATTAAATGAAGCACAGTTAGAGCCCACTATTCAAAAAGATGGGCCAATGATTATCATAGCTGGAGCAGGTTCTGGAAAGACTCGTGTTTTAACTTATCGGATTGCTTATTTAATGAGTCAAGGTATAGATCCCTTCAATATTTTAGCTTTAACCTTTACCAATAAAGCAGCACGAGAAATGAAAGATCGCATTGCGACTATTGTTGGTGCTAGTGAAGCAAAAAATTTGTGGATGGGAACATTTCACTCAGTTTTTGCAAAAATTTTGCGTAGTGAAGCTGATAAATTAGGGTATCCAAGTAATTTTACTATTTATGATACACAGGATTCAGACAGGTTGATTGCATCTATAATCAAAGAAATGGGTCTTGACAAGGATATCTATAAATACAAACAGGTTCGATCAAGAATTTCATCATATAAGAATAGTTTAATAACTGTTAGGGCTTACTTTAAAAACCCAGAACTTATAGAAGCAGATACCATGGCCAGAAGGCCAAAATTGGGTGATATTTACAATGAATATGTAGAGCGTTGTTTTAAAGCAAGCGCTATGGATTTTGATGATTTATTGTTGAAAACCAATGAATTGTTAACGCGGTTTCCAGAAGTTTTGATGAAATACCAAAATCGATTTAAATACATTTTGGTTGATGAGTATCAGGATACAAACCATTCGCAATATTTGATAGTTAGAGCCTTGTCTGATAAGTTTCAAAATATTTGTGTAGTTGGTGATGACGCACAAAGTATTTATGCCTTTCGAGGTGCTAACATTAATAATATTTTAAATTTCCAAAAGGATTATGATGATGTAAAGGTGTTTCGTTTAGAACAAAATTATCGTTCTACTAAAAACATTGTGAATGCAGCTAATTCAATTATTGATAAAAATCAAACGAAATTAGATAAAGTTGTTTGGACAGCCAATGATGAGGGAAATAAAATTATAGTAAATAGGTCTTTAACAGATGGAGATGAAGGCCGTTATATAGCAAGTACTATTTGGGATAACAAAATGCAACATCAATTGAAAAATAGTGATTTTGCAGTTTTGTACAGAACAAATGCCCAATCGAGAGCCATTGAGGATGCCTTAAGAAAGCGTGATATTCCCTATAGAATTTATGGAGGTTTATCTTTTTATCAGCGAAAAGAAATTAAAGATGTTCTTTCATATTTGCGCTTAATTATTAATCCAGCAGATGAAGAAGCTTTAAAACGTATTATTAATTTTCCTCCTCGAGGTATCGGTGATACAACTATTGATAAATTGATTGTTGCTGCAAACGGATACAAACGTTCCATTTTTGATGTGATGAAACATATTGATAAAGCTAATGTCAATGTGAATTCTGGCACTAAAACTAAGCTTCAAGATTTTGTAACCATGATTGAAAGCTTTCAGGTTTTAAATCAAACAGCTGATGTTTTTGAATTGGCAGAACATGTTACCAAAACAAGTGGATTGATTAGGGAATTTAATAAAGATGGTACTCCAGAAGGGATTACCCGAATGGAAAATATTGAAGAGCTTCTTAATGGTATGAAAGATTTTGTTGAAGGCCAGAAGGAATTAGCAGATACAACAGGATCTTTAGCAGAATTTCTTGAAGATGTTGCTTTGGCTACCGATTTAGATGCCGATAAAGGTGATTCGGACCATGTGGCTTTAATGACTATTCATTTGGCAAAAGGTTTAGAGTTTCCTTATGTTTATATTGTTGGATTGGAAGAAGATTTGTTTCCTAGTGCCATGAGTATGAATACCAGAAGTGAGTTGGAAGAGGAGAGAAGGCTTTTTTATGTAGCATTAACACGTGCTGAAAAACAAGCGTATTTAACGTATGCTTTATCAAGGTATCGTTGGGGAAAATTAGTCGATTCTGAACCAAGTCGTTTTATAGAAGAGATTGATGAGCAATATTTAGAAAACACAACACTTATAGAAGAACGTCGTTTTAATCCGATGCTTGATGCAGACATTTTTGGTGATGTTGAACCAAATAAAATAAGGTTTAAGCAAGCAAAACAGCCAATTTTTAAAAAAGATACTGTTTCAAAAAATGAACCTGAGAAATTTCAAATTTCAACACCAAGAAGTTTAAAACCTTTATCAAAAACTGATGGAAACACTAATTTATTTGACAGTAAACTGGTTGTTGGAAATTTAGTGAAACACATGAGGTTTGGAACCGGAAAAGTTACTAAAATTGAAGGTGCTGGAGCCGATATTAAAGCTGAAATTAATTTTGAAAATGGAGGTGTAAAAAAACTTTTATTGCGTTTTGCCAAGTTAGAAGTGATAGGATAAAAAACTATTTAACCATGCAAACAGAATTTATATTTCCATTATCGTCATATTCTTTTACTGTGTTATTTGGATCGACAATCCATTCGCCATCAACAATAAACTTATAATGATGTTTTCCACCAGAAAGGGGAACGACAAATTTCCATCCATAATCGGTTTTACTCATTTTATATTCATGTTCATTCCAATCATTAAAAGTTCCTGCTAAAATAACTTCTTTAGCGTTTAAATAGCCTCTTAACTTAAATGTAGTATACTCTTTAATATCTAAATGTGAATTGTATTCGCCAAATTCATTAACTACTTTATCTATATTGTCTGGATCTTCCATCCAGTTACCATCAACAATAAATCTGTATTCATATTCATCTGGTTTTAGCTGTAATTTAAGTTCCCAGCCATCGTCAGTTTTTTTCATTTCAAACAGATTTTCACTCCATCTATTAAAAGTCCCTGAAAGAATTACTTTTTTGGCATTTTCATAGCCTTTAAGTTTAAACACAGCATTACCGGTTTCACTTGGGTGAGCTGTGAACATTTTTAAATTATAAACAGCACCAATGCGATGACCATCTTTTGTTGCCTTGACAGTATTCGGGTCATTTTTTGATGGTTCTGCCCAAAAGCTGTTGTTTATAACAAATTTAAACTCCCATGAAAATTCATCAGTAAAATCTGTGAGTTTTTTTCTTAATTCATAAACACCATCATTTAATTTGGTCATCGTCCATTTGTCTTTTGACCAATTATTGAATTCACCAGATACAACTACATTTTCTATATCTAAGTCATCAAAATCACGTTTAAAACCAACAGCATCATCTGTCGCTTTTTTATAGTCTCGTTTATCAAAAGAAAAAACCACCTCATCACCTTCAATCCTGTAACCTTTTATGGCATCATTTTGAGCCAATAAGTTTAAGCTTGCGAATGCAAACATTAAATAAGCAATATGTATAATTGATTTTTTCAATTTGCTGTTCTTGGAAAATCTATAAAATATATTTTTTCTTTTTGGTAATTGATTATTGTCCTTTTCCGTTTAAAAAATTCATAGCCTAAAATACCATCTAAATTGGTTCCAAAGGCTTCATTCATATTGCTTAGGTTTGTTAAAACGGTATACATAGGTCCTAAATAAACTGTTTCACTTAGTTTTACACGATACAATTTCCCTGCCAAAACCTCAATTTTTTTATTTCCTGCTCCAGATAATAGTAATCTTCTTTTCGGAATAAAGTGCTTTAATATTTTTTTATTGACGTTTTTATTGATTTGATTGAATTCTGCACCACTATCTAACCCAAATTTAACATTTTGTTTGTTAATTGTTGCATTTAATATGATGGTATGATTTTTTAATTTAAAGTTTACACTATCAACAATTTTTTCTAAATATACTTTAGTATCAATCTTATTACCCGAAGCATCAATTTTGCTAAGAGTAATTTGATTTAAATAAAAATCTATAAAAACCTCATAGTCTTTTAAGATACTAAAACCAATAATTCCTAAAAGGTTGATGTTTTTACTTCTCTCGATATGTGATAAATCTATTATGTCTGAATTTGTATTGAATAGTTTAAAATCCTGCAATGCAAATTCTTTTAAATTTTTTTCAAATGGTGTATCAATTACAGAAAGTATTCCATAAGTTTCGTTTTCCTTTTTATTATGTTGATATAAGTTTTGAAAATGGGATTTATTAAGAATGAGAGTTTCAGAACCAGTATCGATGATAAAGTTTCCTTTTTTATTTAAAAGCTCGGCTTCAACAACAATTAAATGATCAATTAATTTAAAAGGTATTCTTGTTGTGTTACTATTAATAATTTCAGCTTTATAGAATTTAATGGAATTAAAAGTGTCATCTACTGCAAAAACAGAATGTACACAAATTAATAATATTATAAAACATCTTAACATATAAAGAAGACTATTTTATTATATAAATGTTACACGTATTGCGCTTTAAGTTGATAAAATTTAGAAGACTTAAAAAAATGTGCTTACTTTGTAAGATAACACATAGTTATTATGGCTGAATTTTTAAGAATATATGAAGAAAACCCAAATTCAAAGGAAATTGAAAAGGTTGTTAAAGTTCTTAAAAAAGGAGGCTTGATTATTTATCCTACTGATACAGTTTATGGCTTAGGATGCGATATTACTAATATTAAAGCCTTAGAACGTGTTGCAAGAATTAAAGGTGTTAAGCTTGAAAAATCTAATTTCTCGTTTGTTTGTCATGATTTGAGTAATTTAAGTGATTATGTAAAACAGATTGATACATCAGTATTTAAAATTTTAAAACGAGCACTTCCTGGACCATATACATTTATTCTACCTGGTGCAAGAACTTTACCAATGTCTTTTAAACAAAAGAAAACGGTAGGTATTAGAATTCCTGCAAACAACATTGCATTAGAAATTGTTAAACTTTTAGGAAATCCAATTATTTCAACATCAATTCATGATGAAGATGAAATTATTGAGTACACAACAGACCCTGAACTTATTTTAGAAAAATGGGATCATCTTGTAGATTTGGTAATTGATGGTGGTTATGGTGGCAATGAACCTTCTACTATTATAGATTTATCTGAAAATGATTTTGTAGTTGTTAGAGAAGGAAAAGGTAGTTTAGATATTTTTTAACTTCTATTTTATTCAAATAAAAAAGCTCAATCTTTAGATTGAGCTTTTAATTTATATTTCATGAAATATTTAGTTTGTACCTGTAGAAAGATTTTTCATTTCTTTCTCAACCATATCATAGAATTGGTCAATTTTAGGTAGAACTACTATACGAGTACGTCTGTTTTTTGCTCTATTTTCAGCAGTAGTGTTATCTACTAAAGGCACATAATCTGCACGACCAGCAGCAATTAATTGAGCAGGATTTACACCAAGTGTTTGCAATACTCTAATAATAGAAGTAGAACGTTTTACACTTAAATCCCAGTTATCCAATAATACACCACTAGCATAAGGAACATTATCTGTATGGCCTTCAACCATACATTCAAAATCTGGTTTGCTATTTACAACTTTAGCAACTTTAGCAAGAACCTCTTTAGCTCTAGTTGTTACGTTATAACTGCCACTTTGAAATAATAATTTATCAGCAATTGATATAAAAACAACTCCTTTTTCTACATTGATTTCAATATCTGGATCATTAATACCTACTTCACGTTTTAAACTTGTTACTACAGCTAAAGTGATACTGTCTTTTTTAGTTAAAGCATCTTGAAGGCGTGTAATTTTCATTTCTTTTTCTTTGATGCTTTCAAGAGTTTTTTCAACGTTTGAAGCACCTTTTGCTGATAATACAGTTAAGTTATCATTGCTTTTACGTAAATCTGCTACTTGCTCTTCTAAAGCAATTGCTCTTGCTGATGCAGCTGCTTTATCAGATAAACAACTATTTAATTTTACAGTTGCGGTATTTAATAAATCTTGTGTTTCTTTTTGTTTGGTTTCAAGGGCTGCATATTCTTTTTTTGAAACGCACGAACTTAGAAGCATTAAGGTTGAAAAGCTAAGGATTAAAAGTTTTTTCATGATTATTTAAGGATTAATTTTTTCTGTTATTTGACGTAGCAAAAGTATATAAAAATAAGGTAGTTTTAACATTTTAACAAAACTTTTACTAACTAGTTATAAACTTTTGTAAAGTCTATTTTTATATACGTAATAATTTAAAACTATAGATGTTAGGTTGTAATATTTTTTTCTTTTTTCTAGTGATTTTCTTTGCTTTAAAAGCACACTTAAATGTGAATAAAAACTATAATGAGCACGAATAATTGCCGTTATGTGTTTTAATTTAAATTCAAGTAGAAACTTCACGCCAGCGACACCATCCAGAATTAGCCTTGTTAAGATTAAAAGGAATAAATTGCCTTTGGCGTTTTTTGTTAAAGCGTATAAGCTATTTCTAAAATTAAGGTACGTTTTTTTAGGATTTGAATTGTTAAGCGTTGCTCCACCAACATGATAAACTTCAGATTCTCCAACATACATCACATTATATCCCAAGTTTTTGGCACGCCAACATAGATCTATTTCTTCCATATGCGCAAAGAAATTTTCATCGAAAGCATTGAGTTTTTTAAAAACGTGGTTCCTAATAAACAGACACGCACCAGATGCCCAAAAAATATCTTCAATATCATTGTATTGTCCTAAGTCCTTTTCAATAGTATTAAAAATTCGACCACGACAATATGGATACCCAAATTTGTCAATAAAACCACCTCCAGCACCGGCATATTCAAAATAATCTTTTTGTTTATAGTCCAATATTTTTGGCTGAATAATGGCTGTATTAGGTTCTTTTTCAAAAGTGCCCAATATTGGTAAAAGCCAATCTTTAGTAACTTCAATATCATTATTAAGCAGACATAGTATTTCTTCATTTAAATCTTTCAATGCGTCGTTATATCCTTTTGCATAACCACCATTTTCCGTGTTTTTTATGATTTTAACCGATGGGAAATTCTCCAATACAAATTCTATAGAATCATCCGAAGATGCATTATCTGCAACATAAATCGTTGCTTGCTCTGAATATTCAATAACTGATGGCAAAAACTGTTCTAAAAGTTTTTTTCCATTCCAATTTAAAATAACGATGGCTACTTTCATTTAATGTATTCTGGAATATCTTTTAAAAATTGATATTTTTCTTCTTTAAAATCCATCTGGCAATAATAATGATTTAATCCGTTAGTAATCATTAAATACGATGCATTTAAACTTAAGTTATATTGAGCAATTTGGTCGAAAGTGCTTTGGTTTATAGTAATCTTTGGAGATTTACATTCAACAATTAAATAAATACTTCCATCTGAGTTAAAAACTACAATATCATAACGTTTACGCAACTTGTTTACGGTTAACTCTTTTTCAACATTAATTAAAGATTTGGGATAACCTTTGTTTTCAATTAGATAATGCACACAATGCTGTCTAACCCATTCTTCGGGTTGAAGAATTACAAATCTTTTGCGAATAACATCGAAAATAGAAATTTTATTTTCGCTATTTTTGAATCGAAACGAAAACTTTGGAAAGTTTAGTTCTTGCAACACATTATATATTTTGATAATTCAAAGTTAAACCACAATATTCAAATACCAAATTACTGTACATGTTTTTGGGATTTGATTTTTTTAATTTGAAATTTTACATTTTGGACGAAGTCACACAATTAGTTACAGATATTAAAAACGGACAAATCAAACCTATTTATTTTTTAATGGGTGAAGAACCTTATTATATTGATAAGATTTCAGAATTTATTGAAAAAAATGTGCTTTCAGAAGAAGAAAAAGGATTCAATCAGGTGGTTCTATATGGAAGAGATGTTAGTATAGATGATATTGTTGAAAACGCCAAACGTTACCCTATGATGTCTGAAAAACAAGTTGTGATAGTTAAAGAAGCTCAAGATTTATCTAGAACTATTGATAAATTAGAAGCTTATGCAAGCAATCCTCAACCTTCAACAGTTTTAGTAGTTAATTACAAGTATAAAAAGCTAGATAAACGAAAATCAATATATAAAGCCATTAATAAAGTAGGGATAGTTTTTGAAAGCAAAAAACTTTACGAAAATCAAGTTTCCGATTGGATTAGAAGAGTTTTAGCTTCAAAAAAATATACTATTTCTCCTAAAGCTGCTCAGATGCTGGTTGAATTTTTAGGAACTGATTTGAGTAAAATAAGCAATGAGCTTGAAAAACTTCAAATCATTATTCCAAAGGAAACACAAATTACTCCAGAACTTATTGAAGAAAATATAGGAATTAGTAAGGACTTTAATAATTTCGAATTACGTAAAGCAATAGGAGAAAGAAATAATATTAAAGTTTATCAAATAATTAACTATTTTTCTGAGAACCCAAAAGATAACCCTATGGTTGTTACGGTGTCTTTATTGTTTAGTTTTTTTACACAATTACTTCAATTTCATGGACTGAATGATAAATCACCTCGAAATGTTGCTTCGGCTTTAGGCATTAATCCATATTTTGTTAATGACTATGTGTTGGCAGCTCGTAATTTTCCTATGAAAAAAGTAAGTACAGTGATTTCAGCATTACGGGAATTTGACCTTAAGGGAAAAGGAGTCAATTCAAATTCGGTACCTCAAGGAGATTTACTAAAAGAATTAATGGTTAGAATTTTATCCTAAAGATATACTGAGACTGTTAACGCTATCATTGTAAAAATTAATAAGATAAAAACTAAAGGCATTACAAATTTCAACCATTTGTTATATCCAACTTTTACAATTGCTAAGGATGCTAAAATTAAACCTGTTGGATTTATAAAAGCAAATAAACCCTGACCATACTGATAGGCATTTACAACGGCTTCTCTGCCAATTCCAACACCATCTGCTAAAGGTGACATAATGGGCATTGTAAGTACAGCCATTCCAGATGATGACGGAATAAAAAATGATAAGCCACCATATATATATAACATGGCATTTATAAACAAACCTTTGTTCATGCCATTTGTTATATTACTGGCATAATAAAGCATTGTATCACTTATCAATCCATCATTCATAAGTACAGTAATTCCTCTGGCTATTCCAATTATAAGAGCAACACCTAATAAATCACTTGCTCCCTTAACAAAACTGTCTACAAATATAGATTCTTTAATTTTACCAATAAACCCAATCAGAATAGCACCAACTAAAAATACAGAAGACATTTCAATAAACCACCAACCTTGTGTTGATACACCAAAAACCATTACCACAAAAGACATTGAAAAAATGAAAATGATTAAACGTAAACGCAGTGTTAACTTAACCGTTGAATTTGTAGTATTACCAAAAAGATTTTCTATTTCTTCTTTTTGGCTATAAATAATTGATTTTGATGGGTCTTTTTTAACACGTTGTGCATAACGAATTATATATAGAATGCAAATAAGTGTTCCCAAAGCAAATAATATAAATCTACCATTAATACCAGTTGTCCAATTAATTCCTGCAGCATCTGAAGCTATAATAACACTAAAAGGATTGATTGTTGAATACATGGTTCCAATAGAAGAACCAATATAAATAGAAGCTAATGCTACCATAGCATCATATTTTGCGGCCAAAAAAATAGGAATAAGAATAGGGTAAAAAGCAATAGTTTCTTCAGCCAAACCAAATGTAGTGCCACCTAATGAAATTAAAAATGTGACTAATATAATCAGGATGTATTCCCTTCCATATAAAACTTTTGCCATCCAAGATATACCAGCATCAAAGGCACCTGTAAGATTCATGATTCCAATCAACCCACCAATGACCAAAACCAGAAAAATGATGTCGGCTCCTTCAATGATTCCTTTTATGGGAGATTTAATAAAATCTAAAACACCTTGAGGTTTAGCTTCTAACTTTTTATAGGTATTTGGGATATTGATAGGTTTCCAAATATCTCCACTTGTGAATTTTTCAAGGGGTATTTTTACTCCTAAATTGGTTAAGGTTTCCTGTGAAGCCTCTAATTGCTTTTGTTTTTCTAAACTATTTACCGTAAAAGTTTTTTCAGAAGCATTATAAGATAAAGTATCATATTTTCCGGCAGGAATAAACCAAGTAAGTAAAGCAACTAGTGCGGCAATTAAAAGCAATATGGTTTGAGCGGTTGGAAATTGAAGTTTTTTCAATGGTTAAAATTTTATAAGAATAAAGATAGTATTATTTTTAGAACAATTTTAAAGGTAAGTATGAATGTAAATATACATGATAGTTGGAAATCTCATTTACAACCTGAATTTGAGAAATCATATTTTAAAGATTTAGTAAGTTTTGTTAAAGAAGAATATTCAAAATGTCAATGTTTTCCACCAGGAAATCAAATATTTAATGCTTTTGAACATTGCCATTTTAATGATGTTAAAGTGGTTATTATAGGGCAAGATCCATATCATGATAATAGTCAGGCTCATGGATTATGCTTCTCGGTAAATGATGGAATAAAGCATCCGCCATCACTTATTAATATTTTTAAGGAAATTGAGAAAGATTTGGGAATTCCATATCCTAAAAGTGGTAATTTATTGCGTTGGGCAGACCAAGGAGTTTTATTATTAAATGCAACTTTAACAGTTAGAGCCCATGAAGCAGGAAGCCACCAAAATAAAGGTTGGGAGACATTTACAGATGCTGTTATAAAAATAATTAGTGAAGAAAAAAATAATGTTATCTTTTTACTTTGGGGAGGTTATGCAAAACAAAAAGCAAAATTAATAGATATAAAAAAACATAAAATTTTACAAAGCGGTCATCCTTCGCCATTAAGTGCAAACAGAGGACTGTGGTTTGGTAACAAACACTTTAGTAAAACTAACTTCCTGTTGGAGCAAGCTTTTCTGAAACCGGTAAGCTGGTAACTTTTGTTGAAAGTATAATAGGTCTATTATTAGCTTTTGTTCTTTTATTAGTTTTATTACAGCTAAACCTTAACAATAAAAAATTTATAGCTATTAAAACTAATAAAGAAATAGTAATTGTATATATCATAGACTAGGGGTTTAGGCTTTGTAAATATAATTAATTTATCGATTAAATACTTTTTTATTCGTTAACAAAACATCATCTGTACGTAAAAATTTCATTATTATAAATATTTCATCCGAAATTTCTAATATGTGTAAATATAAGTATTAAAAAATTCATAAAAAATACTCACTTATGCGTATTTTTATATGGATAATTCATTGATTTTGTTGTTTTTGTGTTTATTTTATAAATTTTATTAGTAAAGATATGATTTGTATACAAAATCAACAAATAATTTGTAGGATATTTCTAAACTTTTTTGCTTTAAAAAATTTGACGGATATCAAATTAGAATCAATTAAAAATTAATTTTAAAAATTAAAAGACAAGTCTTATTAAAATAAAATATATTTTTGAATAAAATATTAAATATGGAAGTAGTAAATTGGGTTACAGCCAAGGAATACGAAGATATTACGTATAAAAAATGTAATGGTGTAGCCCGAATAGCATTTAATAGACCAAATGTAAGAAACGCATTTAGACCCAAAACAACAAGCGAATTATATGATGCATTTTATGATGCTAATGAAGACGTGAATACTGGAGTAGTTTTATTATCTGCAGAGGGACCTTCATCAAAAGATGGGGTTTATTCATTTTGTAGTGGTGGTGATCAAAAGGCAAGAGGCCATCAAGGTTATGTTGGAGAAGATGGCTACCATCGATTAAATATTTTAGAAGTTCAGCGCATGATTAGGTTTATGCCTAAAGCTGTGATTGCTGTTGTTCCTGGTTGGGCTGTTGGAGGTGGACATAGTTTGCATGTTGTTTGCGATTTAACATTAGCTAGTAAAGAACACGCAATATTTAAACAAACCGATGCAGATGTTACTAGCTTCGATGGTGGTTATGGGTCTGCATACTTAGCAAAAATGGTTGGTCAAAAAAGAGCGAGAGAAATCTTTTTTTTAGGAAGAAATTACACTGCTCAAGAGGCCTTTGAAATGGGAATGGTAAATGCTGTAATTCCACATAACGAATTAGAATCTACTGCTTACCAATGGGCCCAGGAAATATTAGCTAAGTCTCCAACATCAATAAAAATGTTGAAATTCGCCATGAATTTAACTGATGATGGAATGGTTGGACAACAAGTATTTGCTGGTGAAGCAACACGTTTAGCTTATATGACAGATGAAGCAAAAGAAGGCAGAAATGCTTTTTTAGAAAAGCGCAAACCTAATTTTGAAAAAAAATGGATCCCTTAGTATGAAAAATTTCTCTCTTTGGATTTCTGCTATGCGATTAAGGACCTTACCTTTATCAGTTTCAGGAATTATTTTAGCTTCATGTTTTGCAGAGTATAATGGGTTTTTTAATTGGAAAATATTCACTCTTGCTATTCTTACAACTTTAAGTTTTCAAATTCTATCTAATTTAGCTAATGATTATGGAGACGGGGTAAAGGGAACCGATAATAATGATAGAATAGGTCCTGAAAGGATTATTCAGAGTGGTAAAATTTCACCTGAAAGCATGTTCAATGCTATTAAAATATGCATTTTAATAGCAATTATTTTAGCTACAATGCTAATTTTTATCTCATTTAGGGCTAAACACTTTTTTTTAGCATTAACTTTTTTTATTTTAGGAACAGGTAGCATAATAGCAGCAATGAGGTATACTGTAGGTAATAATGCCTATGGATATAAGGGCTTAGGTGATATTTTTGTTTTTATATTTTTTGGTTTGGTAAGTGTTATTGGTTGTTACGTTTTATATGCAAAACAAATAGATCATGTCATATTTTTGCCAGCAATAATTATTGGATTATTAAGTGTTGCTGTGCTTAATCTTAATAACATGCGTGATTTTGAATCTGATAAAAAATCTCAAAAAATCACTTTAGCAATTAAGCTTGGCCAAAAGAATATGAAGATTTATCATTACACTTTAATTTTATTGGCTATTGTTTTATCGACTTTATTTGGAATATTTTATTTTACATCACCAACTAACTTCATTTTTGTCGTAATGTACATTCCTCTAGTTTTGCATTTGATTAGGGTTAAAAAAAATGTGGATTTAAAACTACTTGACCCAGAATTAAAAAAAGTTGCTATTACAACATTTCTTTTAGCAATCCTTATGGGAATTGGGCAATTGTTGTAGATTTTATGTATTTTACTTATTTAAAATTAATTAATTCTTTACACATGAAAATTACATTTTTTGGGCATGCTTCTTTAGGCATTCAAGTTGGAGATATTCATATTTTAGTTGACCCTTTTATTTCTGCCAACCCAAAAGCTTCAATGATTAATATTGAAACATTAAAAGCAGATTATATTTTGTTAACACATGCGCACCAAGATCACATTTTAGATGTTGAAGCCATAGCCAAAAGAACGAATGCTGTTATAGTTTCAAATTTTGAAATTGTTTCATACTTTGAAAAATTAGGAATTGAAGGTCATCCTATGAACCTTGGTGGTCAATGGGATTTTGAATTTGGCAACGTAAAATATGTCAATGCCATACACACATCATCTTTCCCTGATGGTAGTTATGGTGGCCAACCAGGAGGTTTTGTTATTGAAGGAGAACATAAAAATATTTATATAGCTGGAGATACTGCGCTAACAATGGATATGCAGCTTATTCCTCTTTACATAAAATTAGATTTAGCGATTCTTCCTATAGGAGACAACTTTACAATGGGTGTTGATGATGCTATTTTGGCAAGTAATTTTGTAAAATGCGACAAAGTTCTTGGATATCATTTTGATACTTTTGGTTACATTGAAATTAACCACGAAGATGCCAAACGCAAGTTTTTTGATAATGGAAAAGATTTAATGCTTCTAGAAATAGGTGAAAGTATTGAACTTTAATTTGATTTTATTTCTTCCTTATAAAATGAAAATTATTTAAGTAATTTTGGCAAGTGAAAATAGCAACTTACCAAAAACACGTTTTAAACTTTAAACAACCTAGCAGAACATCACGTGGTGTTTTAAAAAGCAAGGAGACTTGGTTTATTATCGTTACTCTTAACGGTAAACAAGGAATTGGTGAATGTGGTATGTTTAAAGGATTATCAATTGATGACCGACCTGATTTTGAAGAAAAACTTCGATGGACTTGTGCGCATATTAATTTTGAATTAAAAGATTTATTACATGAATTGACCGAATTTCCAAGCATTCAATTTGGTTTGGAAATGGCTTTTAAATCATTAGAATCAAAAAATCAGTTTGAATTATTTCCTTCGGAATTTACAAAAGGCGCAAAATCAATACTAATAAATGGATTGATTTGGATGGGTAGTGAAGATTTTATGCGTCAACAAATTAAAGACAAAATAGAATCTGGTTTCAAATGCATTAAAATGAAAATTGGAACTATTAATTTTGAATCTGAATTAGAAATATTAAAATCCATAAGAAAAGAGTTTTCGTCTAATGATATTGAATTAAGAGTTGATGCAAATGGAGCATTTTCATCTACTGATGCTTTAGAAAAATTAAAAAGATTATCAGATTTAGATATTCATTCTATTGAGCAACCTATAAAACAAGGTCAAATTAATGAAATGGCTAAGCTTTGTGAAAGTACGCCTTTACCAATTGCTTTAGATGAAGAATTAATTGGTGTTTTTTCAAAAGAGCAAAAAGAAGAGTTACTTAAAACGATAAAACCACAATTTATCATTTTAAAACCCACTTTAGTTGGCGGTTTTCAAGGAAGTGATGATTGGATAGAAATAGCAGAAAACAACGAGATTGGTTGGTGGATAACTAGCGCTTTAGAAAGTAATATTGGGCTTAACTCCATTGCACAATATACTTTTACAAAACATAGTTTAATGCCTCAAGGATTAGGAACTGGTAGTTTATTTACAAATAATTTTGAGTCGCCTTTACTAGTTAAAAATGGTGCACTTCATTATAATATTAATAATAGTTGGAATTTTAACTTATAGCATATGTATATATCTCAAGCGTTTAATGTTTTACACGAGTGGTGGCGGTATTTAATTGGATTAATTATAATAATTATTGCAGTAATAATTGGACAAATTCCTTTTACAGCTGCAGTTTTTTTGAAAGCATATGAAAATGGAGATAGTATATTAGGACTTGATGAGCAAAAAATGATGAGCTTATTAGAACCCAATTTAAATTTGTTTCTAATGCTTTTATCATTTGCTGTTGGTTTAGTAGGTATAATCTTAGTTGCTAAATATTTACATAAGGAAACTTTTGCACAATTAACCACGTCAAGAAAAAAAATTGACTGGAAACGCTTTTGGTTTATTTTTATCCTTTGGGGTATTGTTTCAACTGGTTTTGTACTTATTGATTATTATTTTTCGCCAGAAGATTATGTGGTAAATTTTAAACCAATTCCTTTTATTATTTTATGTGTGATAGCAATTTTATTAGTGCCATTTCAAACAAGTTTTGAGGAATATTTGTTTAGAGGTTATTTAATGCAAGGGATAGGAGTTATTTTAAAAAACAAATGGGCACCATTATTAATAACTTCTTTTGCTTTTGGATTGTTGCACATTTCAAATCCAGAAGTAGATAAACTGGGAAACGTTATATTGATATATTACATAGGAACAGGGTTGTTTCTTGGAATCATGACGTTGATGGATGAAGGCATGGAGCTTTCGCTTGGTTTTCATGCTGCAAATAATTTGTTTACGGCTTTGTTAGTTACTGCCGATTGGACAGCGTTTCAAACACACTCTATTTTAAAAGATATGTCAGATCCAACAGAAGCTGGATTTGTAGATATATTTATGCCAGTATTTATAGTATTTCCAATTATTCTATTAATTTTATCCAAAAAATACAGATGGACTAATTGGAAAGATAAGCTATTTGGAAAAGTAGAACAAACTCAATTAGAAGATTAAAAGTTAAAGACCAAAACCGATTTATACGTGATACCTAATTACAATAAAGTACATTTAAAATTTAAGCTTAACGGCGTAAATTATAACCAAGAAGACATTAAAGAAATAGCATATAGTTTTATTAAAGAAGGGCTTCCTTATGAAGAAGCCATTGGAGACTTTTTAATAGATTGGTTAGATTCTAAAACCTATATAAAAGTAAAATCGACTGGTACTACAGGAAAACCAAAACTTATTAAGCTTGACAAACAAGCTATGGTCAATTCTTCAATTTTTACTGGTGATTTTTTTAATCTTACTCCTGGAAATAAAGCTTTGCATTGTTTGCCAGCTAAATATATTGCTGGTAAAATGATGCTTGTAAGAGCTATGATATTAGGATTGGAATTGGACCTTGTTGAACCATCATCAAAACTTGTTTTTAACTCTAAAAAGGAGTATGATTTTTGTGCCATGTTACCAATTCAATTACAAAACTCTATTGACAAAGTTGGTAATATTAAAAACATTATTTTAGGTAGTGTAAAAGTATCTAATGACCTTATTGAAGCAATAAAAGATTTCCCTTCAAATATTTATGAATCATTTGGTATGACTGAAACAGCAACTCATATTGCGTTAAGAGCTCTCAATAATTTCAAATCGGATGAAAGTGTAAAATCAACTTTTAAAACTTTACCTGATATTTCTGTTTCTCAAGATGAAAGAGGTTGTTTAGTCATAAATTCTCCACATCTTGTAAAATTACCAATAGTTACAAATGATATAGTTAAATTGTATTCTGATACAGAATTTGAATGGTTAGGAAGGTTTGACAATGTCATAAACTCTGGTGGTGTTAAAATTTTTCCTGAAGTTGTTGAAGAAAAACTATTTGGCAAAATAGACAGTAAGTTTTTTATAGCTTCTGAAAAAGATGAAAAATTAGGCGAAAAAGTTATACTTATTTTAGAAAATGATTCTAATAATGTTGACCCGTCTGTATTTAATGTTTTGGGCAAATACGAAAAACCTAAGAAAATTTACAATGTAAAAAAGTTTGAAATCATTTCTGATAAAATTCAAAGGAAAAAAATATTAAAAAAATTAGGGATTAGCTAAACTTGTAAAACGCCTAAATTAAATTTTTTCTCAATAGGAGCATGGTTTGCAGCTTCTATACCCATACTTATCCATTTTCGAGTATCCAATGGGTCAATAATAGCATCTGTCCAAATTCTTGCAGCCGCATAATAGGGAGATACTTGAGCATCATACCTGTCTTTTATTTTATTAAAAAGAGCTCCTTCCTTTTCTTTGGTTATGATTTCTCCTTTCTTTTTTAGTGAAGCTGTCTCAATTTGTAATAATACTTTAGCTGCAGAATTTCCACTCATAACTGCAAGCTCAGCACTTGGCCATGCAACAATCAATCTTGGGTCATAAGCTTTGCCACACATAGCATAATTACCTGCACCATAACTATTTCCAATTATGATGGTGAATTTTGGAACAACAGAATTGCTTACAGCATTCACCATTTTAGCGCCATCTTTAATGATGCCTCCATGTTCACTTTTGCTACCTACCATAAAACCGGTAACATCTTGTAAAAAAACTAAAGGAATTTTTTTCTGATTGCAATTTGCTATAAAACGAGTGGCTTTATCAGCACTATCATTATAAATAACGCCACCAAACTGCATTTCTCCTTGTTTTGTTTTAACAAGTTTACGCTGATTGGCAACAATCCCAACTGCCCAACCATCAATTCTTGCATAGCAAGTAATAATAGTTTTACCATAACCAGCTTTATATTCATCAAATTCAGAATTATCTACTAATCTTTTTATAATACTGTACATATCATATTGGTCAGCTCTCGATTTTGGTATAATTCCATATATTTCTTCAGGATTTTCTTTTGGCTTACCAGATTCTATTCTATTAAATCCTGCTTTGTCAAAATCACCAATTTTGTCAATAATGTTTTTAATAGTATTTAAAGCATCTTTATCATCTTTTGCTTTATAATCAGTCACACCACTAATTTCACAATGGGTTGTAGCTCCACCTAAGGTTTCATTATCAATACTTTCTCCAATAGCAGCTTTGACCAAATAGCTTCCTGCTAAAAAAATACTCCCTGTTTTATCAACAATCAAAGCCTCGTCACTCATAATAGGTAAGTAAGCACCACCAGCGACACAACTTCCCATTACAGCAGCAATTTGTGTTATTCCCATACTGCTCATTATGGCATTATTTCTAAAAATGCGCCCAAAATGTTCCTTGTCTGGAAATATTTCGTCTTGCAATGGCAAAAAAACACCTGCACTATCTACCAAATAGATAATTGGCAATTTGTTTTCAATAGCGATTTCCTGTGCTCTTAGATTTTTTTTTGCAGTTATAGGAAACCAAGCACCAGCTTTAACAGTGGCATCGTTGGCCACAACAATGCATTGTTTTCCTTTTACATAACCTATTTTAACAACAACGCCAGCAGATGGACAACCACCATGTTGCTCGTACATGCCTTCGCCAGCAAAAGCAGCAATTTCTATGGATTTTGAATGAGAATCCAATAAATAATTAATACGCTCATGAGCTGTCATTTTGCCTTTTGCGTGATGCTTTTCAACACTACTTTTTCCTCCACCCAAATGTACTTTAGCAAGTCTGTTGTTAAGCTCAGAAATTAGGAGTTTATTATGATCTTCGTTTTTATTGAAGTTAATATCCATCAGTTGTTATTGTATTATAAGGGTACTAAAATACAAATTTGCTTTGGTTATTTTGAAAACTTTTGGTTAAGTTCAGAAACCACTTTCTCAATGACTTCGTTGGTTACTTGCTTTTCAATATTTATTGGTTCAGCAACTCTTTCAGCGCAATTTTTAATGCTGCAAGATTCGCATGTAACAGCAACATTGTTTGTAAGGATATTAGGATCATCTAAAAAATTAATTTTCCTTTTAGATTGTTTGTCAATTAAAATACCAATACTTATGCTTCTAAAATAATCATCTCTAAACGGGTCTTTTGTTGCAGATGACAGTACTGCGTAAGAAAAATTATCTAATGGATAATGTGATATTTGAAGGTCAAATACTGGAATATTTTTTTCAGTAATTTCATTCAATACTTTTAAAGAAACCCATCGTCTGCAATAATGTTCATTGGTTTCGTTAGCATGTGGAGAATGTTGGTGAGCTAAATGCAATTCTTTGTTTAAATGATATTTAAAACTGCCTTTTTTATGTGTAAACCGTAAAAAAAATAAGTTTGTAATATTAAATTCGCTTGGTAATACATTGGTTAAACGTTGAAAAAAGGTTTCGGGAGATGCATTGTATTTATTAAGAATTTTTGAAAACAAATCTTTATCAAATGATTTTTTATTAAATAAATCATTTATGTCTTTATTAATACTTTGTTGATTTACCAATAAAGCGCCAGCAAAATAAGATGCATAGAAATTGTTAAGTACCTGTTCAAAATTTTCAAACTTAATCCACGAAAACGTATATAACCTCTCTTTAAAATCCAAGTAATTATAGGCTATTTCTTTACCAAAAATAAAAGCCTTTTGAGCATCATCCATATGCTTTGCAAGTAAAAGAGTTTTAGTTTGAGGAATAAAAACAGATCTTAGATTATGTAATTCGTTATGCTTATCTAACTCTTTTTCGTCAATAATATATCCGTATTCCTCAATTAAAATCTCCTCTAGTTCTTTTGCTTCTATAGGTTTTGTGACATCTATGTGATAGGATTTAGTGAAATCCTGCACTTGTTTTTCAATGTTCTCGAAGTAGTTGTTATTGGCTTCTTGATATGATCTTAATGAAGCCAAATAGAAACTTTCCTTGCTAAAGTTATAATTTTGAGCAATTTTTATAATGGTACTTATAAAGGCATTTACTTTAGCAGGAGCTTCTGAAATGATATCGATAAGGTCGCTTTCCTGGATTCCAAAAAGGTTTAGCGGTATTTCTTTTAATATTTTCGATTTTAAAATTTCCCCAATAGGAGCTAAGTTTTTATCTAGCTTTAATGAAACTAATTGATCGTAAGGTGTATCCAAAGCTTCAGATAACAATACTATTTTATCTGTTTTAGGATATTTTTTTCCCTTTTCAATCTCGTTCAAATATGATTTTGATAAACCTGTCAGTTTAGATAAACCAAAGAGTGACAGATTTTTATCTGTTCTTATTTGCTTAAGTTTTAAGCCTAAAATAAGTTTAATATATTCTTCTTCCATAATTATAAAACAAATATACAATTATTTGCGGATATTATAAAAAAAACGAAATAATAAAAAATAGCGAACGTTCGCTTGTTTTTTTAAAAAGTTTGTTTTATTATTGCTTAGAAAATTTAATAGTCATGGAAGAAAAATTATTAACTCAAACAAATGTTAAGTTTGCCAAGGAAGCAAAACATCATTATCCTGAAATTCTAACTAAGGATGCGCTTGAATTTTTGTCTGCTCTTCATATTCGTTTTAACAGTAAAAGATTGCGGTTATTACAAAGAAGAAAAATGCAACAAAAAGAATTTGATAGAGGTAAGTTGCCTGAATTCCCAAGAGAAACAAGAAATATCAGGGAAAGTGAATGGAAAGCTGCTGCCATACCAAATGATTTATTAGACAGAAGAGTTGAAATAACTGGACCTGTCGATCGTAAAATGGTGATAAATGCACTTAATTCTGGAGCCAAGACATTTATGGCTGATTTTGAAGATAGTAATTCTCCAACATGGAGCAATACTATTGAAGGTCAATTTAACTTAATTGATGCTAATAAACGTACTATCTCTTATTTCGATTTAAAAAAGGAGAAGTCTTATAAATTGAATAAGGATTTGGCAGTGTTAATTGTGCGTCCAAGAGGATTGCATCTAAACGAACGCCATTTACTTATTAATGATGAAGAAATTTCTGGAAGTTTATTAGATTTTGGACTTTATGTATTTCATAACACAAAAATCTTATTATCAAATAATACAGCACCATATTTCTACTTACCAAAATTAGAACATTATCTGGAAGCCGAATGGTGGAATGATGTCTTTAATTTCGCCGAAGAATATTTGGGTGTTTCAAAAGGCACATTTAAAGCAACAGTATTGATTGAGACTATTACAGCAAGCTTTCAGTTAGATGAAATTATTTATAAGCTTAAAGAGCATATTGTAGGTCTAAATTGTGGGCGATGGGATTATATTTTTTCATACATCAAAAAATTCAGAAATCGTAAAGAATATATGGTTCCAAACAGGGATCAGGTGACCATGGAAACACCTTTTATGGCTGCGTATTCAAAATTGGTTATACAAAGATGCCATAAGCGAGGTATTCATGCCATGGGTGGAATGGCTGCTCAAATTCTAATTAGCAACGATACAGAAGCCAATGAGATAGCTTTGCAAAAAGTGAGAATTGACAAAGAACGAGAAGTTAAAAATGGCCATGATGGCACTTGGGTTGCACATCCAGGTTTAGTAAAAGTAGCAATGGATATTTTTGATAAACATATGCCGACTCCAAATCAAATATTTGTTGATAGAAGTGATGTTGTGGTAACTGAATCCGATTTGATTGAAATTCCTACCGGTACAATTACAGAATCAGGAATTCGTAAAAATATAAATG
Organism: Gaetbulibacter sp. M235; assembly: GCF_043876835.1. Lineage (NCBI taxonomy): Bacteria > Pseudomonadati > Bacteroidota > Flavobacteriia > Flavobacteriales > Flavobacteriaceae > Gaetbulibacter > Gaetbulibacter sp. M235. Next base: position 85,025 of record NZ_JBAWJZ010000011.1, read on the forward strand.
TTGGAATACTTTATTTAGAAGCTTGGTTAAGAGGGAATGGAGCTGTTGCATTGTATAATTTAATGGAAGATGCAGCTACAGCAGAAATATCGAGAACACAGGTTTGTCAATGGTTGAAAAATGAAGTCATTTTAGAAGATGGTAGAAAATTTACTTTAAAATTCTTCAATAAAATATTTAATGAAGAGACACAAAAAATTATAGATTTTGTTGGGAATGAAAAAATGAATGAAACAAGATTTGAGTTGGCTTTTAAATTATTTGAAAGTTTAATTCTAGCAGATCCTTTCATTGAATTTTTAACAATACCAGCATACAAATACGTATAAAAAAAATCCCGTATCAATGCGCTAACATTATAAAATACGGGACAATAAATAAATTTATTAATACTCAAAATTATGGAAAAAAAAGATCAAATTCAAGCTTTAGTAACTGATTGGCTAACAAACAATCGCTGGAAAAACATTGTAAGACCTTACACTGCTGAAGAAGTAGTTAAACTTAGAGGCTCATATACTATAGAGCATTCTATTGCTAGATTAGGAGCAGAAAAACTTTGGAAAAAATTAAATTCTCAAGATTTTGTTGCTGGACTTGGGGCTCTTACTGGCAATCAAGCTGTCCAAGAAGTTGAAGCAGGTTTAGAGTCAATTTATCTTAGCGGTTGGCAAGTTGCTGCAGATGCAAATTTATCAGGTCATATGTATCCAGATCAATCTTTGTATCCTGTCAATAGTGTTCCGCAAGTTGTAAAGCGTATTAATAATGCTTTGTTACGTGCAGATCAAATTCAAACAGTTAATGGGACTAATGACAAAAAAGATTATTTAGTACCTATAATAGCTGATGCAGAAGCAGGATTTGGTGGTAACCTAAATGTGTTTGAATTGATGAAATCGATGATTGAAAGTGGAGCTTCAGCAGTACATTTTGAGGATCAATTGAGTTCCGCAAAAAAATGCGGGCATTTAGGAGGCAAAGTGTTAGTGCCTACTCAAGAAGCTATAAATAAATTAATTGCAGCACGTTTAGCGGCAGATGTTTTGAATGTACCGACACTGATTATTGCCAGAACCGATGCGGATGCTGCAAATTTATTAACTAGTGATATAGATGAAAGAGATAAAAAATTTATTAAAAGTGAAACAAGAACATCGGAAGGTTTTTTTCATGTTAGAAATGGTATAGAACAAGGTATTGACAGAGGATTGAGTTATGCGCCTTATTCAGATTTATTATGGCTGGAAACTTCAAACCCTGATTTAGCTCAAGCTAAACAGTTTTCTGATGCAATTCATGCTAAATTCCCAGGAAAATTATTAGCTTATAATTGTTCTCCTTCATTTAATTGGGCTGCTAAATTAAGTGTAAAGGAAATGGAAACTTTTAGAGAGGATTTAGCAAAAATGGGATATAAATATCAATTTATCACTTTAGCTGGTTTTCATGCCTTAAATACAAGTATGTTTGAACTTTCTAAAGCATACAGAGAAAGGGGAATGGCTGGTTATTCTGAATTGCAAGAAAGAGAATTTAAACTTCAAGAACATGGTTTTAAAGCTGTTAAGCACCAAAGTTTTGTTGGCACTTCTTATTTCGATGAAATTCAAAATATTGTCACAGCCGGAACAACCAGTACTGCTGCCATGAAAAATAGTACGGAAATTGCACAGTTTTAATTTTTAATGAAACATAAAACCCAAGAGATTGGGTTTTATTATTAATTTAAATATTACATGGAAATATATTCCTTGGAAAATAAAAAATATTGTTGTACATTTGTACTCTAATAATTAAAGAATGAAAAAAATTATAGCCTTTGCAGGTTCAAATAGTAAACAGTCAATCAATAAAGAATTAGTAAAATATGCTTCAAGTTTATTGAAAAATATAAATGTTGAAATATTAGATTTAAATGATTTTGAATTACCAATATATGGGTTAGATTATGAAAAGGACTATGGTATTCCAGAAAATGCACATAAATTTTTAGAACGTATAAAATTATCTGATGGTATTATTCTTTCATTAGCTGAACATAATGGAGCATATACAACGGCATTCAAAAATTTATTTGATTGGATGACTAGAATAGAAGGTAAAACTTTTTTTAATAAACCAATGTTGTTAATGGGAACATCTCCAGGAGGTAGAGGTGGAGCATCAGTATTAGAAATTGCACAGAAAAGGTTTCCTTATCATGATGCAAATATCGTTGAAGTATTTTCATTACCTTTTTTCGGGAATAATTTTGCTGACGGAAAAATTGTCGATGAAGACTTTAATGTTCAATTAAAAAATTCTATTCAACAATTTCAAAATAACTTATGAAAATGGAAATTAAACAAGAAGAAAACGGACATAAAGGCAAATTTTTTGTTATGCTTAATGACAATCAAGAAGCAGTAATGACCTATGTTTATGCTGGAAAAAACATAATTATTGAGCATACAGAAGTTCATGAAGTTTTTAAAGGGCAAGGTGTTGGATACAAACTTGTTGAAGCTGCCGTTGACTTTGTTAGAGAAAAAGATATAAAAATAAAACCTCTTTGTCCATTTGCATTCGCCGTTTTTAAAAAGAAAGGTGAACAATATGCCGATGTATTATTTAAATAATTAATAAAATGGGAGATCTATCAAAAGACATTAATTCAACATTTGCTAATAATAGAATTAAAGCATTGTTAAACATATTATACACAGCCAGTTGGATTTCTAGTAGTCAAAATGAATTTTTTAAGCCCTATGGTATTTCACCACAGCAATACAATATTTTAAGGATATTAAATGGAGCTAATGAACCACTAAATGTTCAAATTATAAAGGACAGAATGATTGAGCGTTCACCTAATGCCACTAGGTTAATGGATAAATTATGTGCAAAAAAATATATTGATCGTTTACCATGTGATCATGACAGGCGTGTGGTAAAAATATCCATAACCACACAAGGGAAAGGCCTTTTAAAATCGATACCAAATAATTTAAATAAAGAATTATTAAAAAATTTAAACGAACAAGAAGCAGAACAGTTAAGTAATTTGCTTGATAAAATGAGATAATTAAATTAAAGAAAGGAATAAAAAATGAAAACAATAACCCATAAAGCCGATAGTAGAGGATTTGCTAATCATGGATGGTTGCAAGCTAACCATTCATTTAGTTTTGCAGGTTTTTACAATCCAGATAAAGTACATTTCGGAGCATTACGTGTATTAAATGATGATATAGTTGCACCAAAAATGGGATTTGGAACGCATCCACACGATAATATGGAAATTATTACAATACTTCTTAAAGGTGTTTTAAAACATAAAGACAACATGGGTGATGAATGGATTCCTGTATTACCTGGTGAAGTACAAGTAATGAGTGCTGGAACTGGTGTGCAACATTCAGAAATTAATGGTTCAAATGAAGAGCACTTAAGTCTGTTTCAAATTTGGGTATTTCCAGATGAACAAAATGTTAAACCGCGTTACGATCAAAAAAAGTTTGATGTAAATGAAAGAAAAAACAAACTTCAAACCTTAGTAACATCTTTTAAAGATGCTCATGAAGAAAGTTTGAAAATTCATCAAAATGCTGTAATTTCAAGAATTGACTTAGATAGAACTAGTGAGTTTGAATATAAACTTAAAAGTAAAAATCATGGTGTATATATAATGAACATTAATGGTAAAGTATTGATTGATAATCAGGTATTGGAAAGCCGTGATGCCATTGGTGTTTCAGAAACCGATACTTTTAAAATTAGTGTAGAGGAAGATTCTAGTTTATTGTTCATTGAAGTGCCAATGATTTTTTGACAATATTTTAAATACCTTATAAAAAGCATCCTAAACAAGGATGCTTTTTTATTTAAAAATACGATATTTGTCTTTCAATTTGCGCAAAGGATTGTAGCGTTATCTTTTTAATTTACTTAAAAATTAAAAGATTTAGTGAAAAGCCTGACCATGCTCTAAGCATGGATGCGCCCTAAAGAAATGATTAATTATGGCAATGAATAAAAATACAGTATTGGCTTGGGCCACAACAATTATGATTATAGTAGGATTAATTTTAATCGCACTGGGAGCTTTTAGATATGATGATGTTGCAGGATGGGGTTTTGCTGCCGTAGGTATAGGTTTTTTTGCAATAGCTTGGGTTTTTAATGCTTTAAAAGGTAGAGTATAATGAGTGACGATAAGAAAGTTATCTTTTCAATGTCTGGGTTAACCAAGACATTTCAAGGTGCTAATACACCAGTTTTAAAAAATATTTACTTAAGTTTTTTTTATGGTGCTAAAATTGGAATTTTAGGATTAAATGGCTCTGGTAAATCTACTTTACTTAAAATAATAGCAGGAGTAGAAAAGAATTTTCAAGGAGATGTAACGTTTCTTCAAGATTATTCGGTTGGCTATTTAGAACAAGAGCCAAAGCTAGATGAAAGTAAAACAGTTATTGAAATTGTTAGAGAAGGAGCCGCAGAAACAGTTGCCATTCTTGATGAATACAACAAAATAAACGATATGTTTGGTTTAGAGGAAGTATATTCTGATCCTGATAAAATGGATAAGCTAATGAACCGACAAGCTGAACTTCAAGATAAAATTGATGCATCAAATGCTTGGGAACTTGACACCAAACTCGAAATCGCGATGGATGCTCTTAGAACGCCAGATGGCGATAAAAAAATAAGCATATTATCTGGAGGAGAACGAAGACGAGTAGCTTTATGTAGATTGCTTTTACAAGAACCTGATGTACTATTATTAGACGAGCCAACAAACCACCTAGATGCAGAATCTGTACATTGGTTAGAAAATCATTTGGCACAATATAAAGGTACAGTAATTGCTGTAACCCACGATAGATACTTTTTAGATAATGTTGCAGGTTGGATTTTAGAGTTAGATAGAGGAGAAGGTATCCCTTGGAAAGGAAACTATTCATCTTGGTTAGATCAAAAATCTAAACGTTTAGCTCAAGAAAGCAAAACAGCATCTAAGCGTCAAAAAACATTGGAGCGTGAGTTAGAATGGGTTAGACAAGGAGCAAAAGGTAGGCAGACCAAGCAAAAAGCACGTTTAAATAATTATGATAAGTTATTGAGTCAAGACCAAAAACAACTTGATGAAAAACTTGAAATTTATATCCCTAATGGACCTCGATTAGGAACTAATGTTATAGAAGCTATTGGCGTAAGTAAAGGTTTTGAAGATAAGCTATTATATGAAAATTTAAACTTTAAATTACCACAAGCAGGTATTGTTGGAGTTATTGGTCCAAATGGTGCTGGTAAAACGACTATTTTCAGAATGATTATGGGAGAGGAAACCCCAGATAAAGGAGAATTTATAGTTGGAGAAACAGCAAAAATCGCATATGTAGATCAGGCTCACTCAAATATTGATCCAGAAAAGACTATTTGGCAAAACTTTAGTGATGAGCAAGAACTTGTTTTAATGGGTGGAAGGGAAGTTAATTCCAGAGCTTATTTAAGTAGATTTAATTTTTCTGGTGGTGAGCAGAATAAGAAAGTTAAATTGTTATCAGGTGGAGAACGTAATAGGTTACATTTGGCTATGACACTTAAAGAAGAAGGTAACGTACTACTTTTAGATGAGCCTACTAACGACCTTGATGTAAATACTTTACGTGCATTAGAAGAAGGTTTAGAAAACTTTGCTGGATGTGCAGTTGTAATTAGTCACGATAGATGGTTTTTGGATAGAATTTGTACTCACATTTTGGCTTTTGAAGGAGATTCGCAAGTGTATTTCTTTGAAGGAAGTTTTAGTGAATATGAAGAAAATAAAAAGAAACGTCTTGGGGGTGATTTAATGCCGAAAAGAATTAAGTATAAAAAGTTAGTACGGTAATAACGAACTTATTAAAACATAAAAGCCTGCAAATGCAGGCCTTTATGTTTTAATGTCTTTATTATTCATAAATACTTCCAGAACCTAATTTGTAATTATCCAGTTCCAGATTCATTATAAAATCTTTATTGATGTTAAATCTTTGAATTTCTTTTTCATATTGTCTCGCTAAAACAATTCTACGGTACAATAATTCAATAAAAAATGTCGCAATAAAAGTTAACACTAATGTTGTCATATTTATCAATTTTTAATTACCTCCGTACATATGACCTTCGGTAAAATCTTTATAATCTTCCTCTTTTTTGGCTAATTCTTCACTTATCCTATCAAGACGTTCATTTTCTTTTTTAAGTTTATATGATTTCCTTATTCCTAAAAGCAATAGTATTAAAAAAAAACCCACAACAATTATTAAAACTGTTACAATGTCACTTTGTTCAATAACTGTAAATGTTGATAAAATATGTGGAGTATTATTAGTTATCATTTTAATGATGATTGGTTTTAATAGTATTTCAAATATAATATTTTTTATTTACTAAATGATTAAATAATATATTTATAGATATTATCTTACTTTGCAAAAATTTAAAATGCTTGCTTAAATTTTCATTGAAATGGCTTAATAACTTTGCAGAAAAACCTAAATGATTATGAACGGAATTAAAGTTAAAAATCTTAAAACACAACTGCTTTCTAAACAGTATTACACATTAAACATGTTAACTTTTGATTATATGATGAGTAATGGAGAATGGGTAACACAAATTAGGGAATGTTATGATAGAGGAGATGGTGCAGGAATACTTTTATATAATACGAAAAAGCAAACAGTAATTTTAACTAGGCAGTTTAGAATGCCAACATACATGAATGATAATGCTAGTGGCATGCTGATTGAAATTTGCGCAGGTATGCTTGGTAAAGATAATCCTGAGACTTGCATAATAAGAGAAACTGAAGAAGAAGTAGGGTATAGGTTAAAAAGTGTGAAAAAAATTTATGAAGCTTATTCTTCGCCAGGAGTTATGACAGAAAAAATGCATTTTTTTATTGGTGAATATACAGATAACATGAAAGTAAATGCAGGTGGAGGTTTAGAAAGCGAGCATGAAGATATTGAAGTTTTGGAAATACCATTTAAAGAAGCTATTGAAATGTTAAATACAGGAGAAATTGAAGATACCAGAACAATTGTCTTGTTGCAATATGCACAAATACATAAGCTGTTAGAGTATTAATTTCATTTTAATATCACAACGTTTATATGGACAATTCTCTTCAACAGCTACTTCTGTAAACCCAAATTTTCTATAAATATAAATGGCATTTGCAAGCTTTCTATTTGAGTAAAGTATAAGAGAATTTAATTTATTATTTTTAGAAAAATCAATACAATGTTGCATGAGTTTCTGTCCGATTTTTAAACCCCTGTTTTTTGGTGAAACAGCCATTTTTGTAAGCTCAAAAACGGATGCGTTTTGAGTTGGCATTAAAGCAACTGTACCAATGATTTCATCATCTACTTCAGCAAAGAAAATATACCCGCCTTTGTCTATAATATATTTTAAGGGATTGCTAAGAACCTCTTTGTCATAAGGTTCTACATAAAAGAAGGTTTTAAGCCATTCGACATTAAGATTATAAAAATGTTCTGAATATTCTGGTTTGAAATTTAAAATATTAATTAGCATTTGCTTTTATAAAATCTGTAATTAAATAAGTGACTAGTTTACCAATTTGTTTTTCGTTTTCTGGTGTTGCAATAGCTTCACATATATGTAAATAACAAGCATTCCCATGTTTTCCAAAAAAGTCAACAAATGCTCTTGTCTTATTAACATTAAATCCACTTGGAGTCATGGCGCTACTAGAGATATTTTCAATAGCATCACAATCTATCTCTATTCCAAAAGGTTTTGTAGAAACATGATCTAAAGCTCTGTTCAATTCGTCTTTAAATTTTAACTCCTTTCTTATTTCAACGGCTTCAAATGTATTGTACTCAACAGATTTTATTTTTTTAAATGATTTAAATATACTGTCTGAAGTATAATTTTCATGCACACCAAAAACAAAGTAATTTTTAAGAAAACCTTCAGCATACGCATAAGAAAATCCATTGCCACTATGGCGCCCTTCTTCAGGTCTAAAATCAGTATGAGCATCAAAATTTACTGCATTTATTCTAGTTCCAAAAGCTAACGAACTTCCTTTAATATTTCCATAGGCATTATTATGTCCGCCCCCTATTATTATTGGCTTTTTTCCAGCTGAAACTATTTGCTCGATGATATGAGTTACATAAGTGTCTATTTTTTTTACGATTTTCCTCGCTTTTAAAATATCTTTTTTGTTGGATTGATCAAGTGTTGAAACCTTCAACATTTCAGGGGTAAAATCAAGATGTCCTAATATTAAAACCTTATCGGCTTTAGTAAATTCATTATTTTGAATATTTATTAAAAATTTTATTACAGCATTCCAAGTATTATAAGTACCTGATAATCCGTAATTTGCAAATACACCTACATCTTCAGGCAAACCAATAATAACATATGTGACATCCAAATTTTCAAGTTGTTCGTATATGTTAGAAATGGAAGCTACCATGGCAACATGTTCTCCAAATTTGGATTCTCCAGTGCGCTTGTTTAGTAATTTATTTAGTTCAGAATTATTAAATAAAACTAGTTTATCCATCGAGTGATTAAATTTTTTGAATAATTAAAAGTACATTTTTATTTATTCACAACATTAAAAAAAACAAGTATAATATTAAGAATTAAACTCTAAAAACAAATTAAAAACAAGTAATTATGGAAAAAAGTAATAATGGAATGGGATTAAAGATTGCATTAGGAATTGCATTAGTCCTTTTTTTAGGAACAGCATTTTATTCACTAAACCTTTACAAAAAAAGTAATGAGGATAAAAAAGAATTGACAGAGCAAAAACAATTAGTAATGAACGATTTAAACGCTATGGCAAAACAATATGATGATGCCATAAGTGAAAATACTGTTGCTAATAAAAATTTGATTGAAGCGAGAGAGCGTATTCAAGGTTTAATTGATTCTTTAAAAATTTCTGAAACAAATGTTAAAAGTTTATGGAGATACAAACAAAAATATGCTGCGCTTCAACAAGAAATGGATTTATTGTTAGCTGAAAATGACTCATTAAAAGTTCAAAATTCTTACTTAGCAACTTCTTTAGATAGTACAAGAGTGCGTTTAGAGGAAAGAACCATGTTTACAGATTCTTTATTAATACAAAACAATGCTTTGGCTGAAGTTATGGAAAACGCTGCTGTATTATCTGCAGTTGGTTTAAAAGGATTTGGTGTTATTGAAAGAACTTCAGGTAAATTAATTCCAACTGAAAGAGCAAGTCGTACTGATAAAATTAGAGTTTGTTTTACTGTTGCAAAAAACAAATTAGTGCAAAATGGTGATCAAGAATTATACGTTCAAGTAATTGACCCTAAAAACAATACATTAGGGGCTAATGAGCAAGTTACCTTTGGTGATAAAACTTTAAACTATAGTATGATTAGTAAGTTTAATTATGAAAGTACAAGTCTTAATATATGTGAATTTGTCGCTTCAAAAGGTTCTAGTGATTTTGAAAGTGGACGTTATATAATCAACGTTTTTAATGAAAAAGATTTAGTAGCTACTTCTGAGTTTACTCTTAAGTAATAGAAACAAATAAAATAAAAAAGCCCGAAAAATTTCTTTCGGGCTTTTTTATATTTAGAAATTAATAATTTATTAGTTTACCATTAATTATCACTTTATCTATATGATTATCTCCAAACGCATAAGGTAAATAATAGTAGCTTGGAATTTCTTTAGTTATAATTAAATTAGCTTTTTTCCCAATAGTAATACTACCATAATCATCAGATATTCCCATGGCATATGCGCCATTTATGGTAGCAGCATTTATAGCTTCTTCAGGAGTTACTTTCATTTTTATACATGCTGTGCTTAACACAAAATTCATATTTCCACTTGGTGTTGAACCTGGATTATAGTCTGTAGCCAAAGCAAAAGGTAAACCAGCATCAATAAGTTTTCTAGCCGGAGTATAAGGAATACTTAAAAAATATGAACACGATGGCAAAGCAACTGGCATGCTAGAACTATTTTTTAAAGCAGTTATATCTTCATCATTAAGTACTTCCAAATGATCAACTGAAAGAGCATTATATTTTACTCCTAATGCTATACCACCAAAGGCATTAAATTGATTGACGTGTATTTTTGGTGTTAATCCATATTTATTACCGGCTTCAAGAATTTGTTCTGTATCTTCAATAGAAAAATATCCTTTTTCACAAAATACATCAATAAAATCAGCTAATTTTTCAGATGAAATTTTTGGTAACATGTCATTGATAATTAAATCAATATAACCTTGTTTGTTGTTTTTAAATTCTAGAGGAACAGCGTGAGCGCCAAGAAACGTAGATTTAATGGCAATAGGGAAGTCTTTTTTAATCCTTTTTATAACACGAAGCATTTTTAATTCAGATGCTACACTCAATCCATAACCAGATTTTATTTCTAATGCACCGGTTCCAAGTTTAATAACTTCTTTTATTCTTTTAGCAGATTGTTCGTAAAGATCATCTTCACTTGTGTTTTGTAATGTTTTTGCCGAATTTATAATACCACCACCACGATTTGCTATTTCTTCATAAGTTAAACCATTTATCCTATCTACAAATTCTAATTCTCTATTTCCGGCATAAACTATATGAGTATGTGAGTCGCACCAAGTTGGTAAAATTATTTTTCCAGTTGCATCAATGGTTTCATCAACGTTCATGTTTTTTAACTCACTCATACTTCCAAAGTCTGCAATTATATCATCTTTTATTAAAAGAAATGCATTTTTAATTGAAGGAAGTATACTCATTTCTTTTCCAGAAACTTTTAATATTTTAGAATTTCTAACTTGGAGTAATTCTTTTATGTTTATAATAAGTAAAGTCATAAAGTAAAAATAAGAGTAAATTATTAGAAAAGGCCTATTTTTTAATTGAAAAAAAATCATAAAACATGATATAAATCATTTTAAAATTAAAGAATTCAATTTCAAAAATAAGTATCAAAAAAACCTTTAAAACCCTTGCTTTTATTGGGTTTAAAATTTATTTACATTAATTTTTTGAAGTACATTTGCATAAAATTTAAATACATGAATAAGGCAATTTATATAGCAACTAGTGAGCCTAATAGTGGGAAGTCTATAGTTGCTTTAGGGTTAATGAGAATGCTGTTAGGAAAAACTGCTAAAGTTGGATATTTCAGACCAATTATTGATGGAGATTCTGGACATAAAAAAGATAATCATTTAAATACTATTCTTAAACATTTTGACTTAGACATTGATTATAAAGAAGGATTTGCTTTTACTAGAACTGATTTCATAAATAAAAGAAATGCAGGGAAAGAAGGTGAAATATTTGATACCATTATTGAAAAATATAAAGCTCTTGAAGATAAAAATGATTTTATGCTGGTTGAAGGAACTGATTTTTCAGGAGAAGGAACAGCAATAGAATTGGATGCTAATATATTAATTGCTAAAAACTTAGGAATCCCTGCAATTATAGTGTCAAGTGGTGTTGGTAAAACTTTAGATGAATTTATAAACGGTTTGCATATTACATATGACTCTTTTACTGAAAAGGAAGTTAAAGTTTTGGCAGTAATTGCAAATAAGGTTCAAGAGGAAAATTTACAAATTGTAATTGATGGTATTGAACAAAATCTTCCAAAAGATGTTATTGTAAATGCTATTCCATTAATTCCAGCTTTAAAAAATCCTACTATTAAAGAAATTGCTAAGGCCATTGATGCCAAAATCCTTTTTGGAGGAGACTTTATAAATAATCAAACAAGTAGTTTTAAAGTAGGAGCAATGCAGTTGCGTAATTACTTAACTCAATTAGAGCAAGACTGCTTAATTATTACTCCTGGTGATAGGGCAGATATCATTTTGGGTGCATTACAGGCAAATATTTCAAGTAATTACCCATCTATTTCAGGAATTGTATTAACAGGTGGTTTAATACCAGAAGAACCCATTGTGAAACTGATTGATGGTCTACAACAAATTGTACCCATTCTTTCTGTAAAATTTGGAACTTTTGAAGTTGCAAATAAAATTGGAGCTGTACGTTCGCATATGTATGCAGATAATAAAGATAAGATTATAATTTCATTAAACACTTTTGATAAATATTGCAATGTTGATAAGCTTACTGATAAACTTATCACGTTTAAAAATAATGGTATTACTCCAAGAATGTTTCAATATAATCTATTAAAACGAGCTAAAACATCAAGAAAACATATTGTGTTACCAGAAGGCAGTGATGATAGAGTTATTGCTGCGGCAGCAAGGTTAGTTTTAATGGATATAGTTGATTTAACTATACTAGGAAGCAAAGAAAAGATAACAGAAGATCTAGTTAGATTAGGTTTAAAGTTAGATTTAAATAAAGTAAATATTATCAATCCATTAGATTCTGAATATTCCAAGGATTTTGCTAATACCCTTTATGAATTAAGAAAAGATAAAGGTGTTACTATAGATATTGCAGAAGATTTAATGAATGATGTATCATATTTTGGCACTATGATGGTTTATAAAGGATTGGCTGACGGTATGGTATCTGGTGCTGCACATACAACTCAACACACAATAAAACCAGCATTGCAATTTGTAAAAATGAAACCGTCTGTATCAGTAGTTTCATCGGTATTTTTTATGTGTTTAGAAGATCGAGTATCAGTTTTTGGAGATTGTGCTATTAATCCAAATCCTAATGCAGAACAGTTAGCCGAAATAGCAATTTCTTCTGCAGAATCAAGTTTGGCGTTTGGTATAGAACCGAGAATAGCTATGTTATCTTATTCATCCGGTTCTTCAGGAAAAGGAGAAGAAGTTGATAAAGTGAGAAAAGCTACAGAAATAGTAAAACAAAAAAGACCGGATTTAAAAATTGAAGGACCAATTCAATATGATGCGGCGGTAGATATTGGTGTTGGAAAAAGCAAAATGCCAAATTCAGAAGTTGCTGGTCAAGCTACTGTTTTAATTTTCCCCGATTTAAATACAGGAAATAATACTTATAAAGCAGTGCAAAGAGAAACAGGAGCGTTAGCCATTGGACCAATGCTGCAAGGATTAAACAAACCAGTTAACGATTTAAGTAGAGGTTGCACAGTGGATGATATTTTTAATACTGTAATTATTACAGCCATTCAAGCACAAGGAATTTAATTATGAATATATTAGTTATAAACTCAGGAAGCTCTTCAATTAAGTATCAATTAATTCAAATGCCAGAGGAAACTGTTGCTGCTAGCGGTTTGGTAGAACGTATAGGGTTAGATGGAGCATTAATTAGTTATAAATCAGGAGATTTTAAAATGACTAAAGAATCAGATATTCCCGATCATGAAACAGGATTATTGAAAATAACGTCATTTTTATTGGATAAAGAATTTGGAGTTATAAGTAATAAAGATAGTATTCATGTTGTAGGACATAGAGTTGTTCATGGAGGAAAATCATTTTCTGAAACCGTAGAAGTAACTTCAGAAGTCAAAGATAAAATAAGAAGTTTAATGCCATTGGCACCTTTACATAACCCACACAACTTAAAAGGGATTGAAGTGGCAGAAAAAGTATTCCCAAAAGCAAAACAAGTTGCAGTATTTGACACAGCTTTTTTCCAAACAATGCCACAAAAAGCCTATCAATACGCAATTCCAAAGGAATTTTTAGAAGAGCATGATATAAGAGCCTATGGATTTCATGGGACAAGTCATAAATATGTTTCTGAAAAATCCATTGAATTTTTAAAAGAGAGAAATTTTCCATATTCAAAAATTATAACAATCCATCTTGGAAATGGTTGTAGTATTACTGCAGTAAAAGATGGAAAAGCCATTGATCACTCTCTAGGTTTAGGGCCAGCTAATGGGCTTATTATGGGTACACGTGCTGGAGATATTGATCAATCTGTAATTTTTTATTTAATAGATAAGTTAGGGTATTCAGTTCAAGAAGTCAATGATATTTTACTTAAAAAGAGCGGTATGCTTGGACTTACTGGTTATAGCGATATGCGTGATATTGAAGCAAAATCTGCTGAAGGAGATGAATATTGCAGATTAGCTTTGTATATGAACGCGTATAGAATTAAAAAGTATATAGGTTCATATATTGCGGCAATGAACGGTATTGATGCAATTGTTTTTACAGCTGGAATAGGAGAGAATAGTAGTGTTATTCGTAAAATAGTATGTGAAGACATGGAATTTTTAGGATTGCACTTGGATCACAGAAAAAATGATGTTAGAGGAAATATTATAAGAGCTATTAATGTCCCTGAGTCAACTGTTAAAATATTGGTTACACCAACAAATGAAGAACTTGAAATTGCAAATCAATCTTATCTATTGATAAGTTAAAATTTAAGTCATTAATTTTTAATTGTTATAAATTTGATGTAAATTTAGACATCCTTCGTAATTGCTAAAATTTATATAAGAATAGTTGAATCCAAATTTTGCATATATAAATTCGTTTATAAATGTATCACATGAATCTTTTGAAAAACTTCAAAAGATTTCCTCATTTAAAATAATTGAAGCAAATAAACCAATTGCTAAAGCAGGCGATAAAACATCAAAAATTTATATGCTTGTTTCTGGTTTAATGCGTGTATTTTTAAGTAGTGAATGTGGAAAAGAATTTAACAAGAATTTTTTTATGCCACAGAGCTTTGTAGGCTCTTTTACTTCTTTAATTAAAAATGAGCCATCAAAATTGACCTATGAAACATTAACTGAGTGTAAAGTTTATGAAATTGATTTTAATAAATTAGTTAATCTTTGTAAGCAAGATATTGCTATAAGTAATTTGTATAATAAGATTGTTGAACATATTTTTATTAAATATGAAGAGCGTCAGCTAGAATTGATATCAATGGATTCTAAACAACGTTATTTAGAACTTAGAAAGCGAATTCCAGATATTGATGCATTAATTCCTCAATACCATATTGCCTCATATTTAAGTGTTACGCCAGTGCAATTAAGCCGTATAAGAAAAAAATTAAACTTAAACCATTAACATATGTTAATGAAAACTTATTTTTTTTATGATACATTTATAATCTATTCTTTATAAATTTACGAGAATCGTTAACTAACCAACCAGCCTAAAAAAAAACAGGTAATTAAATTACCTGTTTTTTCATATAAATTATTAAGCTTAACTTTTCTATTCCATTTTTATAATAATAAACTCTGTACGTCTATTTAATTGATGGTCTTTTTCATCACAGTTAATACTTCCATCACAACCATTAATTAATCTACTTTCTCCAAATCCTTCATATTTAGTAATTCTAGAGACATCTATTCCCTTTGAAATTATATAGTCGTAAGTAGATTTTGCTCTAGATTGAGATAGCCAGTCATTAAATGCTGCAGTTCCTCTAGAATCTGTATGAGATTCTAATCTAACCATCATATTAGGATAGTCATTTTGCATCATATTAACTATTTTATCTAATTCAATTGAAGCATCTTGTCTAATATTATATTTTTCAAAATCAAAATAAATAGTATTCAATTCAGCTAAAACTTTAACATCTTGAACAGGTTTTAATGATAAATTTACTTCTATACTAGTTGTAGTTTTATCAATTTTTCTTGATGTAAATACTTTTGAATCATCAACATATTTAACCTGACTACTAACTATTTTATATTCTGCATCTCTATCAATATTTATCTCATAATAACCGTTTTTGTCTGTTTGCATGTAAGCTATTTGGTTATTGTTACTATCAAATAAAGTAATAATTGCATTTTCGATAGGTTTGTTGTTTATGGCATCAGTAACAATTCCTTCAACTTTAAGCGGTAAAATTCTATTATAGGCATAAATATCATCACTACCTACACCACCTTCTCTGTTTGAGGCAAAGTAACCTTTAGTACCATCAGAACTCATAAAAAATGAAAAATCATCTTTACTAGAGTTAACTGGGACTCCAAGATTTATAATATCAATAATATCATTATTTTTATTAGTAGAAGTTGCAAAAATATCTAATAATCCTAATCCTTGATGTCCATTTGAAGAAAAGAAAAGTATGTCTTCATTGTTTACAAAAGGGAAAACTTCATTCTTACTTGTATTTACAATATTTCCTAAATTTTGTGGTATACCAAATGAGCCATCACTTTTAATCTCTACATAATAAATGTCTGATCCACCAAATCCTCCTGGCATATCGGAAGCAAAAAATAATTTAGTGTTATCACTATTTAATGATGGATGGCCTGTTGAATATTCATTACTATTAAAAGAAAGTTCTTCTACATTAGTCCATTTATCTTCTTTTAAGGTAGCCTTATAAATTTTTAAATTACTTATTCCAGCTTTGTCTTTAGCCAATCCATTTCTATCATAATTATTTCTAGAAAAATACATGGTTTTTCCATCATTACTTATAGTTAATGGTCCATCATGATATACAGAGTTTACTTCACCTTTAAGTTTAGATTTGTTATCAACTACATCATTGGTATTACCTTTTTCCTTTACATAGATATCTAAAAAAGGTTCTTTATTCCAACCATAAATATGTTTTGAAGAAACACCTTCATCTCTTGATGATGTGAAATAAGTATTTCCATCGTGGTCATAGGCACCAAAGTCACTATATTTTGAATTGAATTTTACTTCTTCTAAAAAATATTGTTTTTTTGCATTAAAGATTGATGTTATAAAATCTGCATCTTTTGAAATTTTACTGTCGTCAATATTTCCTCCAGCATCTTTATATTTTTTTAACCAAATTCTAGAACCTTCGTAATCTTTTATACCTCTTAATGCTTGTGCATATTTATAATAATATTCAATTGGCACATTATCTTGTTCAGTTGCTTTTTTATAATAAACTACAGCACTATCTGGATTTCTCATATAGGCGTAACAATCGGCAAGCTGTCTTACAGCATAATCTGCATTAAAATTTTTATCAATTAAGTTTTTATAAACTTCAGATGCATTTACAAAAGAAAACTTATTAAATAGATTGTCTGCTTTTTTTTGCTGCCCGTATTGTGCAAACACAGTAACGTTTATTAGCAAAACGAAATAAATTAATATGTGTTTTATTGAATTCATATTCATTAGTTTAAATTAAATCTACTAAAGCCTATTAAAAAGTTCACTTAACTTAATGGTTATTCCATTTTAACAACAATAAATTGTGTACGTCTGTTTAATTGATGGGCTTGCTCTTCACATTTCTCGCCATCTTCACAACCATTAGTTAATCTACGCTCTCCAAATCCTTCATGCTCTGTAATTCTAGAAGGATCTATTCCTTTAGAAATTAAATATTCATAAGTAGAATTGGCTCTATCAATAGACAGTTTATCATTATAAGACAATGTTCCTCTGGAATCTGTATGCGACTCAATTCTTATCACCATATCAGGGTAAACATTTTGCATTAAATCTACAATTTTATCAAGTTCTAAAGCGGCATCTTTTCTTATATAATGCTCATCAAAATCAAAATAAATTGTGTTCAATTCTGCAAGTTTAATAACATCTTGAACAGGATTTAACAGTAAATTCGCTGTTATAGTAGTAAGCTCTGTTTTTATGTTTTTTGATGTAAATGTTCTGTAATCATCAATATATTTTTCTTGACTTCCAACAATTTTGTAATCCTGGTTTCTATCAATATTTATTTGATAATAACCATTTTCATCAGTTACTAAATAAGCAATTTGATTGTCTTTATCATCAAACAATGTAATGATTGAGTTTGCTATAGGTTTGGTATTTATAGCATCACTTACAACACCTTCAACCTTTAATGGTGGTATTCTGTGATAGGCATATATATCGTCATCACCTTTACCGCCAGCTCTATTAGATGCAAAATAACCTGTTAATCCGTTTTGATTCATCGTAAATGAAAAATCATCTTTATTTGAATTAATAGGAACTCCTAAATTTATTACATCTATAAATTCACCATTTTGACCTTGAATAGTGCCAAAAATATCTTGCAAACCTAATCCGGCATGGCCATCGGATGAGAAGAATAAAGTGCCTTCATTATTTATAAAAGGAAACCCTTCAGAGTCTTTTGTATTTACAACATTTCCAACATTTGTTGGTACACCTAAAGTACCATCAGGATTGATATCCACTACATAAATATCTGAACGACCAAATCCATCAGGCATGTCAGATGAAAAGTATAATTTGGAATCGTCTTTGTTTAAAGCAGGATGTTGTACAGAATATTCTTTATTATTAATTGGTAAATCTTCAATATCTGTCCACAAACTGTCTCTTAAGGTAGCTCTATAAATTTTCATATTGCTAATTCCTCTTTTATCTTTAGATAGACCATTTTCATCAATATTATTTCTACTGAAATACATGGTGTGGCCATCTTTTGTAATTGTAACAGGTCCGTCATGATAAATAGAATTAACATCTCCTTTAAGTTTATCTGTATGGTCAGCTATTTTTTTTGCCCCGACTTCAGCTACATAAACATCTAAAAAAGGTTGTTCATTCCAACCATAAAGTCGTTTTATAGAAACACCTTCATCTCTTGAAGAAGCAAAATAAATTTTACCATTCTGTTCAAATGCACCAAAATCACTAAATTTTGTATTTATATTGATTTTATCTAAAAAATACTGCTGTTTTGCATTAAATACATTTGATATAAAGTTAGCATCCTTATCAAAATCATTCGCATTTACAACACCACCAGAATCTTTAAACCTTTCAAGCCAAATTCTAGACTCTTTGTAGTCTTTAATTCCTCTTAAAGATTGAGCATAGCTATAATAATATTCAATAGGAACGTTTTTTTGTTCAACTACTTGTTTGTAATATTTTGAGGCATTTTTAGGATCTCTTAAATAGGCATAACAATCAGCTAAACGTCTAGTAGCGTAATCTTTATTATAATTATTATCTATAAGTTCTCTATAAACATCTGCCGCTTTGACAAAAGAAAATTTATTAAATAAAGTATCAGCTTTTTTTTGCTTACCATATTGTGGAAATACAGATAAACTCACCATTAACAGCAAACAAACTAATATGTAATTTTTTAATTTCATAATAATTTAAATTAGAAGTATCTAGGTGATTTTAGTTTAGAGCTTAAGAATTTGAATTCATAAATTAATAGAATTTCATGGGTTCCTGTGGTATAACTAGCAATGTCTGAAATAGGTTTTTCATAAGCATAACCTATGCGTAATTGTCTTGAGATCTGAAAATCAACAATACCACCAATAGCAGCTGTTTGCTGGTTAATTCTATAAGAACCGCCTAACCATAATTTTTCATTAAACAGGAAGTTGGCAGTTAAATCGTATGAAAGAGGAGCACCATTGGTTGCTTTAACCAAAAAGGCTGGTTTTAACTTTATGGCATTACTAAGATCAAATACATAGCCTCCTGTAAAATAATAACTTATACGCTCTAATGCTTTAAATTCTTTATCCTTATCACGATTAGTATTCAATATCCTTGGTGCTGATAAACCTAAATACCATGCATTTGAGTGCCAAAAGACACCAGCACCAATATTTGGTGTCCAACGGTCTTCAACACCATAAATTAGAGGGTCATTTATATTACTATCATCCAAACGGAAATCTGTATCAAAGCTAAATCCTGTTAAACCAGCTTTTAAACCAAATGCTAGTCTAGAATCTGTACCTGTTGGAATAGTATATGAAAAGTCTCCATATAGATATGAAAAATTTTGAGGGCCTAAATCGTCTTGTATAAATGACAACCCTAAACCTATTCTATCATTCCTGAGAGGTGTGTGAATAGAAAGGGTTTGTGTAATTGGGCCTCCTTTAAAGCCAACCCACTGGCTTCTGTGCAAACCAACAATGCTTAAAGCTTCTCTACTACCTGCGTATGCAGGGTTTATAGAGATTGTGTTGTACATGTATTGTGTGAATTGTGGTAACTGTTGTGCAATTCCCACACTACAACTAAACAACGCAAAAGCAACTATATAATGTTTAATAAGTTTCATAGGTTAAAGTTTTATTTGGTTCCGATATATACAGGGCCAGTAAGAGGTTCTAAACCTTGACTCACTGTTCCATCACTGTTTTTAATAATTACTATGTAATAATAAGTTCCGTTAGGTACTTTACTGGCACTGCCTATAGCTCCATTGCCAGTATTTCCATTCCAGTTGCTCTGATAATCATTAGATTCATATACTAATGCTCCCCAACGGTTAAATATTTTGACATCATATTTGAATCCACATAACACATCTAGACCAATTTCAAAATACTCATTCCACTGATCACCATTTGGTGTTATTGCTTTTGAAATTTTAACATCTTCACTGCCACAAGGTAATACAGTACAATCTGCATTTATGTTCATGGTTAAATTTGTAACACTAATACATCCATTTTCAGTAGCTGTGTACTTAAACAGATAATCAATTCCTCCATCTTTAGGAAGAAAATCTGGACTTATCTCTAAACCTGTTGGATTAAATATACTTCCTTCTAGAGTTGCAGTAGTGTCACCTTCAACCATTTCCCAGGTGCCATTAGAGTTTGTAGATTGTAAATAGTTATTTAAATCTACAACACCATCATCAAAACATCTGTCTTCTGCAGATATTGTTGTAACTATTTCATCTAAACTTACATTTAGGGTTTGAATAAATTTACTTTCATTATTACAAGAATCTGTTATAGTCCATGTTCTTAAAATTTGATAATCTGTAAGTGAATTTTCATCAAAAGTATTTACTTCATCAAAAACCACATTTACTTCTGAAGAGCAATTATCACTAAATGTAGGATTTGGAACGTCTGGAATATCAGAACAACTTACGTTTAATTCTGTATCCAAATTACTTGATAGTTCAGGAGCTGTTGTATCTGCTACAGTAATGGTTTGGGATACAGAGCTTTTATTGTCACAATTATCGGTAAATTTCCAAGTACGAATTATAATAACATTACATGGGTTTGAATCATCAATTTCATCAACACCAGCTACTGTGATATCACCAGCACAGTTGTCAACTGCTGTTAGGTTTCCTGCTATTGGTACATCATCTATACATTGATAAGCCATATCCTCAGGAGCACTTGGTGCTACTGGAGCTTTAGTATCTTGAACGGTTATAACTTGAGTATGTGATATCATTGAACCACAACTATCAGTAGCTGTCCATGTTCTTTTTAATTCATAAGAAGAAGGACAATTTCCGTCTGTTCTATTTTCATTATAAATAACAGTTACATTTCCACAACTTGTTGATGCTGTAAGTATTTCTGCCTCGGGCACATTATCACATTCTACAGATGTATCAGCAGGTAGATTTTGTTGGTCAAAAGCAACAGGAGTAGGAGCATTTACAGTAAAGGTAGCTGTATCCTGGCCATTCTCACAAAGGTCAGTGACATTATAAACGATATTCACAGAACCACCACACAATAAAGGTGCACTGTATTGTTCGGCAAATTGCCCATCAGGGGCACAACCACCAGATACGGTAAAGTTGTTCAACCAAGCA
>NZ_JBAWJZ010000012.1:0-81640 GCF_043876835.1 Gaetbulibacter sp. M235
TACTTCCTACTTCGGAATGAAGCCTCCAATTGTGGACTGAATTTAAAGACCCACCTTTGAATAGTTGCATGGTCTACTTTCACTCCTCTTATGGCCATCAACTCTTCAATTTCCCTATAGCTAAGCCCAAATCTGAACTTGAAATAAATAGCTTGCATAATTACTGACTTGGGAAATGTGTGACCTTTGAACATTGTTTTTGTCTTAAAAATACAAAAATTCTATTTTTACTAATTTAGATGCGACAGAACCATTTTTTTTAGCTATAACGTAAAACCTTAAAATCTCAATTGCTCAAAATTGATTATTATTTTATGAAATGGTGTAAAACTAATAAATTCTAATTTATAATAAATATTCTCTATAAATTACACATAATTATTTAGTTGAACTTATTTCAATCAAACCAACCCTGAATAATATTATAATTCAATTTCCTTTTATTATGATATACAAACTCATTTTTAAGAACATCATAAGTATAGGACATACTCAAACTCTCAATATTTTCTACTATGTCTTTAATTGCTTCGCATACATACTCTATTTCCCTATTAGTCATGGTAGGATGAAACGACATTCTAATCCATCCTGGTCTATCCACGAAGCATCCCTCTACTATTTTTTGTTCAATGGATTTAGATGTGCTTTTATCAACATTCAATAGATAATGTCCATAGGTTCCAGCACAAGAACACCCTCCTCGTGTTTGAATTCCGTAAAGGTCATTCAATAATTTTACTATCAAATTATAATGTGAATCATTAATATGAAATGAAAATATACTTAAACGATCTTTGTGCTCTTTGGCAAGAATGTTCAGGCCTTTAATTTCTGAAAGCATTTTAAAAACATAGTTGTTAATTTCATGTTCTCTAGCAAGTATATTATCAATACCCATTTTCTCTTTTAATTGAATGGCTAATGCTATTTTAATTGTTTGAAGAAAACCAGGTGTACCACCTTCTTCTCTTATTTCTATATCCTCATAATATTTACGATCTCCCCAAGGATTTGTATATATCACTGTCCCTCCTCCTGGTTGGTCAGGTATTTGGTTTTTGTATAAATGTTTATTAAAAATAAGGACACCTGATGTCCCAGGTCCTCCCAAAAATTTATGAGGCGAAAATACAATGGCATCAAGAAATTCCATTTCATTTTTATGCATATTAATTTCTACATAAGGTGCACTACAAGCATAATCCACAATACATATTGCTCCATTGAGGTGTGCTACCACTGCAATTTTTTGTATTGGGATTATTACTCCTGTAACATTAGAACAAGCTGTTATAGCCACCAAACATTGACGATTTCGGTTTAATTTTAATAATCTATCCAAAGCTTCTATACTTATCAGCCCTTCTTCATTATGGGGGATAATCACAACTTCACAAATGGTTTCCATCCAAGAAGTATGGTTAGAATGATGCTCCATATGAGACACAAAAACAATTGGTCTTCTCTCTTGCGGAATTACAGTGTGTCTTTTTAAATTTTCATTTACCTTGACACCTAAAATACGCTGAAATTTATTGATAGCACCAGTCATACCAGAACCTACGGTAATCAAAACATCATCTTTTGAAGCATTAACGTGTTTTTTTATAATGTTTCTTGCTTCGTGATAAGCCATAGTCATAGTTGAACCTGTTATAGATGTTTCCGTATGTGTATTGGCTACAAAAGGCCCTATCTCATTTATTATTTTCTCTTCAATAGGTCTGAATAATCTGCCACTAGCAGTCCAATCAGCATATATGATTTCCTTTTCTCCATATGGTGATTTAAAATTCTGGTTAATGCCTATGATGTGTTTTCGAAATTGTTCAAAGTAGTTTTCAAGATCATTTCCTTTAGGCCAGACACAATCCTTCCTTTTTTTTAATTGTTCCATATCCTATTAATTTAATTCCACTTGAAAGACTATTTCCTTCAGGTTATTACCAATTATACCGTTACATTCCATATATGTCACCTTACCCTTCACTAATTCTGACTTTGTTAATATTTCAACCTCCTGCACAAAGTCGACCGCTATTGTATAAAAATGTGTAATTGTGGAATACGTTTCTTCATAGGTTTCTTTTACGTTACCTATTTCTCTTGGCCTTCCTATAAAACTTACAAATGGGTTGCCTTCAAATCTAATTATTGTTGGGAAAGGATCATCTTCTGATGAAGCTTGTGCATATAATCTCCAAGGTGATTCTATAAACGCCATCATATGGATATAGTAATTGTTGGTGTTTGCTTTTTTTACAATGAACTTCCAATTGACAGGGTCTGGCAGTAGTCTTGGAGATTTAAATAGATTTTTAATTACTTTAAAATTTTTTAGCATTTAAATTATAGTTTTGATTTTAATATTACATGTTTCTTTTCTGGTTTTAATCTTACTTAAACTTTCAATAAAAATGCATGATATACCATTTATTAATCAGAATACCATGCCTAAATCAAACTAAATTTTTCATGATGATTAATCCAAAAATATATTTTGAATGTAAAGCTTCGTAGTTCGTTATTTTTTAATTATAAATGTTTTGACTATTGTCTATTTTAATAGTCTTAAAGGGAATGATTGTTTTTAACTATTAACTAAGAATAAACAACCAATCAAAATTTATTTTTTAAATTAATAGACAAAAAACTACTATTCATTCCCTCCTTGACATTGCATTATTTTTATATATTTTATGCTTATATATTTCTGCTTACACCAAGTATTACCAAATGCCATAAAAAATTTAATTACATAATTATTTCTATTTATTCAACTATTAATTGAGTTTCAAATAAAATACATCAAACCTAATTTTAAAGCCTTAAAATATTAATAATCCTTGAATTGTATTTTCTTACCAAAGAATTATTAATTCTTTTTAAATTTTAAAATACCGTCGTTTAGCCAATCATAATAAACATCAGAATCTGGTGTATATACAACAGGCTCAGAAAGATTCTCTCCATTGTGATCCATTAACACATAAAAAGGTTGAGAGTTCGCCTTGTACCTTATGGTTTGTAGCTCACTCCATTTTTGACCTATGTATTTTAATTGCTTACCAGGATTTAATTTAGACTCAACTATATCTCCCTCTTCCAACATACGTTTATCATCAACGTACAGTGAAATCAAAACTACTTTATTTTTTAAGATGTCTAATATATCTGATTTTGGCCATACATTTTGTTCCATTTTTCTACAGTTTACACAAGCCCATCCTGTAAAATCCAACATCACTGGCTTGCCCACTTTTTTAGCATAGGCCAATCCTTTATCGTAATCGTTAAATGCTAAAATATCATGTGGTGCCAGTAAATGTGCTCCTTTTGGTAAATCTTCCTTAATTGCTTTTAATTCACTTCCCCCAAGTTTTGAAAACCCAACACCATAAGGTGACTCACTATAGTCTTGAAGTGGTGGAAAAGCACTAATTAAATTTAATGGAGCGCCCCATAAACCAGGAATAATATAAATTGTGAATGACAATACAATAAGACCAAGCCCCAAGCGACCAACCGATATACTTGACAGTGGAGAATCATGAGGCAATTGAATTTTTCCAAACAGATACAGTGCCAATACGCCAAATATGGCAATCCAAATAGCAAGGAAAATTTCACGTTCTAAAAAATGGGCCTGTAATACTAAATCTGCCTGTGATAAGAATTTAAAAGCTAAAGCTAGTTCTAAAAATCCTAGTACAACTTTTACGGTATTCAACCAGCCTCCGGATTTTGGAAGTGAATTTAACCATCCAGGAAAGGCTGCAAATAAGGCAAAAGGTAAGGCAATTGCAAAAGAAAAACCTAGCATGCCTATAATTGGGGCTAATCCTCCTTTTGATGCCGCTTCAACTAATAAAGTTCCTACAATAGGTCCTGTACATGAAAATGATACTATCGCTAAAGCCAACGCCATAAAGAAAATTCCAATGAGTCCGCCTCTATCAGCTTGAGAATCCACTTTATTAGCCCATGAGTTTGGTAGCATGATTTCGAAAGCTCCTAAAAAGGAAATTGCAAAAATGATTAATAATAAAAAGAAAATGATATTAAACCAGACATTGGTAGCCAGTGCATTTAATGCATCAGCTCCAAAAATCCCAGTTACAACAGTTCCTAAAAGCACATAAATTACAATAATACAAACTCCATAAATAATAGCATTTTTAATACCTTGAGTCTTGGTCTTACTCTGCTTGGTGAAAAAGCTTATAGTCATTGGAATCATAGGAAACACACATGGTGTTAACAAGGCTGCAAATCCTGATAAAAAAGCAATAAAAATGATGCCCCAAAGTCCTTTTTTTGGTTCTTTAGATTTAGAAGATGATGCTAAAGTTGCTTCTTTTTTGTTTTGCTTTTCAGCACTAATTGTAACTGCTTTTGATCCCTCTGATAAATTAAACACTAAATCGACTTCTTTTGGTGGCATACACCTTGAATTATCGCAGACCATGAACTCTACGAGTCCATTTATTGTTGTTACGCCTTCATTAATTTCTACTTTTTGTTTGAATGTAGCTGTTTTTTCAAAGAACTTTATTTTCATTTCAAAAACAGGATCATCTATGGTACGGCCATCTTCTTCTAATGTATTTCCGGAAACTTTAAAATA
The DNA here is from genome assembly GCF_043876835.1 of Gaetbulibacter sp. M235. NCBI lineage: Bacteria > Pseudomonadati > Bacteroidota > Flavobacteriia > Flavobacteriales > Flavobacteriaceae > Gaetbulibacter > Gaetbulibacter sp. M235. Next base: position 4,631 of record NZ_JBAWJZ010000012.1, read on the forward strand.
TCCCTCGCTGTCATCATAAATGAATGTTGTAGCAATTGGCCCATGTTTTGGAACTGACTGAGAGTACAAATGCCAGCCAGATTCTATGGTCGCTTTCGAAATTAATTCATATTCAGTGTTTGATATTTTTTCTACAGAAGTAGTCCATTTTACAGGCTCAAGTATCTGTGAATACGCAGAAAATGATAAGGCTATTACTGTTAATAAAAGAAAAATCTTTTTCATGTTTTTAGTAGCTTTTAAAAAAGGGCCATTATTTTACCAACAGCCCTTTTATCATCTTTTTGTTTATTGACCAATTAAAAAATAAAATACGAAACTCGCAGTTTAATAAAGATGTTTTTTAATTTGATGGTACACCATTTTCATCAAGTGACCCAGATTTAATAATTACCAACTTATTTAAGTTTATGTATTTCTTGATGACTGAATTCACTTCTTTTAAAGTAACAGCTTCAATATCTTTAGGATATTGGTCTATATAGCTAGGTTCCAAATCCATCTCTATAAAATCTAAAAGTGTCTTAGCTAAACCTGTTGTGCTAGCAAGACCAACCTTAAAACTTCCTGTTAAATTTGTTTTTCTAGTCATCAATTCTTCAATTGTCACCCCCTCGTTCACCCATTTATTAAGTTCAGCCATCGTGGCATTCAATCCTTTTTCAAAAAGACTAGGGTTAAACGTCGCAACGATTTCCCAATAACCTCCTGCATTTTTATGACCTGAATGTTTTGAATTAATACCATAAGTTAAACCATCCCTATCTCTCACGGTTTGCATCAATCTTGCAGAAAAGTCACCACCTAAAATATTGACACCTATATAAAATGGTAAAAAATCCTTGTCCTTTATTTTTATACCTGTGTATTGTCCTATATTCATGACTGCACTTGGCTTTTTAGGGATAGTAATTACTTTTGTTATTGCATTTGCTTTAATTGGTGTTTCGTACTTAGCTAATGTTGTTATACCCCCATACCAACCTCTAAATTCTTTGTTTAACGTACTATACAAATTCTTTGTATTAACATCTCCAACAGCTACTAAATGCATACCTTTTGGCCCAAAATAGGTTTTATGGAAGCCTTTTAAATCTTCTAAAGTCATAGCTTCTATATCCTTAATAGAAGACTCTATGTCTTTTCGATAATTAGGATGCCCTTGGGGATATATGGATTGTGAAAGGGCAATTGAAGCTTGTGTATTTGGATCTTCAAGTCCTCGTTTAAGACCGTTAATATTTTGAGTTTTTAATAATTCAAATTCTTTTGCGTCAAAAAGAGGATACCGTAATTCTTCAGCCAATAGCGAAATAACAATATTCAAATCCTTTGTTAAGCATTTAAAATTGATATTTATATTTTGAGTGTCAGCATTAATATCAATTGTAACACCTAGTTTTTCCAGTTTTTGAGAAAATTGGAACTTATCATTTTTAGAAGTGCCCTTACTTAATATTTGTGTTGTTAAGTCAGGTACAGATTTATTACCTTTTTTATTTAAATAATCTCCTATTGGAAAACTTGCACTAATCGTTACAAAATCTTTAGCCCCGGTTTTTGCTGTTACCACATCTATACCGGCTACTTGTTTTCTATCAAATTGTTTGCTTCTATCTGATAAACCATTAGTTCCGTATACAGAAGAGATCTTGTAACTGGTCCTAGGAGATACATTATCAAAGGTTCTTAATTCAAAACTATTACCATCTCTAACTGGGGTTCTGAAAAAGTATTTACCATCTTTAGCCTTAAAGTTTAGTGCCTCATTTTTGCTTGCTACAATAACGCCATTAACTTGTGGAATAAAATAACCCGTAGTGCTTTGTTCTTCAATTAAATACTTGTTAGCTACACGCTTAACATCGTCAGCCGTTACCTTACCTAATCTTTCTACACTGTTAAAATAGTTCGTCCAATCTCCCCCAGCAATCGCCTCATTGATTTGACCAGCAATATTTCCAGAACCGTCTCTGGACAAAATCGTTTGGGTATTTAATTTAGCTACTATGCGATCTACGTCATCTTGCAACACTCCATTTGCTTTTATTTTTTCCACCATGTTCAACATTTCCATGTTGATGTCTTCATGATTTTTATCAGGCGTAAAACCAAGTGTAATCATAAATAAGCCTACTTCTTTAAAGTTTGAGGGACCTGAAAACCCAAATAATGCTATTCCTGAATCAACAAAGGTTCTATTTATAATTGATGACGTTCCACTCCCTAAAATATTACCTAACACGGTTAAAGCTGACAAATCTTCATGCAACATGCCTGGTATTTTATAACCAATAGAAACAAAACTTTGTTGCCCAGGTTTTTTTATAACAATTCTTCTTGGACCTACTTGCTCAGGCTCTTCCGTATATGGTTGTGGTATATCATGAGGAGCCTTCCCAATTTTTCCAAAGTACTTATCAACTAAACCAAACAAACTGTCTTTTTGGAAATCACCAATAATGGTTAAGGTTGCATTATTTGGCCAATAATAGGTGTTATAGAACTTACGTAATGTTTCTATTGACATGTTCTCAATATCAGAACGCCAACCTATTGTGGAATGATGGTATGGATGCGCTAAATAAGCTGTTGCCCAGATTTCTTTAAATAAAAGATTGATTGGATTATTCTCGCCACGTTCAAATTCATTTCGTACCACAGTCATTTCAGCCTCCTTATCTTTTTTTAACAACAAAGAATTCCGCATTCTATCTGACTCTATATGTAAGGCAGTTTCAATCTTATCACTTGGAATTGTTTCATAATAATTGGTTCTGTCATTCCATGTTGTTGCATTCATTTCAGCACCCATGTCCTGTAATACTTTAAATATAGCATTACCATTTTGTTTGTTAAATGAAGGTGTGCCTTTAAAGTTTAAGTGTTCCAATAAATGAGTAGCACCAGTATTACCCGGCGTTTCGTTTTTTGAACCTACATGATAGACGACTTGTATTGTTACTACTGGCGCTGAATTATCTTGCAATAATAATAAATTCAATCCGTTAGGTTCATATAAATATTCTTCTATCCCTTTTAATTCTTGAATCTTCTTAAATTTAATTAGGCCTTCTTGTGCAAAAAGTCTTTTCATAGGAATTAATGCTAAAAGAAAGAAAATAGCTATTCCGATTTTTGTTTGTATTTTCATAATACCTTTATGTTTAAATTGTTTTATGTATAATAGACATTCTATTGAAATCTATACTTAATAATGCTTTTAAAATTATTAAGACACAGACACCTATTCAAGTAAAAGAAAGTGTTTTCTGTTTACTAAATATTTAAGCCATTAAACAAATCAATTAATTTATTATCTGATGGTTTAGGTGCATTTGAAGACACAATATTTCCTTGTGGATCTATCAATATGAATTGTGGTATTCCGCTAATCTTATAAGCCTTTATAAAGTCAGAATTATATGCTCTATCAGCGAATAACTGAGTTCCTGACATCTGTTTCTCGTCGACCATTTTTTTCCAATTATTATAATCTTTTTTATTATCAATAGAAATACTAACAAACTCAATATTTTTTCCACGATATTTTTTTTCTATCTCTTGCAAAAAAGGAATTTCACGTATACAAGGTTTGCACCAGGTTGCCCAAACATCTATATATACATAGGTCCCCCTTAGGCTTTCAAGGGACATAGTTCCGCCAGAATAATTTTCATAATTCTCAAATAGTGGTGAAGGTTTTCCTGGCTCTAGTCTTAACACATAATTGTAAAGTTCAGTAATTTTATTTTTGGTTTCTGTGTTTGAAGTTATCTTTATAAAATTATCATAAACAACTTTTTTATCCTTTACCTCAGGAAGTGTCCCTCTAACATAATCAAATATCACCAAATCTCTCAAAGTCACATTTTCTAATTGTAGAACCGATTTATTATACGCGGAAAGAAAATTATTTGATGAATCTTCCTCGTATATCTGATATGCTTTAGGGTCAATAATTAATACGTTTATCAAATAACTATAAGCACTTGAGTATTGGTAATCCTCAGGTCTATCAACAGGAATTTCTTTCAAATCTTTCATGAAATTTTCAGAAGCTACGTAGTCTTCTTTTCCTGCAAATTTGCTATGGTAAAAAGTTTTGTACATATATTTTTTTTCTAAATAATTATATACTAAATGCCTTTTTTCTTTTACCTTAATTTCATGAGGAACATATGATACTAATTCAAATTTATCTTCAAGCAATTTTTTATCAGATAAAATTAAGTTTACAAATTCATTTTCTTCCTTTTCACAATACTCTTTAATTCCATGTCTGAATTTATAATCTACCCTACTTCTTTCAGCATAATAATTGTTCAATTCGGAATAATCACCTGAAAATGCTAAAGATTCTATAAAATTCGTTTCATCAGCCGTGATATTTATTAAAGATCCTTTTTCAATGTATAGTCCAGATCCTACTTTTCCATAACGGATGATATAATAACCATCTGCAATATCCAAGGTGTCAGCTAATGAGCCATCATCTCTTATTCTGACAGCCCTTTTAAATCCTGAGGAAGATTGAATGGTCAATTCACCTCCTTTTGTGTTAGTAAATTTTCCAGTTATAATAGCATATTCAAATTTTTGTTCTTTTTCCATACAGGACAAAACTGTTAAAACCACCATAAAAATTGCGTATTTAATTATTTTCATTTAGTAAAATATTTATATTGTTAGTTACTTAAGCTTAGCTCTATGTTGGAGATTTCTATTTTTATCATCCCAAGAACAATATTTTAATTGTTCATACTCAACATAATTTTTAATTATAAAAAACCTTTACTTTCAACAGAAAAGTAATATTTATCAATTCAAAATGATTTTAATTATTAATTATTTCTTGATAATTACATTGATATACTTCTACGATAGCAAAAGGTTTAAATTTGTTTTGTTTTTTATTTGATTATTGATTCAAAAATCATTTATTTCTTAGTCATCCTTACGTTTTTAATAATTGGCACAATACATTATACGAATTCATAATTTTCACATGATTCATTAATAGACAATAATTATAAAACGTTATTCTTATTAAAGAAACTTTTTTATGTCTTCAATAAAGTATGTCTTTTTATGATCTTTAACAATTATAAGTTTCTATTTTAAGGTCAAAAATGTTCATAGTTATCCAACCAAGAGTACTTTTTCATCTTTTTGGAATTTAAATTCTTGCTTACTAATAAGACGACCCTTCTGAAGAAATTAAAAGGGTCATCCTATCATTGATCATTCGTAAGAAGGGTTTTGAACCGTAACACCACCGCTGGCCTCAACCGATTTTATTGGAATTGGTAAAATGAATTTTTCTGGATTGGTCGCCGATGGTTTTACATCCGATACTTGGAATCCTGTTCCAAATCCATCAATGAAGTCATATCGAACCAAATCGAACCAAGATTCGCCCGTTTCAAGATATAATTCAATTTGTTTTTCAATGCGAACAGCCTTTAAAAATTGGTCTAACGAAATACTGGCAGGATAAGTCTCAAACCCATCTGTCCCAGTAGTGGTAGCTCCAGCACGGGTTCTAACAGCATTTAGAGCATTTAAGGCAACCGTGGTTACAGCATTATTTGCTCTAGCATCAGCTTCTGCTAAAATTAAATAAACTTCAGCCATGCGAAGCTGAATCCACATTTCATGAGTTTCAGTAGATAAATTGGTGCTATATTTTCTAGGAACATAAATAGACGACGGGGTAAAAAGAGTTTCAAACCTATTTCCGTCAAAATTAATTGATTGTCCATTTACATCCATAGAACCATTGACAGCGGTTAGAACGTTGTAAGGATCCCACCCAAAAAAACCGCCTTCTATGTTAGGCCCTATATAAAGGCTACTCTTAGCATCTGGAGTACCCATAATACCAAATAATATTTCGGGATGGATAAATAATGCTTGTGAGTTTTTAGGAAAGAATATACCGTCGTGTGTTGGATTTAAAGCAAAATTGCTTCCGCCAGTATTAATTAAATCTGTTGCTATACTAGCGGCTTCACTATAATCACCCATGTAAAGTAGTATTTTAGCTTTTAATCCTTTACCAAACGACTTATTCACATAGCCTTTAACCCCTCCTCTTAAATCTGGTGCCATGGCAATTCCATCATTTATGTCCTGAAGAATTGCTGCATAGGTTTCGGCCACTGTCTTTCTTGGTAAAGCCTTATCACTTATAGCAGGTTCAAATCTAACATCTATACCAAATGTCGAACTCATATCATAAAACTGGCCAAATGATTGTAACAATTTAAAATGAGTATTTGCCCTAAGCAGTTTTGCCTCACCAATTATTTCGTCTTTACGTTCTGGAGTTGAAAACTCACTAGCATCTAGTTTTGCAATTTCTTGGAGCAACCAATTACAATTATTGATTGAACTATACATCGAGGAATAATCATTCAAGGTAAATCTATCTACATTAGAGGGAGGATTGTTAAGAGACCATCCTTCAATTTCAGGAAATCGGTTATAATAACCACCTACGATTATATCACCAGACATTAACCCTCTTGATATCGTAGAAAATGCTATTTGACTATATTTTGCGTATGCTCCGTTTAAGGCATTTTCAGCACTTGTTTCATCTACAATAGCATTTTCAGCTTCTAAAGAATAAAGGGGCTTAAAATCATCTATGTCTTCAGTTAATTGGCAAGAGAACACTGTGCTTAACATAATAACACAAAGGCCAAATAATTTTCTTTTAAAATTTTTCATATTCTTAATGTCTTTAATTATTACTAAAATGTTATATTTAATCCTAATGTAAAAGTTCTAGTGTTTGGGTATGAACTACCATCATCACCTGATTGTCTTGCCGTATGACCAGACGTTGAAAAAATATCTCTTGCCGCATCTTCAGGATCCAAACCAACATAATCGGTTATTGTAATAAGATTATTTCCACTAAATGAAATATGCGCACTTGAAATGCCCAAATGTTTTATCAAATTTGTTGGTAAATTATAACCTATAGAGGCATATCGCAACTTGATATATGATGCATCCATTACCGATCTGCTATTTGCGAAGAAATTTGATCTTGAACCAAATCTGGCATACTTGGCGCCTGTGTTTTCTGGGGTCCAAGATTCTTTTATAGCTAGTTTGTCAACATTGACATCCCATGAATTAAAAGGCCAACCAAAAGAGATAACTTCATAATCCTTTTTAATACCACTGGCAAAGGTCCAGTTCATTCCAAAATCCCAGTTTTTGTATGTAATTCTGTTGTTCCATCCACCAAAATAATTAGGATTAATATCGCCCAATACTTTACGGTCATCGGTAGTTATTCTACCATCTCCATCAAGATCTTTAAAGATATAATCGCCCGGTAACTTTAAGTTAGAATCATATACTCCGGTAGGTGAAGCGGCATTCAAATCATCTATTTCTGCTTGGGTTTGAGCAATACTAACGACAACAGGGCCTTCGATGCTACCAATTGGATGTCCTTCAAAAATTCCAATATTTGAACCTCCGTTGGTCGAGCCACCGTTTAGTCTATCAACATTGTTTTTTATGTACGAAATGTTTATTGATGAGTTCCAATTAAAATCTTTTGTCCTTAAAACATCTCCTCCTAAAACAATTTCCCAGCCCTTATTTGTTACATCAGCCACATTGCTATCCCAAAATCCACTTCCAGTTTCAGCAGGAACAGGGACTTTTAAAATTATATCTGAAGTGTTTTTCTCAAAATAAACGACTTCCCCATTTAAGCGGCTATTAAATAGCCCAAATTCTAAGCCAATATCGAACTGATTAGTTCCTTCCCATCTAATATTAGCATTTGGAATTTTATCAACAGTTATGCCAGCTTCTCCTGCATAAAATGTTCCGGTATTATAATAAGCTAAATAAGAAAATGAATCTAAATTATCTGATCCGGTTTTGCCTAAACTGGTTCTAATTTTAAGTAAATCTATAATATTTTGGTTTTTAAAAAATTCTTCATTGTGTACATTCCAAGCTAATGCTCCAGAAGGGAAAAAACCTGATCGATTTCCTGGACCAAATTTAGTGGAGGTATCCCTACGAGCTGTGAATGTAACTAGATATTTATCATTATATATGTAGTTAACTCTGGAAAACATTGAATTTAATCCACTCTGTTCATGTGCGCTCGAAGGAAATTCTACAAATTGCGCTGAACCAGTATTAATCAAATTTGTGTCGTCAGGAAAACCTCTGTAAGTTACACCATTATATTCTACTTTAGATTGGTCCCAAGAAACACCTACTACAGCATCAATTCTGTGATTATAAATCTTTTTATTAAAATTTATTGTGTTAACAAAGGATGCTGACCAAGTATTGTTATTTTGGATATATAAGGTTGCTCCAGGTCTTCCATAAGCATTAGCATTATAACCATTGTTGTATGACGGAACAAAAGACTCTGTGTCATCATCATTTGAACTCAAGTTAATTTGTGATTTAAACTTAAAGTCATTTACAATTTTTAATTCACCATACAATGACCCGAACATGTTTTTTCCAATAGTCTTTTTTCTGTTTCGTCCAAGTCCTCCCAATGGATTAAAATCATTGGAATAGAATCCAGTTATAAACGTAAATTCACCAGTTTCATCATAAATCGGAAAATCTGGACGGAAGCCTGCATCATTTAAATTTAAAATTCCTGAAGTTTTATTTACCGAATAATTATAGTTTACAGATCCTCCAATTTTTATATTTTCTTTTACTTGGGCATCAATGCTCGCAGCAAAATTGTAACGTGTAAACTTATTTTTAATCAATACGCCTTCTTGTTCATTTATTGAAGTAGAAAGCGCATAAGTCACTTTATCTCCTCCTCCATTGATGCTTAAGCGGTATTGATTCCAAATAGCGCTGTCGTTGATAATTGAATCTTCCCAATCTGTATTGGCATTTCCAAAATAATTAGCCGGGTCATTTACAATGTTATATTGACTACTTAATATATCAGGAATTAAGAAATCAGGCAATGTTGTGGTATCCAAATCATACTGAGCCAGGGTTGTCATAAAACCTTTCCATTCTGATGCGGATGCCCAATCTCTTGTATTAGAAGGCGTTTGTAAAGTTGTATTTACGGAAAAGGACATTCTTGGCGCTTGCCCTGTTTTGCCTCTTTTAGTGGTGATAAGAACGACCCCATTTGCCGCTCTAGATCCATAGATCGCTGCAGCAGAAGCATCTTTAAGTACATCAACGCGCTCAATGTTATTAGGATCAATACTTAATAATGGGTTTTGTCGTGTTCCTGAAAAAGTTATAGGAAATTCGCCTCCAACAGTAGTTACCCTAGGGTTTACAACAATAGGAACCCCATCTACTACATACAAGGGTTGATTGTCCCCAAGAATTTGACTTAAACCGCGAATAATAACAGTACCTCCTGAACCAGGCTCGCCAGTACCGGGAGAAACAAACACTCCAGAAATTTGTCCGGCCAATGAGTTTTCAATGGACTGTGTTTTTATTTTTTGGATATCTTCAGCTTTTACCGATCCTACAGAGCCTGTTAAATCTTTTTTTACTGTTGTACCATATCCTACTACGAGAACCTCTTCAAGACTACTTGTATTTTCGTTTAAAGTAATACTGTATACTTTTTGATTTTCATTAATTTTTTGTGAAAAAGTTTTATATCCCAAGCCAGATATTACCAAATAATTATCAACCTCAACTTTTAAAGAAAATTTACCATCAAAATCGGTTGCAGTGCCTCTAATAAGAAAGTCTGGATTGATATTGCTATCATTAAAATCGGGTTCTCTGTTAGTAGTATAAACAGTAATTCCATACAAAGGTAAACCGTCTTTATCCTTTACTGTTCCAGAAATAGAAATTTCTTGTTGTTGTTTTTCGGATTCAGTTTTTTCTCTAATAATTAGAGTATTATTATTTGTTAAATCAAAATTGAAATCCCCAGTAGATAATGATTTGTTTAAAAGGTCATTCGTGTAAATAACACCTCTCGATAGCTTCACCTTTGGGAGGTTTTTAAACAATCCTTGTTCATAAATAAAATTGTATTCTGTTTGCTTCATGATAAGTTCAAAAACTTCATCAACAGTCATTATTGTATCATAGTCGACAATAATTTTTGAATTTTGAGATAAAACATTATTTGGTCCTAAACCAAATGCAGAAATACATAATAAGAAGATAAAAGTTCTCACAATGAATAGTAATAGTTTTTTTCTAAAAAAGAAAAGAACATTAATCAATTTAATTTTCATAAATTTGCTTGTTATTAGTTAGTTAAACATTTAATTAATTATTAATTCACAAAAGGGGATTAAGCTATAGACATTCGACCGTTATTATGCTTGTTCCCTTTATCTTATTTAATGATTACTGTTTTATCATTAATTTCATACGAGCTTATTTGGCTTGATTTGATCATAGATGATAAAATTTCATCAATACTTAGTTCTTTTCTTATAACACCCACAAAAGCGATATTTTGAAGGTTTGGGTTTTCAATTACAAACTCAACATCATACCATCGTGATAAAACCTTACACATTTGTCTTAAAGACATCCCCTTAAAGTTGAAAACACCATTTTTCCATGATATTGCCGAGTATACCTCTACCTTTTTTATAATTATATTCGAATTGGTTTTTCCTATTATAGATTGTTGGTTAGGCTTTAAAATTTCACTCTTTTCCTTATTGCTTATTTCGATTTTACCTTCGACTAAAGTTGTATAAATATTATCTTCATCTTTGTAGGCTTTAATGTTAAATTCAGTTCCTAAAACCTCAACTTCTTGACCACCAGTATGCACTTTAAATTTTGTTCCATGATGTTTTGAACTTGGAGACACATTAAAATATGCTTCGCCATAAATTAATTCTATTTGTCTGGTTTTTTCTTCTGAAAAAGTCACGGGGTATTTTAATTGAGACTCTGAGTTTAGCCATATTTCTGTGCTATCAGATAATATCAAATGAAATTGACCTCCTCTAGGAATCGTTAAATAGTTGTACGCAATTTCCTTTGTATGTCCTTTTCCTGCTTCATAAACAATTTCTTCTCCATTACTATTGGCATTCTTCATTTGATAAGTATTTCCTTTTTCCAAAGCTATGATAGAACCATCTTCTAAGGTTAATGTAGCTTTGTCTGTTCCCGGTTCAATAGTATTGTTTACAATTGTTGGACTAGAATCTTTAATGTTGTATAAAACATCTCTTAAGAAATAAGCAGCAGCTAATACACCTATCAGTGCAGCAGCTATTGCGTATTTCAAGAAATAGGAGCTCAATTTAATCGGTTTTAATTGCACTTTTTGACTATTATTTAAAATTTTATTACTTATTCGATTTGCTGAAGCTTCTTCCATGTCCGGATACTTATCTAGTAGAAAGACCACTTCTTCGATTGTTGGAACACCAGAAAAGTCTTTTGAGTTTTGAAAATAGGAAACAATTTGTTTAATCTCTTCTTCAGAGCAATCTCGGTTTATAAATTTAATAAATAAATCTTTCATTTTAGTTCGTCTTACTTTTATCCAGGTATCTATATATAATACTCTTGAAACTAAAAATAGTACCATTCATATTTAATCTTTTTTTTGCCTAATAGATAAAATACATTAAAGATGATCTCTATAAAAATGATTTTGTTCAGTTATAACAATGGATTGTATTGTTTTCGCGATTTAAAAAAACTGAATTTGAAAATAAACAAGGCTATTTATGATTTTATAACCAATTTTTATAAAAAAGAAATAGTAAAAGAGGCATATCCTTGTTATTTAACAAGAAATCACGAAGTGTTTCTAGAGCCATACTAATTTGATTTCTTACTGTATTTGTAGAAATCCTTAATTCTTTTGCTATTTCTTCATAGCTTTTTCCTTCATTACGGGACATTTCGAAAATTAAGCGTCTTCTAGGAGGCAATAAGTCCAAAGCTTCCTTTTTAATGTCTTCAACATCAGCCTCTATCAAATGTAAATCTGCAGCATTTGCATACTTTTGACTATTATAAAAAATTTCTTCTCTAATTTTTTCGTTTTTGGCTACTCTTTTAAGGAAAGAAATAATATTGTTTCTAGTAATGGTAAACAAAAATGATTTGAAAGATAGGTCAGGATTTAAGGTCTCTCTTTTGAGCCAAACCTTTAAAAAAACGTCCTGAACTATTTCTTCCGAATAAGGCTTTGAACACAACATACTATAGCTGTATTTATATAAAATATTATGATAATTATCAAAGAGCTTCTGAAATGCTTTTTCATTACCAGTTATTAACTCCTGAACCAGTAACTTTTCATTATATGTTTCTATTTGCGACATGAACAATATTAACCATGTAAAACATTTTCATAAATCAATTCAAAATAAATTTACCCTATAAACGATTCTAACTCCGATTAAAAAAACTGTTCAATATTAACAAATTTTATTAACTCATAATCATTTGCAGATTTCAGGGTATTTCAATTGATTAATTAAAGATAAAAATATTTTGTTTATAACATTTTTTTTTGTCTAATTTATGAAGGTTATTTGATAAAAATATCATTAATCTCTAAATTATCAGAATTACCATTTTAATCAATGGCCTTAGCTTAAATTTACGTAATGGAAATCTTATAATAATTTGTTAATTTTGACTAGTTTCAGTAGTTGATTTAATTTTCAAAGTAAGTTATAGATAGCTCAACACCTGTTAAAATCAATAAAACTAACACTAATTTATAAGATTTTGTTTAAATGGATTTAGCTATTTACACAATTAAGTTCATTATTATTTCCATAAAACAAATTGGAATACAACGGACGTTAAACAAGTAAAAAAGTCATTTATAAGATTTGTTGGTTTTGCTATTTAATTAATTCTTTTACCGCTGTTGCTGTTATTTTTATTTTACCACCATACGGTATAGCTTCTACTTGATACATTGTTCTCGTAGGTCGTTTGTTTTCAGGAAATAATTCTTCAAATAGCTTAATTATTTCAGATAAGCCTTTTAAATTATCACAAGCAATATCAATAAAAACAATATCTTCCCTTTCAAATTCAGCATTTTCTATAGCAGAAAAAAAATCAGAGAATGCTAAATTTCCTTCTTCCAGTATTATACCAGACATATATTTTTCTTCAATATTTACAGATAATTGTTTAACCTTTAGAAAACTGAAATCTAATTTTCAATTCATTATATTTCCCAAAATTATATTAAGGTTCTGCCCGTAAGGACCTCATCTAATATAGGCTATGGTTTTTGAATCTAGAAAATTTTGATCTTGGAGTGACAACAATACGTATTCTCACACAAGATGATTCCACTATATTGGACTAAATAACGATATTTTTTATTAGCATAATCCAAAATAAAATCCTACTGTGTTTTTAAAGAGCTGGTTATATAGTAGATAAACATTTAGACCTCCTTAAATTAACTATACGAATTACAAAAAACCATTTTTGAGAGAATTTAGTCTTCTAAAAAGCAGGTTAACATGTATCAGATTGTTCGTATAATAAGATCATTTATATAGTGATGCAGTGCAATTTTAAAAAATTGATTACGACTACCACAGTTCAAATTTTTCACACAAATTATAAACATGATTTATAAGGGAACAACCAATGAATATTTACTAATTGAAACCATTGATTATACAAATAATAATATATTAAAGGAAAATATTGAGAGTGGCTTAACACTCATATGGTGTTTTGATGACCGTACAATTTTAAAGATTGACAATAAAGAAATCCATTTTAACAAAAAACGAAATTGTCTGCTTGACAGAATTCCATACTATTGAAATCGTTTCAGAAGGTATCCTTCAGTTCATCCGCTTTAATCGTTCTTTTTATTGTATTCTTAAACATGATAACCAAATTAGTTGTAAAAGTATTCTTTTTTTTGGAGCCTCACAACTTCCAGTTATTAGTCTTACCGAAAAAAAAACTGTAATATTTAAAAATCTTATAAATGTGTTTAAAAATGAAATGGTTTCCAAAGATAAATTGCAATTGGAAATGCTTCAGATTTTATTAAAACGATTTCTTATTCTATGCACCAGAATTTATAAAAATCAAAACAATTACGATATGCTTGACGATGTAAATGTAAATATTGTTAGAGAATTTAACTTTTTGGTGGAAAAATATTTTAACACAAAACATTTAGTGTCAGATTATGCAGAAATCTTAAATAAATCTCCAAAAACGATTTATAATCTATTTTCAAAATTGGATACAAAAACACCATTACACTATATTCAAGAAAGAATTATGTTGGAGGCTAGAAGACTATTAAGATATACAGATAATTCTATCAAAGAAATTGCTTATGAAATTGGCTTCGAAGATATTCAATCCTTTAGCAGGCTTTTTAAAAAAAAGGAAGGTGTTTTTCCTTCAGAATTCAAAAAAAACATCACCAGTAGGACATATTGTCAACTCATCGGGAGTAATTGATTAAAACTTTACTTTCCTTTAATCGCATCTTTGCACCATCATCACTCCATTATGAACTACCTCAATAAAAAAGATAGAACGTTATATGATTAATACTATTAAACAAAATATTAAAAACAGAAATCATGATTAAATTTAATGTACCAACAAAAAGCGAAGTATCAGAAAGCAACCAATATTATCTCAAAGCAATTATTTTTTGTTATGTGGCTACCTTCTATAATAAAAATTAAAATAAAAAAAATGGGACAAATCAAAACATAGAGAATTGTCCCATCAAAATAAATTAGTTAACCTTTGATTCTCAAATCCATTTCAATTTCTAAAGGGTGTTAGATATTCATAAAACCAAGGATATTGCCAAATTATATATTGCTTACCACTGTCTTATTTTAACTTCCAAATCTATAGGTTCATTAATCAAGGTCCAGAATTTCTATATTTAGATTCCAAATGAAATCCCTAAAGTAAAAATACCTCCGTCATAAATATTTTTGCGCTTTACCAATAGGTCCGTATAATCGGCATATCCAGTAAGCACACTAAGATGCCTGCCCAATTTATAAATGGCATTAAGTCCTAAGGATGTAAAAGTGGTTCCTTCTCCATACAAAAAGGATCCATTTTGATTTTCATTACCTGAATCCAATTTTTCTTGTATCCTAAGTTTTCCTATCAAATAGAGCCTTTTAAAGAAGAGATGACCAACCTCAGCGCCTGCATGAAATTGATTACTGAACGAATTGGTCCTAAAATTGATACCTGTATAGATACTCCCATAGGTTTTTCCATCTGGAAAAGACTTTGATGCAATTAAATTTGCCCACACATTAAACTCGCCATCCGAAGTGGGCAGGTTAATCTCATCAAACGTTCCCAGTTCATTGGCTTTTTTAGCTCTGGCTAAGTTAATCCCATTATTAGTGGGTATTTCAAAAATGGCCTGAAATGCAATAGGAGCTTTTTTAAAAAGCTTGTATTTCAATCCTAAATTAACACTACCAACACCGCCTACAGTTTCAGTTGAGCTAAAACTATTCAACATTATTACAGGCAAGTCCAGACTTGCTGTAATTCGATCGGTTACCCCATATTCGCCATAGAAAAGAAGAGCGCTACTGTTAAACCGGGAGCCTGTGTTAGAGAGATTACCTTCGGTTGTATAATAATCCTTTGAAGAATAATAGGATAATGAACTAAGCAAATAATAGCTTTTTGCTTTTCTTGTCCACCCACTTTGAGCACTTACTTGAAAAACCATTAAAATAAAAATGATACAGGTTAAAATATATTGTCTCATAATTTTGAATTTTGTTTTTGTTAAAAAAAATCCCTCAGGAAGAAAGTAGAGAAAAAATATAAGTTTTACTTATCCTCTACTTCTTCTGAAGGTGTTTAATAAACTCTTTAAAAAGTTTACTGTAATTCCGCGTTTCCAAAAGGAATATTAGCCGTGTCGCACCACAAAATAACATGGGTGAATTTAGCTGCAGGCGCTCCGTTTAATTTAATGTATCTTTCGCCATTGCTCGTTACGCTGCCTATCAATTTTAAATCTGGGTTACCATTACCAGGATCTGCTGTATACACTTCAGAAGTTGATAAATAAATTGCAACAGTACCAGTGGCTGTTTCTGTCTTAAAATTACTTGCAAAATGCAAAAAATACGTATTATTAGTATCCGTGCCCAATTCTACTGTACCCTCTGTAGGAGTTCCACTTTCTGCAGTCAAAGTTCCCTGTTTTGCTACAGTAAAAGCTCCAATAGGTAAAGACGAATCAACTTCAACAGTAATTGTTTCTGAATCATTGTTTGAACAACTACTGAATAAAACAACAGTGAATACTAAAATCATACTTGCTAAGGAAAAAAAATTTCTTTTCATAAATAAATGTTTTTTTAAATTATTTTTATATAAACCTAATTGGATTACATCTTTATGTATCAAATCAAGTTTCTTTAGCAAACATAGTCCCAACTTATCACAAAAAACTCACAGAACCTTAACAAAACAATTGCGTTTTATTCATACTTATTATTATATATTAAGGTAATTTCATTCTAAACTATAAATTGACAATCATGATTCACCGATAAAACTCCGACGCGGGTCGGGTCGTGATTTTTGTAAAAAAACTATTAATTTAAACTGCTAGCTGATTTTGTTTAATGACCAATCATATGGGTAAAATTCCACTTCACTGTTAGATGCAATCTTTTCTATTCGGTAACTATTCACGAACCAACCAAAGATTTTCCTTCTTTAGTAAAATCGTTCATGCACCATTCAAAAATTTGGGAAAGAAGCACTTTATTTCCGTTTATTCGTACAAAATCAGGATTGTTCAAAGATAACTTTGTCTGTTGTTGTAATTGAACCTCCAAAGTACTAGGTAAATACGCCCTATCAATAATGGGTGGACATCCCAAGCCTGCACAAACTAATACAAAATGAAACCTAGACTCCTTAGGGAAATTACCTCGAAGTAATTTATTTTCTATTTCATCTAGTGTACGCTCCTCACCTCCAATAATAAAAATTTTCTTATCAAACAAACCTTGTACATCCAAAGGGGATTTTACCGGATAATTTTCCACAATGCCTTTTATTACGCATAAATTATAAGCATTAATCCAAAATGATTGATATATTTTAGGATTTTCTTTTGGTACTCGCAAGTCTTGGGCTAAATCCAATGACTCATTTAAATCTTCAGGATTTTATTTAATATCTTCATAACCTACCCGTCCATTTTTAATATATGCCATAAAAAAAGTGTTAGCATTGTTGAAAAATCTTGAAATATTCTGTCCAATTCCTTGATTTACTGTTATTATCAAAATAATAGCAATGAGCATTTTTGCTGTTTTCATGTTTTTACGTTTTTTTTTAATTAAAGCCCAAGCATATGTTGTCATTTATCATGTCTATCTTATAGGAAACCATATTTTATAGGTTATACCATTTGATTTGATACTTGGTTTGCAAATTAATATAGAAAATGTTTCGTAAAAGTCATAAAATGATAACATTTTCAATCTGTTGATTGTTATAATTAAAAAAAAGAGAAGATAAATTGCAAGGATTTAGTACAAAAGCGGCCTTTGAGGAGTATCTGTTTACTATTAATAACAATTGTGAACATTCCATGATATTTTAACCTTTAATTTGATGTGTTATAAGTAGGTATTGATTGTTACAAATCGTTTTGAATCTATTGGCCTTTTTGAAATCCACATTAAAAGTTTGCAAGTCGTGGAAGGAGTTTTTAAAAGACTATTTTAATTTTAATTCTTAGTTAACATGACCACCAAATCTTTTTTGTGTGCAAATAATGCTACTTATTATCATATGAATAAACTGAAAATAAAATATTGAAAGCAATAACTATTGGATTTTTGTTTCTTTTCATTCTGAGCAAAGATAATTTTCAGAAAGAATACTATCGAGACTATTACCCTAATGGCAATTTAAAATCTAAGGGGTGGAAAAATGGAGCCAACAAAGAAGGTTTTTGGGAATTTTATTTCTCCAATAATAACCTAATGAAAAAGGGACGTTTTCAAAATAATCTAAAAGTTGGTTATTGGTATTTTTATACATCAGACGGTTATTTAAAAATGGAGGGGCATTATTCAAAAGGAGAAAAAGCAATGTGGTGGTTATTCTACGATGAAAATGGGGTAATAAACCACAAATGCCAACTCAAAAAAGGAGTGAAACACGGCTATTGTCTAAAGTATACAAACAAAAAATTGATTTCTGCTGAAAAATATCTTAATGGAAAAAAAATAAAAGAATGGTTTGAATTTGATAGATTTAAAAGGGAAAATAACTTGTCCGATTTAAGATAAAACATAATAGGATATTAAGAAAATTGAATTTTTATCATTTAACAAAGTTTATGTCCTATAAAGATATTCCCATAAACTTATTTTTAATTAAATAATTTGTAATATCTAAAATCCATTAGTTCCATTAACTTGGAACTATATTTTATCAGATTGAAAAGATAAAGATTACAGATTTAACCCACGACATGAATAGGGAGACTAAAACTAAATGAAGTGCCTTCATTAGGTTTACTCAAAACCTTTATACTACAGTCATGTATTTCCATAATTTTTTTAACAATAGCAAGACCTAAACCAACCCCTTTCTTTTTTTGACCCGTATTAGTTTGTTTATAACGCTCAAAAATTAAAATCTGATCTTCTTGTGTGATTCCTGGTCCTGAATCTTGGATAATAACCTCCACACGATTATTTATAGTTTTAATTTTTACGGTGATTTTACCACCGTAAGGAGTAAACTTTAATGCATTATCCATAAGGTTTTGAATTGCGCGTTCTACCAAAGAAATATCAGCAAATACCAAAGGTGTGTTATCTGCCATGGACAATCCTAAATCAATACTCTTATTTTTGGCTAATATAGAATAGTTCCTATATATATCATTAACTAACTCACTAATAAGGAAAGGTTCCTTTTGCGGTTTAATTTGATTTGACTCCAATTTAGAGTACTCAAAAAGTTGGAAAATAAGCTTAGAAAGCCGATCACAACTTTTGGAGATAGTGTTTAGATACATTTCACGTTCCTGAACAGAAAGTTCGGATTCCTTTATATGAAGTGTTTCAATATACCCTTGGATAATAGAAAGAGGTGTTCTTAAATCATGTGATATATTGGCAATGAGTTCTTGCCTCAGCTGTTCTACAGATTTAATTTTTTCAATATTGGATAAAATAGTGTCCGCCATACTGTTGTAAGTATTAGCTACATTTGCTAAATCATTTTTATCGGCATTTTTTATTCGGTAATTCAAATCTCCTTCTTGAAAACGCTTGGCTGCATAAATAATTTTCCTAAGATTACGTGTCAAATGCCAAATGGCTAGAACTCCCAAAAGTGTTGTAAAGATAAGAGTAAGAAAGGATCCTCCAAGACCCAAACGAATAAAATAACTATTAAACAAATCATTTCGAGTAGCTAAAAAGTCTTTTCCAGCCAAAACAATATAAATGTACCCTTCGTGCCCATCTTTGACAAAATGTGAGGCAGAAAAGATTGTATTTTTATTTAAATCTTTAGGATCATTTCCCAACACATAACTATTACCTTTGTTTTTGATGAATTTTTGAATGGGTTCTAAGTTTACCTTACGTTGTTGTGTATTCGGTGCTTCATGATCCAAGACTACAGAATATTGTACAAAGCCGTTATTGTCTAATAGATACACTTCTATAGCTCCATTCACAGCCATCATGTTATGCATAATATCTCCAAAAAGTGCTTTGTTTACAGCCCCTGTAGAATCAAAAGGATGAGTATCTTTAAATTTTTCATCGATTAGATCCTGGGCCAGATTGGCGTTCAAGCGTTGTGTTGTCTCATAAAAATATTGATTGGAAAAATAAATGGATGTAACTGTGTATCCAATGCCTGCAATTAACAAAATAATGAGAAAAGTAAGAATGAGCTTAATGACAAACCTCGTTGTAAGTACTTCGTTTTTCATAATTTGTTATTATTGTTTAACTCTTTACGAGATCCTCGTTGAATTTATATCCAATTCCCCAAGTTGTCAAAATAAACTTTGGATTGCCCATATCAGGTTCAATTTTAGAGCGCAAGCGATTAATATGAGAGTTCACTGTATGTTCGAAACCTTGAAAATCATATCCCCAAATCATGTTCAACAATTTTGTTCTATCATAGCTTTTGCCCGGATTGGAAGACAAAAGAACTAAAAGTTCAAATTCCTTCGGAGACAGTTCCACCTTGTTCCCATCTAAAAATACTTTGCGCAATTCTATGTCAATAGAGAGAATATCAAATTCAATGAGTTTTGTTTTGTTCTTTGGTGAAGACTCCAAAACATCCATTTTTTGTCTTCTAAAAATAGCCTTTACACGTGCAATAAATTCGAGGATACTAAAAGGTTTGGTAAGATAATCGTCCGCCCCTACTTCCAATCCCAAAACCTTGTCAATTTCTTCAGAGCGGGCGGTAAGCATCATAATGGGAGACATAATGTTGTTCGCTCTAATTTTTTGACAGATTTCAATGCCATCCATTCCTGGCAGCATAACATCCAAAATAATAAGGTCAGGAGCCTCTTCAATGGCTTTTTTTAATCCTGTAACTCCCTGAGTAGATGTTATGACCTGGCAACCCAAATCCTTTAGATGTATTTCCAAAAGACAAATGATCTCAAGATCATCTTCAACAATCAACACTTTTTTCATGGTTTTGCGAATTTATTTTTAAATTATCACGAAAAGATCCCCTTTTCTACAAAATCTATAATGACAACTTATTAAAGAAGTCTATCATTCTCCTAAATCTTTACAGAATCAGTAAAACTTTAACATAATTATTAATACACATAACCGCAATTTTCATTCAACCTGCTAATACTAATATGCCTTGGCATCCATTTAAATGTTAAACTGAATCCATAAAAAAACTTTTAATACCTTATCTGCAACAAAAAGCGAGCTGTCACTAAACTTTGAACACCATATTTTTTTTGCAAAAAACTTGATTTTAATTTAATAATGTTAGGATTGTAAAACAGTTCCGTCTACTGGTAATATGAATTCGGAAAAAATAAATTCCTCAACAACCGCAATCCTTCTTTTTACACAAAGTGAAGAAGCAACAAGTGTTCTAAAACCTATTAATTCAAGTAAAAAAAAAAACAGATTGCTTTGGAAAAAGTTAAATGATCGAGTCTTAAAAACCATTCAAAAGACCAAGCTGCCATATTTTGTTTTAAAAGAAAATAATCAAGTTGGAGCCACTTTTGGAAAAAAAATAACCAGTTGTATTCAAGAAGTATTTGATAAAGGTTTTCAAAAAGTCATTGTTGTTGGAAATGATTGCCTTGCTTTAAACACTAATCATTTGAACAATGCAATTGAACAGTTACAACATAACCATTGTGTTTTGGGTGCTGATTTTAATGGAGGTGCTTATTTGATAGGGTTAACCCAGTCTACATTTAGGTCCAAAGAATTTCAACAAGCAGCCTGGCAAACGGTTACATTATTTAGTAGTTTACAAAAGCTTTTTAATGGGCAACCCATTGGTTATTTACCTCCTTTAGATGATTTTAATTCTATTTTTGATTTTAAACGAGTTGTTTACAAATTGCCATATGATGGTATATTAAGAAGTCTATTTCTGTCTTTTTTAATTGTCCCAAAAATTCAAATTTTACTTACATTTAATTTTATTGTCCATCAATTCATATCCATAAGCTTTAATAAAGGTTCTCCTCTCTATCTAAAAAGCTAATCCCCCTGTTTTAAACTCAATAGAGCCAATTAGAGATGTTATTATTAGGATATCACGGTACTATTGGGTATAAAAACAATGATACCAAGTCAACTTATTTTAATTATTAATATCATCCAAATGAAGCAGCTATATGTTTGGGGCCTGTTATTTATATCAACAATAACAATTGCCCAACAAGATTTAACCGTTTCTGTTATTGATGCAGAAACACAAAACCCAGTAACAAATGCTATTGTCATTTTACAAAACAAAAGCAGAAATATCCAATTAAGCGAACTATCCAATATTCAAGGAAAGGCAATCTTTAGAAATTTAGAGGCCCTTGATGGTTATCAAGTTCTTTATGAGGAAACACCGGAATATGTTAGTGAACGTTCAGAGCTCATTAATATTCGCTCAAATCAAAACCCGAATGTCACATTGATTTTATGGAACAACGCCGCCCAGCAATTGGACGCCGTTATAATCTCGTCCAGTTCAACGTCAAAAATCAATCGTCGTGACGCTGAAGTCTCATCCGAACTTAAGGCTACGGAAATTCAAGAAATACCCGTTGAGGGCCGGGATATTACCCGTATTTTGTACCGGCTACCCAATGTGACCCAGGCCACTGGTTTCTATCCAGAAGCACCCAATGTAAGTATTAATGGCATTAATGGATTATTTACTTCTTATTTAATCGATGGATTGGACAATAACGAACGTTTTCTGGGTGGTCAAAAATTTGCTATCCCTTCTGGGTTTGTAAAAGATATTACGGTCTTAACTAGTAATTTTTCGGCAGAATATGGCTTAACGGGAAGTGGTGTCGTTGATGTTACACCTCGTTCTGGTTCCAATATACTTGTTGGGGAAACCTATTTCATAACAAGGCCAGGACCATCTATTGATGGAAAGTCTTCCTTTGCACAACGCGATTTATCGGGTAACCAAGTCAAAAATGGATTTGCTCGATATCAAGCCGGAGCAGGAATAGGTGGAGCATTTATAAAAGATAAAACATTTTATTACTTCAATTTTGAACATACCACAGACGATAAGGATAATTTATTAAATGTCCCCACTTTAGGGATTAACGAAACGATAAGAGGCCTCAATACCTTTAATTATTTTTCCACTAAAATAGACCAACTTTGGAACACAAACTTTAAAAGTTCGTTGAGGGCCAACATTGGTTTGGTTAATATAGAACGTCAAGGAGGTGGTCTTAATGGCGGAGCTACCTTTCCTTCATCAGCCAATACACAAAAACGAAATAGTATATTGTTGGCCCTAAAAAACACCTACAACTTAGGGAAAATAAGTGCCGAAACCAATTTTCAGTACAGTCGTTTTAACTGGGATTATGCTAATCCATTGAACGCTAGCGACCCACAAGTAACGGTTTTGGGTACCAATGATGAAACATTGGCCATTTTGGGCCATCCAGGGTATTTGTTTCACGCCATAGAAAATACCATCCAAGTCCAACAAAAATTCAAATATTATTTAAACAACCATACCATAAAAGGCGGGCTGAATTACATTAGGGGGAACCACGAGCTAATTGGCGGTGGAAATCCTAATGGCAATTACACGGTTAAACTAACCCAATCTCAAATAGATGTTGTAAAATTGGCTAATTTTGGAAGCCACCTAAGTGTCAATGATATTCCTTCTGATGCCCAAGTGATAAATTATAATGTGGAGTTACGCCCCGCATCATTTGGAACACACCAAGATATTTATTCGGTTTATCTGGAGGACTTATGGTCTATAACCAATAAATTAAATATCACACTCGGATTGCGTTATGATTATGATAATTTATCCAAAGGTGGAGGAACAAAAGGCGATTATAACAATTTAGCACCACGATTTAACTTCAACTATAAGGTAACCAATAACAGCAGTATTCGCGGTGGTTACGGTATTGCTTATGACAAAATCAATTACGCCATTTATAGTGATGCCTTGCAACAAAACACAAATTCTGCCGATTATAGGGCACAATTACAAGAATTCATTGATTTAGGGATATTACCAGCCAATACCAATTTGGATGACATTACCTTCAACGGAAACATTTCAGCTAATTTATCTAATGTTACATACTTACAGGGGCCTTCTGGCGACCAGTTGCAAGGACAACGTGAGGAAGCCTTTTCCAATGAAAGACGTGTCCTAAATCCCAAAGGGTATAATAATCCCTATTCACATCAATTCTCTCTTGGGTATCAGTTACAAGTAAATGAAAATACTTTGTTCTATATAGATGTAGTTCACAACCGGGGTGAAAATTTGTTTCGTTTAAGAAACCTAAATGCCGCTGAAGAATATCCTATAGACCCCAATAACGTTGTGATTAGAACTCCAGAAGAAGCCGATTCTACGCGACCTATCCCCATTGCGAATAACGCTGCTTTCATCAATGGGCAAACTGTTAGCGGTGTTGCTAGAAATGTTGTGATTAGTGAAACAGAAGGCATATCCAGGTATTATGCCTTGAGTTTAAATTATCAAAAAAGCAAGGGCAATTACAACTATTCCTATCGATTGAATTACACCTTATCCTCACTTAAAAACAACACCGAGGACATTAACTTTAGAGCCATGGATGGTAATAACTATGCAAGGGAATGGGGGTCATCAATCAATGACAGAACCCATATTATTAACGGCATTTACAGTTATTATCCATTTAATGGGACGACGTTAACATTGGCAGGCCTACTTCAAAGTGGTCAGCCCATAAATAGGATCCCTTTAGGGTATGGTACGACTGACCTGAATGGTGATGGATCCGGATTTAGTGATGCCTACCAAGGAAATAGTGACCGCTTTCCTGGGGAAAGTAGAAATAGTGACCGCCTACCTTGGAGTACAACTTTTGATATGGGATTGCAACATCAATTTAAGGTCTCTGAAAATTCAAAATTAGAATTAAGAGCAGATGTTTTCAATGTTTTCAATGCTGAGAATTTAAGTGGATATAGCAATAATGCCACCCAAAGCAATCAAATCCAAGGTGGTTCCTCGGCCAGTGGTTTGTTTACCAAACGGAATGCCTCTCCACCCAGACAGGTTCAGTTTGGTGTTCGGTATTTATTTTAAACAGCTTTCAATCCAGTAAAGTTGTTACTATTTTGCTGGATTTTGATTGAATTATCAATAGAATTAAAAACCAGAAATACAATTGTTTTTATGAAAGCTATAAAAGAAAAAATAGAACCTTAGCCTCCTTTTATGGAGCTAGTTAAATTAAACAATCCAGTTATGTTTGTACTTAATAACAAAGAGCCAAATAAATTAGCTCATTTTTTAATAAAAAGGCACTGGTTGGCTAACGGTGAAATTATAACATCCATGTCAAAACCGGGTGAAGGGAATATGAATTATGTATTGCGAATAACTACAAGTAGCACATCCTTCATTTTAAAACAATCTAGGGCCTATGTTGAGAAATATCCTCAAATAGCAGCACCCGAAAAAAGGGTAGTAACTGAAGCAAAATTTTATACTAAAATTAGTGAAAACCCTTCAATTCAGAAGCGAATGCCCAAAATATTGGGTTTGGATATTGCTAATAATATAATGCTTCTGGAAGATTTAGGAATGGCCAATGATTATACCACTCTATATGCTTTAGATAAAAAAATTTCTGACGATGACATCCATGTTCTCATAATCTATTTAAATGATTTGCACCATGGCTTTAAGAAATCAAAAGTTGATGATGAATTATCTAATTTGGAATTAAGAAAACTAAACTATGAACACATTTTTCACTATCCATTTTTGGAATGTAATGGCTTTGATTTAAATATGGTTCAAGCGGGGTTACAAGAATTGGCCCAACCCTACAAAAGAGATACTTTTTTAAAACAAAAGATAGAACACTTAGGGGAACTCTATATGTCTAAAGGAGCCTATTTGCTGCATGGTGATTATTACCCAGGAAGCTGGTTATCAACCGAAAATGGCATTAAGATTATAGATCCAGAATTTTGTTTCTATGGCCAACGTGAATTTGATTTGGGCGTTTTAATCGCTCATTTAATTTTAACAAAACACGAACAATCCATAATAGATAAGGCAATTGAAAATTATAAAACTTTCCGTGAACTGAATATGGACATGTTGAATGGATTTATTGGTGTTGAAATTATGCGGAGATTGATAGGGTTAGCCCAATTGCCTTTACAGATGGCTCTAATTGAAAAAGAAAAACTAATGGGATTAGCATATCACTTAATAACACAAAAACGATGAAAATTTATAAACTGTGGCTATTTTTATTGATTACGAACTCAATTACAGCCCAAACCAAAGTTTGGTTCGATACAGATATTATGATAGGCATGCCGGATAAAGTGGCACGTGAGGTTGATGACGGTATTACCTTGATTATGGCTCTAAAGCAGCCCCAAATCCAAATTGTTGGCATCAGTAATATTACCTATGTGGATTATGGCTATACTGTGATTCATAAAATTTTAAACTGGCATAACAAGGGTGCCGCCATTCCAGTTTATAAAGGTTCAACCTTCGCCAATGATCTAGGAACGGAAAATAATGCGACAAGCGCTCTGTATCTAGCATTAAAGATGGACAAACTGACTATTTTAGCGCTTGGTCCATTGACCAATATAGCAACCTTGGTTAAAAACCATCCAGATATTATTCCTCAAATAGAACGTGTTGTGATGTGTGCTTCCCGGACTCCTAACTTACCTTTTAATCCTGGTAATGGAAAATTAAATGTATTTGATTATAACTATGAATTTGATACCGCTTCAATGGATGTTTTATTGAACTCTCCCATCCCCTTGGAGTTTGCGGGATATGAACCGAGTTCATATACACACATTGGCAACATTGATTTGGCTAGTTTGGACTTAAATAATGAAGCTGATAAATGGTTATATGAAATTGTACAACCATGGATGTCATTAAACGAAAGCTTATTTGGGGTTCGTGGTTTTATTCCTTTTGATTGTTCTACTTTGGGTATTGTAACACATCCTGAATATTTTACATATTATGAAGATATCCCCATAAAAGTAATTTATAAGAAAAATGATGCCGTGGAAATTCAACCAGATAAGCTTTTTAAAAATTTTCTAGAAGTGTCTTATGAGTTTAAAACCAAAAAGAAAGTAAAATATGCTCGAAGGGCCTTACAAGGTTTTGAAGAAAAGATTTTGGAAACATTGAGTGCTTCAAGATAGTCGATATTTATATTTAATGAAATAAAAAGTCGTTAAAGTTAACACTCATTCCATATACTTTGTTTCTTATAATGAAAATGTAGTCTTAAATAAAGCAGATAGAAAGTTAAACTATGGAATTGATGCCAATTTTAATATAACCTCATCTTTAAAATTAAACACAACAATTAATCCAGACTTCTCCCAAGTTGAAATTGATGACCAAATCACAAACTTAACAAGATTCAATATTAGTTTCCTTGAAAGAAGAAGTGGATCAATTAAAAGCTCTTAATATTATCGGTTGAAAAACAGAAACCGATTTTCTTTTTGGCAAATTTAAATCATATAATGAAAGAACTACGGGAACAGGGTTTCATTTAGCTAATATTGATGACGCCATAAATTTTAATAATTTTCACGAAGCCATTCATTTAGGGTTTATGATTGGCATTAAAAAGTTTGTTTAGTTAAAAGCGAATTATTATATGTTTTAAAAAATAAGGTAAGGCAATTTAACAAGCTATTATAACAAAAAGAAACTTTTAAGTGTCTAATAATGATTAGAACTTTTGATATTTATCAAGTAGACGTTTTTACTGAAAATAAATTTCAAGGAACCCCACATAAACTGTAGTTTGGAATGCCGGTGGTTTTTCAAATGCAGAAATGCAAAAAATAGCTAGACAACTAATCAATTCTGAAACAGTTTTTATTCATTTAAAAAATAAGTGCTGCCCATCGTTAAGATATTATCCAACCTAAGAAATAGATAGCTCGGGTCATGCAACAATTGCAGTAGCACATATTTTTACAAATAAAAAGGATATCAAAACCTAATTCGTTTCAAAACCAATTTAGGGAATTTGGAAGTTGAAAACGATTGTAGTACGCTATCATATAGTGCACGTGCATGCCGATTTGAAAATATTTTAAATGAAAAACAGAAAGATGAATTGATTGAGATACTTGGTTTAAACTCTATTGACGTATATCCTGGTTTGTCATTTCACGTAATAAATGGAGCAAGTAACAAACTGATAACACCCTTAAATCCAAACAAGCAATTTTAAAATCAAATCCAGATATTCAACAACTTTAGAAATACTGTAAAGAGAATACGGCCCCAGGTATTTTTCTTAGCTCTATTGCCAAACAATCAGAAAGGTTTGTTATCTATGGTAGAATGTTTGTTCCACTATTGGGCATAAATGAAGATCCTGTTAAGGGCAACTCTTGCACTCCTATGATTACTTATATCAATAAGTATAAAATAGTAAATTGGGGTTTTTTAAAAAGAGATATACAATGTTATCAAGGAGATTCGGTTGACAGAGAGAGGACGGTCCTTATTAAATTTGAATTTGCCAACAACAATATAAAAAAATAAGTATTGGCGGTAAAGCAATAATTGCATTTAAAACACTAGTTACTATAAAAACAAAATGACAGGAATATTTCAGATAGATGAGCCAATAATCAAACTACTAGAATATTTTTTAATCGGGTTGGTAGCAAGCTTTTATGGTAGCATAACTGGTGTTCCCTTTATGCTTTCTATTCCTGCCCTAATTTTTATGGGAATTCCGGCCGAAACCGTATTTGTTACTAACAAACTAGGCGATTTAGGTCGTTTTTCTTTATCAACATTTAGGTTTGTAAAATCTGGAAAGGCAATTTGGAAATATGCAGTTCCTTTTATTCCTCTTGCAATTACAGGAGGCTTATTGGGTGCAAAACTTCCAACAATTTATAAATAAGGAAAAATTATATCTAATCGTTGGTATTGTCATATTGACCATGATTCCTTTAATATTATTAAATAAAAACATTCGGTTTAAACAATCATACCCAAACCTGACTAAAACAATATTTGGATATGTAATATATTTTTTCTTGTCAATATAAGGAATGCTCAGAATCTCAACATTATTTATCCAATAATATTTTTAATACAAAAAATCATAGAATTATCTGCAACACAATGGTACTGGCAAAACCGATTTCAAGTTAATAAAGAGGAGTATCAAATTATTTTTTTAACTAAAGATGGTATTGATCAAGATTATACCTACAGTTTATTGGTAAACATTTAATGCATCTTGTTGAACTAAAGTTTTAAAATCAATACAAAATACTTATTTGTATTTAAGAAGAGAGAGGAGAATTTAAAAATAATATAAATTTTACTTTTAAATTCTCCGTTTTTAATATTCTATTAAAAGACAATCTTAAGACTATCTTTTTTCTTTTTAAATAATAGTTTGTCAATTGAATAGTTTCCCCCACCCATAACAATGAGAACTAAAATCATAGCTATCCATAATAAGAAATATTCGTAACCCTCTCCAGCTTTATTACCATACCAATTCATAAAAAAACCGTGTTCAAAATGTACTGTAAACATTATGGTTAATGCGAGAAAAAAGAAGGATATGGCCAAAATTCTAGTTGCAAAACCAAATAAAAGAGCTACAACTCCAAAAGTCTCTAAGATTATTGCCATGAAGCCTAAAACCCATGGTATTCCCAATGTTTCAGTGAAGTAGTTCATAGTTCCTGTAAACCCGTAGCCTCCAAATAAACCAAAGAGTTTTTGAGCGCCATGGGGGAATACAACAATACTCATCAACACTCTTAATATCAGTGGACTCCATGATGAGTTAGTCCTGAATAATAACACTTGAATGTTTCTCATCACGAATTGTAATAAAATTTTTCATTGATAATCATTCCATCCTTCCATAATTGAACCGATATTTGATTATAAATTCGTTTACCCCAGTCTTTATGGATGTAATTGTAATGCCACTCCACCATTGAAACATTCTTACCAACGGCAACTTTTTTGGGAATACAGGCTTTGAAATCAATTATAGATGCAAAAAATTCCTCTTCTCTTTTGCGATTTTCATCTTTACCAACAGTAGGTTCATTTTCGTTCTCCTGCATACTAACATCTTGGTGGTAATACATTTCAAAGGCCTCTAGGGCTCTTCCCTTGATTACTAAATCATTTAGACCATTAATCTTTTCTTCGATTGTTTTCATAAGTCATAATTAAATTAAACAAAGCACAAATTTCAAGTTAAACGAAACCATTGACATTGAACTAGTTTAAAAAATTATATTATTCTAGATTAATTTTTGGATCAAGAATTGATATTTGATCTAATTTTGCTTAAAAATTCTTTACTCATTCCTAGGTAAGAAGCAACTAAATATTGAGGAATCCTTTGTTCAAGGTCAGGATAATTAATCACAAAATTCTTATATCGTTCTTTGGCAGAAAGTGAATTATTAAGGATAATTCTTTTCTGAGAAGCTATAAAAGCTTTTTGAATTATCAATCGAAAGAAACGTTCCAATTTTGGTAAATGATTATATAGATAATTTAGCTTCTCCAGGGAAATCTGAAATAATTCTGTATCCTCTAAGCATTGTATATTATAATCAGCTTTAGTCTTATTAATTAAGCTTCCTAAATCAGACACCCACCATCCTTCAACAGCTAGCATGACAACATGCTGATTTCCAAATTGATCAACGTAAAACACTTTTACCGAACCTGAAATTAAAAAATTTTCGTGCCGACAAATATCTCCTTGCTGCAATATATATTGACCTTTTAGAAATCTTCTTGTCTCTATATTTGAAAGAATTAAGTTCTTTTCTTTATCGTCTAGCTTTATGTAACGGTTAAGATATTCTAAAAAAAACTGTTCTTTCATAATGGATATTAAATTTTGTTATAATAATGATACAGATAGGGTTTAATTATTCAGAAAATTAGAAAACATCTTAAGTTAATAATTATTTACAAAATTAATCATATTTATATAATGTCATGATTGAAAACAACAGAATTGCAGGAGTTGATAATGTCAAATTTTATCAAAAGTTAGGAAAATAACATATTTTTAGCTTTTATGTTTCCAAGAGACCATTAAAAGTAGAAAATGATAATCCTTACTTAATTCCAAACCCTTTCTCTCCTCCGATCACTAATAATACATGTAAGTAAGTTTTATTCTATGGGAAACCGTAGTCCAAAATGTAGTCTTGAACAAAAATTAATATAGATCCAGGGATTTCTTTAAAATTAAGTCCGAAAACCAAGAGTATGCACTTTTAATACTAGCATTAAAGTATTAAGAAACATGGCGCTATCAAGGATAGTAGGTCAACAATATGATTTCGGAATTTACAGAGACAAATGAATAAAAAGCCTTTTGGGAAAATTTATTTCTAAACCATGTTTTATATAGTAAAAGCATTAACAGATAATTTTTTAGTGCATTTGAAACCTAAGCCTAAAAAGACTATTACTTTACCAAACTTAAGTTTTATCTAAAAATTTGTTTACCGAATGTTCAGTAATAAAATATTTTTATATACTAGCACAATGAGACCACAAAAAATACTACATAAAGAAATCGTAAAAGGTTTAGCTAAAGTGTTTCGCTCTAAAGGTCATGAAGCGGCTAGTTTAATAGAACTATCTGAAGTTACTGGACTTAAAAGAACATGTTTATACCATAGTTTCCCTAATGGAAAACAAGAAATGGCAGAATCTGTTTTAAATCATATAGCTAAATGGGTTCAGGAAAATGTATTCTCTACCTTGAATAATGAAAACCTCTCACCAGAAGTAAGACTTAAAAATGGATTACTCCAGATTAGAACGTTATACAATGGTGGTAGAGAAGCCTGCGTTTTTAGAGCATTTTCAATGCAAACAGGGTGCACTTTTTCGAACAAAATATTAAAAATGGTATTAATGAGTGGATTGATAACTTTACAGAGATAGGGATTTCTTTGCAGTTTTCTCCTAAAGCTGCCAAAGAAAATACTATTAAAACATTAATAGAAATACAAGGTAGTCTAATCGTATCAAAAGGATTGAATGATGTCAATTTCTTTGAAAAAAACAATTGAAAATATAGAATGTAGGTATATAAGCCGAAAATAAGAATTAATACTATCCTCTAACATTCCCAAAAAAAAATGTTAATATGAAATTACCTGAATTCAGCATTCATACTAGAACAGCCCCCAGCAGATTTAATTATGTAGAAAGTGGTAAAATAGATTGGTAATTAAAAACCCATAAATCAAAAAAATCAATAACATTTATTGTATAAAACAAATAAAAAAATTAATTCCATTCCGTTTAATCTTATCAATTATATTAACTGGATGTCATGATACGAAAAATATTAACCCCACAAATAGTACTGTAAAAATGATTAAAACCCAAAACAAAATTAAAACGCATATCACAAAATTTAAAAAAATTAAAGTTAACGGTATCAATATAGCATATCGTGAAGCTGGAAACCCAGAGAATCCAACAATTGTCTTATTACACGGTTTCCCGGCCTCCTCACACCAATACAGAAAAGTACTTAATCAATTATCGGATAATTTTCACTTAATTGCACCAGATTATCCCGTGTTTGGAAATAGCGAATTTCCGCTACCTGAACAGTACAATTATACATTTGATAATATCGCAAAAAACCATAGATTCTTTCTTAGAATTAAAAGGGATAAATTCATATGCGCTAATGATAACAAGACTACGGTGCGCCGATTGGCTTTAGAATTGCTACATCACATCCAGAGCGGATTACAGCCATTATCAATCAAAACGGTAATGCATATGAGGAAGGTTTAGGTGATGCTTGGAAAGGGATAAAAGCGCTTTGGAAAAATAGAAATGAAGACACTGAAAAGGCTCTATTACCGGCATTTTCATTAGAAGGACTTAAATGGCAATATACCCACGGATCCAGAAACATAGAAACTATTAATCCTGATTCTTGGAATCTTGATTATTTGAGATTATCAAGACCAAATGCTCGTAAAGTAAACCTTGATCTATTCTATGACTATCAAAATAATGTGAAACTTTATCCTAAATGGCAAGAATATTTAAGGGAAAATCAACCTCCCTATTAATTGTTTGGGGTAAAAATGACGAATTTTTTCCAGAGAATGGTGCTCAAGCATTCAAAAGAGATGTTAAAAACTATAGATTTTAATATTTATGACACTGGTCATTTTGCTTTGGAAGAAGATGGAGATTTAATCATACAAAAAATTAAATTGTTTATGCAAAAAATAAAGAAATATCGGTAACAAACTACAAACTCATGCATTAAAAAGAATCCATTACAGTTTAGAAATTTCTATTGTATTAAAAACCATGTTTTGAAATCTTCTTGTATTCGTGTTTGTAAGGATGCTAATTAAGTGTCGACAGAATCTATGACTTACAAATATTAGTAAATATGAAACTTCCAAAACTCGTGACTTTTTTGTTTTTTTTAGGATTAAATTCTTGCATCCAAGACGATATTATAGCAGATTTTGTTCCAGAGGAAGTTAGGATTATTAGTAACGTGAATACTTTAACAGTAGGAGATGTTCTAAAATTGGAAGCCTCATACTTTAATAAAGTTGGACAAAAAGAAAACAAAACAATCGTTTGGGAAAGTTCTAATTTAAAAGTATTATCAATAGATGAAGCAAATACTATTAGCGCCGAATCTGAAGGAGATGCCACAATTTCAGCAAAAACAACTGGAGATTCTGGAGAGTTAACAGACAGCAAATTTATAATGGTTGTTAAAAAAGGAGATGTTGTAATGCCATCGGAAAGCATTAAAAAAGGAACCTTCACACCTACGTCCTCATATGAATCAGCAGGTGATTTTGAAATTAAAAAAAATTCAACTGGTATACAAATAGAACTTTCTAGTAACTATATAGGAGATGATAGTTTACCAGGCTTTGCTTTGTTTTTAACTAACAATCCAAATTCTTTAGTCAACGCATTACAAATTGACGCATATGATGACTCCGATGGAGTACATTACAAAGGAGCTTTTATATATAATATAGAAGGAGTTGGATTAAATGATTATAAATATTTAGTACAATGGTGTAGACCATTTTCTATACTTGTAGGACAAGCGTTAATCATGGATAAGTAAATTTTATGAAATATTTAAAACTAATTTTAGCCATTTGTATTTTGTTAACTTTTCAACATAGCTATTCTCAATGGAACAAAGGAAAAGGAAATGGATACTATAAATTATCTGCTTGGTCTTTAGTAGCGGACCAACATTACACCAATTCTGGTAAAATAGATTCCAATGCGACTAGAGGTAATTTTACGTTGAGTTTCTATGGTGAATATGGGGTTACAAATAAGTTAGATATAATTGCCTATATTCCTTTTATAACTAGAATTTATCAAAACACTCAAGTCTCGGGAACTAACGGAAGTGTGATTCAAGCAGGAGAAGCTGTAAATTCGACTGGAGATATAGATGTAGGGTTAAGATATGTTATGTTCAAAAAGAATCATATAGCCTTGTCTGCCTCTTTAAAATTAGGATTGCCTACCGGAAAAGAGAAAGGAGGGAGCGATGGTAGTTACCAAACAGGTGATGGAGAATTTAATCAGCTATTAACAATAGATGTCGGATCGGCGTTTCAATTGTTCTACAAACCTGCATATGCAAAAGCATTTATAGGTTTTAATAATAGGACTCAAGGCTTTTCTGATGAATTTCATTACGGAATTGAATCGGGGATTAAGGTATACAACAAGTTTTGGATGTTGGCTAGGATAAAAAGTATTGAATCACTCAAAAATGGAAGTAGTTCAACTCAAATTTCTCAAGGAAGTATATTTGCCAATAATATAGAATACTTTAGTATTGGCGCAGAAATTGCTTATTATATCGATTCTAAACTAGGAATTTCCCTAAATTACACAGAGGCCATTTCTGGTAGAATTATATATGCAAAGCCTTCTATTAGTGCTGGGGTATTTTTGGATGTTCGGTAACATAAACTAGAAGGAATATGGAAGAATAACCCTATTTTATTTTACATAATGACGAAAAATTTCAATGGGAAATTATTCGTAATAAATATGAGATAAAACTCCTGACTATGAATTAATAACCTTAATTTTTGGATTATTATTAATTTTAATAATAAATGCAAATTGCCACAATCTTTTGTTTACTGCAATTTCCTTTTTTTCTTCTTGATGAATCCTTTAGCAGATATGTCAATCGAAATATGTTTCAATACTTTCAGATTCAACTCATTATCTCCTAAACAAATTTCTTTATAACCAACTGAAGGAAGATTTTAAAATAATTAAGTGAAATTGAATACATTTTTTTAGAATTAGAAGTAAAATTTAAAAAAAATTATTTTAATGTACTTCTATTTAATCTATATTTAAAGAATCTTACATTACCCACGCTTAATTCACTATCCTCTTTGAATCCTAAAGAGAATACACCTTTAATTCTTGTTCTTGTCGGAGGAAGAAGTATCGTTATTGATTCCAAATCCATATCCTCAAAAGCTATATTCATAATTTTTTTGAATAAGGTTTTCCCTAAGCCCCAATAATTTGGGTGCAAAACCAATGCTAAATCTGCTTCTCCATTCTCAGGTTGCAATCCGCCCCACCCCGCAAATTTTCCGTTAACCAAAAACGCCCATGGCCCAAATCCATGATTTTTCCAAAGTAATTCTTTATTATAAATAAACTCATCACAATCACATTCACTGAATTCTCCTATCAATAAAGGCAACTGTCTTCTTACTAATTGATTGTTCATCAATCCAATAATTTCAGACTTTGCAATATTACTTAATCTTTTGAATTGAATATTCATTTTATACACTTCATTAATTCATGATATTCTTTTAAATTTTCTTGAATATTTTCTTTGGATGAAGAATCATTAAATAACCAAAAGCTAATGTCAATATGCCGTAAATTACCGCTGTAGCAAATAACAGTTGAAAATGATTGCTTGTGATTGGTAAAATTTTAAATAATGCAAAAAAAGACACAAGAAAATGTATTAAATTACCTATTGTCAATGGCTTACCATATATCCCTCCAATTATTGTGTTCCTTGACATCCAATTTAATGTAGCAAAACCTAAATAAAGTGATCCAACAATTTGCGAAAAAAGAATTATTAATATATCTGTTTCAAAGTCTAGAACCTTGGATATTTCTTGTAAAAAAAATGTAAGCCCAATTCCAACTACACCTAAAAATATGGAGCTAGATACCATTATTAATTTTGTATTCATAATACTTATATGTTATTTTTATGTTTGTATCGATTATCTTGGTTTAATTAACATTTATTTTAATTGTTCGGCTCCAGATTAGGCTTGTCTTTAGGTCTTTTTAAAATTCAAAACTTTAATTAACCTTTTCAACTCAGGCAGAACGTCAGACTCAAACCATGGGTTTTTAGTCATCCAAATATTATTTCTGGGTGATGGATGAGGTAAAACAAAATATTTGGGTAAATAATCTCTAAAATTTAAAACTGTATCTGTTAGTGTTTTTTGTTTTTTATCATTTAAATAATAATCCTGAGCGTATTTCCCAATTAATAAAATAAGTTCTGCTTGTTCTATTTTATATAATACTTTTTGATGCCACAAAGGGGCACACTCTTTACGCGGTGGCAAATCACCCGATTTCCCTTTACCAGGATAACAAAACCCCATTGGCAAAATAGAAATTTTTGTTGAATTGTAAAACATATCAGAATCAATTCCCATCCACTGTCTTAAATTTTCTCCGCTTTTGTCATTCCATGGAATTCCAGTTTCATGAACAATTTTACCAGGAGCTTGTCCAATAATTACCACTTTGCTTTTAGGGTATGCACTTAATATTGGCCTAGGCCCTAAAGGCAAATGAGCAGCACATTCGTTGCAATTCTGTATATTATTTAATAATTGTTTCACCGGACTTATAGTACTAAATTAAAACACCTTACTTATTATATACCACAATAAGTAAGGTGCATGCAATTGCTATTAAATCAATTCTACTTCTGGAAAATCTATTGGAACCTTGACAATTTCGTTTAGATAATTTGTAAACGTAATATCAGTAATAACTAAGATTAGATCTACCAAAGCTTTTTCAGTATAGCCTATATCAAAAAATGCTTCTATTAATTCTTTAGTGGCTCTACCTCTATTTGTTGTAATGTTGGCCGCTAATTTCGTAAGTATATTAAGTTTGTCGTCACTGCTTGTTAATTGTCTAAATGACAAAGCATCTTCATCAGTAAACCCATTCATTTTTGCAATGGCTGTATGAGCAGACAAGCAATAATGGCATCCATTAACTTGTGATACAGCTAATTTAATGGCTTCTAATTCTTTATTGGTAAAACTACCCTTTCCTGCTTTATTAGTCATATTAATATGTAATGCCAAACTTTCGGAAGAATAACCTGTCACTGCATATACATTTGGAAGCATCCCAATTTGTTTTTTAATAGATTCAAAAATTTGTTTTGAATCATTATCTACTTGATCTATTGTTGGAACTGTTATCATTTTCATTTTTTTATTTCAAAATTTAAACATCTGTAAACCCACCACAATAATTTAGGTTTAAGGTTAACAGATGTTTATTGTTTTTTTAAATTAATTATAGGTTTTGCTTAATTTTTCCCAGTTATTGTTTGCAACTGAAAGCAATTTATTGTGGTTGTTCTCTGCTAGCCATAATTGCTGTGCATCTAACTCTAAATTGTACAAGTACAAGAAGTATTTACCATCTTTAACAATAAACTTGTTTGGATCTGGTCTAAATTTAGCCCCAGCATAAATGCCAAAAGCACAGAATCCACCAAATTGAGGTAAATATTTACTTGGGTTTTTATCAAATGATGCTTTTTGTTCAGCAGACGTAAAATAATATACCACCTTCTTATGTTCTGATTTGTATTGTTTTAAACCTCTTTGGGCAATACCTAAATCTAGATACGAAACTGGACTATAACCTTGTAAAGCAATATTGCTATTATCGATGTTGTTTGCCTTGTTGTCTTGCGCAAAAGTTGCTGTAGCAACCAAAATTGCCAATATTAAAACTGATGATTTTATTAATTTTTTCATTTTTTTTAAACTTTAATTGTTTTACTTGTTTTTACTTTTTTAATAATCGTTTTCGCTTAATGATACTACTGTAAAAACAACAGCAGCATTAAACAGGTAGTAGTTGGCTTCTATTCCACTAAACCTTAAGGCGAATGGAATAATCATAAAAGCTAT
The DNA here is from genome assembly GCF_043876835.1 of Gaetbulibacter sp. M235. Taxonomy (NCBI): domain Bacteria; kingdom Pseudomonadati; phylum Bacteroidota; class Flavobacteriia; order Flavobacteriales; family Flavobacteriaceae; genus Gaetbulibacter; species Gaetbulibacter sp. M235. The sequence continues at coordinate 42,739 of NZ_JBAWJZ010000012.1, forward strand.
AGCAACTACTAAATCTATAGCTAAATGTCCTTGAAAAGGAATTGTTCTGAATGCTCCCAATTTATAATCTGTTAAAAGACTTACTACTAAAACTGCAATTCCTGTAATGATGGAAATCCAAAGTGATGCTGGATTTGTGTTACCTAAGCCTAAAAGAAAAGGAACAGTAATAAGTCCTAAACCAGCTGAATAATCGGCTACACCGTGAAGTGTTGGTGATATAAATCGAAACTTCATTTTAATTAGCTTTAAAATATTCTTCTCGAATTACTTTGCCTTCATCATTCCAAACACGAAGAATAATTTCATGCCAGTAGATTTTAGTTTCATCCCTCATGTCAAAATCGAATGTGAATTCTGATGCTGAAACATTACCGTCAAAAAGCGTATGATATTTAGTAATACCATTTACTTTAGCTATTGCTCCTGCGAACCCTTCCATTTTTTCTACCATTTGTGCTTTATTGGACGTTTGTACATTGTTATAATCCGACGTCTTAGCATCCTCTGCGAAAAATTGTTTTACAGCATCCACAATCGCCCCTTGTGCAACGATACTGTCCATTTCTTCTGTTAATGATTTAATATTCATAATTAATAATTTTAATGTTAAACAAATTTTATTTTGTAATTACACTGCAAATATCAGAATGAAAACTAAATCGGTGTTTGCAAAAAAAAAACAAATTATTGTACTTTTTGATGTCTGAATTGAGAAGGAGTTGATCCAGTTTGGTGACTAAAGAAGTTTGAGAAATGACTCACTTCTTCAAATCCTAGCTGAAATGAAATATCTTGAACACCATATCCTTGATCTAATAAACTTTTTGAAGAAGTTATTAATTCGTGTCTTATTAGTTTACCAAGAGAAATGTGCATGTCATCCTTGACTTTTTTAGACAAAGTTTTTACAGATAAATTCATTTTTTGGGCATAAAAACCCAATTGATGTTCTTGTCTATGATGCATTCGAACCAGTTCAATAACATCTTGAATAAAAGAATTGTTGCCTTCAAAATCAAAGTTTAATCGAAATTTATTAGGACTCTGCCCCACTTGGTATGTAAATACACGATTAAAATATGCAGGGTCTTTAAAACCTAATTTAAAAGACACCTCTTTAATACTTTTATCTGTAAAGGCTATTTGCTTTTTACTTTCTAAAATCCTTTTACTTTCTATTAATTTCTTTAATGAAAAACCAATCTTGTTCTTTAATAAATGTTGAACATTATATCCGTTTTTATCAATTAAGTTAACCAAATCTTTGCTTAATAAATTGTTGGCATATTCTTGATCAATAATATCTTTAGTATCAAAAATGATTTGGTACTCTTCTTTATTAGCTTGAAATGGATTTTGCCAGTACCATTGTTTTGCAGAGACATCAACGATGTTGTAGTTACCATTTTCAAAAACAGTATTTTCTAGATATTGTTGACACTCTGAACACTCCTTAAAATTGATATATCCTAAAGCTATTAAATGTTTGAATAGTACACGGACATCTTTAGACTTAAACAAAATTTCATCGGGAAATTCTATTAATCGAACTTGGAAATCATCAGACAAAAATTTAATATACTGTCCTTTAGAAAGATAAATAGCTTTATCTTCCCAATCCATATAATTTTTAAAATCTACTTCTATACTGCCTGTACCTGAAAGAATATGAACCAACGTATATTTATTTATGAAGTAAACCTTATTAATTTCGGCGTCAAGTTTATTAACCATATTAAACCAATTAGTTTAATAAAAGTCGTACCTAGTATTGAAAACTGACAAAATTAAACAGTCTTGTCGTTGATATGCCTGTCAATAAATTAAATTAATTAATGTATCATATTTTGTGGTTTTGTGGCATCTGTTGAAGTTATAATAGACAATTTTATATTTTACATTCAAAAATCATATTAAAAATCATTCACTCTCAAAGTCACTAATTATACAAGCAAGGAATCTACTTTAAATTCAGGTTTGATTAAACTACAAAAAGATGTAGAAATTTCACCAATCTGGGTTGTTAAGTTAGACCATACCACTATTAAAAGATGGCCCTTCAAGTTTATTCCATTGCTTGAAAAATCAATTAAAAAATGAAATAAAATCGTTGGGAAAAGATGAAGAATGGATGAGACCCACCTAAAGGTTAATGGTCGGTGGAGATATTTATACAGAGTGGTCCATAACGCTTGTATGATTAAAAGAACCAAATAAAAAACAAAAAGTAATTCTATTCATAGAACATTTTACCCCTTGGTTGTTTAGAATAAACTTTTATTAACAATTTTAAAATATTATTAATTTATCAGATAAGACAGATTCGATTGCTGTCATAATATAAAAATAAAGCCAATACTATAAATGAAACAGAAACTTTATATGAACCCCGAAATGACTTAAATCATATCTATTATAATTCACAATATTAAAATTTTACTAAATGAGGCTTCTTTAATAAGTTTAATTACTCGATACGATAATTATAACTTTTTTAGAAGGGCTAGTTATATATAAGATTTATTAACAAGTCAATTATCAATCAACCTGTTAAAAAGCAGAAAGGCAAATTTTGAACTTAATTGAAAATATCTAATTTATAATTATTGAATTGGTTGCAACTATAAAATTAGTTTGTAGAATAACTTTGATCTGATTGAAAAATTGAATGGAAAAATTGATATACTGGTTGACATAAAAACATTACACAACATACAGTATGCAAAAAATTGCTACTTTTAGCTTAACCAATGTGAATTGCTTTGTTTGCTTGCATCCAATTTTCCTTCGGAAAATCCTCGCACTCAACACGCAACTATTCATATAAATAAAAATTGTCAGTCATTGCGACAAAAGGAATTTAACAGACAGAATAACAAAAATCAATGAATATAAAAACGTTTATAATTGACGCTTTTAATAACTAAACATTTAAAGGAAAACCAGCAGTGGTTTGCTTATTAGAAAATAGCATTGATAATCACTTAATGCTTTCAATAGCAAAAGAATTGGTAAAACAAAAATGAAATCGTTGCGATGCTCTGAAAGAAGTGGAAATATGGAAGTTGAATTACCTGATGAAAAAAACTTAACGATTAAAAGTAATGCAAAAATTGTATTTAAAGGAGAAATCAAAATTTAGAAAATGATAATAGATACATTAAAAACACTTTTCAAAAGAGACTTAGAAAAACTGATGACCGAAATAGAACTTTATAACAATGAAGGAAATATTTGGCTTACTGATCAATCAATTTCAAATTCAGCAGGAAATTTATGCTTGCATATTATTGGAAACCTTAATGCCTATATTGGTGTTGGATTAGTAAAAATAAAATATGCAAGGCAACGAGACCTTGAATTTTCATTGAAAAATGTACCTAGAACAACAATATTAAGTCAAATTGTAGATACAATTAAAATTGTGGAAAATGGATTAAATAACTTAACCTTAAATCAAATGACCGATGATTTTCCTGTTGTAGTCTGGGAAAAACCAACCGAAATGGAATACACCTTGATTCACTTAACAACTCATTTAAATTATCATCTTGGGCAAATAAATTATCACAGAAGATTACTTGACAATTGAAACGTAAAAACAACAAACCAATAAGTCGTATATAAAAAATTGCTTGTTTTATCTTAACCCATATCAGTTGCTTTGTTTTCTTGCAACTTTCCATATACATAAACGTAAGCTGTAATTAGATAAATGAAAATATTAAAACGCCTTTTGAAAATTGTCTTTGCTCTTATAGGAGTGCTAGTAATAATTACTATTATTATACTTCGGGTTGATTCACACAGAATTAGCTACTTAAGTATTAATAAGAATGAACTAACATTTAATGATTCTTATCTTATTACTAATGTTAATGTAATACCCATGAATCAAGACACTATTTTAGTTGATAAAATGGTATACATAAATAAGGGTATAATTGAAAAGATTGCTGACACCATTCAGGCTTTGGGAGTTGAAATTCTTGATGCAAAAAACAAATACTTAACACCGGGTCTTATCGATATGCACGTTCATGTGTGGGACAGATATGAACTTGGTCTTTACCTATCAAATGGTGTAACTGCGGTTAGAAATTTATGGGGTATGCCGATGCACTTAAGAATTAAGGAAGATGTGAATGACGACGAAATTATTTCACCAATATTTATGACAACAGGACCAAAACTAACTGGTCGTGAATTCATTGGTGATGATAATTTAAACCTAACGAATCCTAATGAAGCAAAAATAAAAGTGATTTCATATAAGAATAGAGGTTACAATTTTATAAAAACTTATTACGGTTTAGACAAAGATATATTTGAAGCTGTGGTTGAGCAAGCTGCTATTTCGAAAATAGATATCGTAGCTCATCCATCACAAAAAGTACCTTTTTTATATCATTTAAAACCACAAATCAAATCTATTGAACATGCTGAAGAAATTGTGCAACAGTCATTACAGTTTGATTTAGATACTATCAAACTTCAACCTATCATTGATTCAATATCGCTTTCCAAGCATACTAGTTATTGTCCAACAATCACTGCATTTAATAATATCTACCAAATGATGATCAATGACTCTATTTTAGATTCAGAATCATTGGAATATATGAATCCACTCATTAAAAAATTTGACAGCAAAAAACAATTTGAGCGCTGGTTTAATACTAAACAAAATGACCCAGAAGCAATTGATCGGATAAAAGAGCAACATGATTTTCACATTACAATTGTTAAAAAGCTACACGAAGCTGGTGTGAATATAATTTGCGGAACTGATGCAGGCATAGGTGTTACCCTTCCAGGGTTTTCAATTCACCAAGAACTGGTGTTTTATAAAGAGGCTGGTCTTTCTAACTACGAAGTTTTGAAAACAGCTACTATAAATGCATCTAAAACACATACAATTATGAACCAACTCGGTACAATTGAAGTAGGTAAGATTGCTAACTTATTAATAGTAGATAATAATCCTTTAATAGAATTATCAACACTTAAAAATCCTTCATTTGTTATTGTTAAGGGAAGAAAATTAAATAGAAGTACTCTCAATTCATTTGAAGAAAAGGCAAAGAGTCGTAAGAATCTAATTGCTTCCGCTCTTAGGTATTTAGAAAATTTAATTTTTGAAAAATAAACTACTACTAACAATGGCTATTAGATATAAAACCGAGAGTTATGTCAATGAAAATGATGGCTTTAATTGATAAAGTAAAATTGACGACAAAACTAGAACTTGTAACTCAAATTAAAACACTCGGTTATAATTTTAGGTTCATTGGAATTTTAATCTTTTTGGCAAGTTTGTTAGAGATTGTGAATTAGACCAACAAATAAGTTTAATTTAAAAATAATATTATGGCATAACCTATTAAAGAAATACCCTTTCTTTCTGGTAAAGATGCTTAAAAGTTGTTAAAGAAAACAAAGACATTGTGAAAGTACTTAAGGAAGAAAAGGAAAAATTGAGCAAGTTATGAAGCGCTAAAAAAGAATCGCGTAATTTGTTATTTAATGAATTATTATTAATCAGATTAAATTCTGATACAAATATTTTGCCGTTCGATTGTGAAACATAGATTTGAACTGCTTTTTTTTGAAGATTCTAAAATTATGTGAATCAATTATTAACTACTATTTTTATTATCCAAACAGAAACAGAAACAGAAACTGTTGTATATTTCAATTATCTTAGCAACAAGATATCTCAAGTTGAAATAGGAAACAAATATACTTTTCAGTATAGAATTTCTTCCTTAGTACCAAAAGGTAAAGATGGATAAATAAATTATGTAGAAATTGGTAGATTTGCTGCATCTGATAATTTCAAAGGAAATGGATACGATAGAGAAACCCTAATCTTCACAAAAGCTTTGTTTATAGGCAATAATAGGACAGGTTGTAAAATTATTACTATTAATGTATATAGAGAATCATTAGGTTTTTACTTAAAAAACGTATTTAAATATTTATTCAGTTTAGAAAAAATCTGATACTTGATTAATGTATTTTAACCTAGGTTAATTAAGCTATTCTGATTTCACTTCCTAATTTCAGTAATCTTGCCTTAACTCGTAAAAAATAAAATTCTCATTAAGTCAATAAATTTGTAAACTTAATAAAAAACTTTGTTTTCAAAAATGTGTAAAAACCTTACTTCGGAATTTTCTTTCGAAAAAAAAATTTTTACAACTTAATTCTTTCTTTTTTTTCATTTGTTTTTCTTAATTTTCCATAAGGTATTTTTTAAATGAGACCCTTGTATGGGATAATCTAACAGAACGGAAATATAAGAATCATTATACTAATATACTAAGCCTAACATACTTTAAAAGAATAATATATATCATACATGACTAGACTAATATTGATTCCGTTATTATGTGCTTTTATTTCTATGGATGCACAAGAAAGAATAATTATTAATGATGATCAACAATTCATCGCCTTCCTTGAAAACTCTTTGGAGAATGGTGTTGCTAATTCTGAAATCACACAAATGTTTTACCAACGCACATGGGATTATTGGAGGAAACATATGATAGATTATAATCAGAATCCAGAAAAATATAGCAAGGTATTATCACTTTACTATCAAAATCAACAGAAATATAAAAGGAATGATTCAATAAAAATTGACAGATTTGAAAATCAGATAGAAAGTTTTCGTCGATTTGACAATCGAAATACACTTGCTAAAAATCCTGTTCTATTCATTGGCAGTTCAAGTATTGTTTTTTGGGAGACAGCAAAATCATTTCCCGATTTACCAATAATTAACCGAGGATTTGGAGGAGCAAGTCTTCAAGAGATAATTCATTATTACGATGATATTGTTAAAAGGCATTCGCCATCTATTTTAGTCGTTTATTGTGATATAGATATAGAGCGCGGAAAATCTCCTAACGTAGCCTTTAGTGCATTTAAAGAATTAGTAAACAAGGTTAGAAAAGACTTTCCTCTAACCCAGATATTTCTTCTATCCATGAAACCAACACTAGTTGATGACTTTATTCAAAAAGATGTTAGCATAAATAAGGTAGCAACCAATAGAATGCTAAGTAAATATTGTGATGATGAAAGAAATCTACATTACATAGATATCACAAATATGATGATAAAGTCAGATGGACGCGTGCGTTCAGATATCTTTCTTACTGATGGAATGCATCTAAATCAGTTAGGGTATGGACTTTGGGATCCGATAATAAGAAGCAAAATAATGAGTTTAACAAAATAGAACACGAAATACATAGACAAAAAACATAGTGTATTTGACAGGTATAATGTCAAAAAAATTTGCAAACTATGGACCACCTTAGCTGATAACTATAACATGGGAAAAACCTATGATTTTAAATATCGGATGAACAAACCGTTAGGTCACAATGAGCTAAAAATGAGTAGTGTTGCTACTTGTTTGGCACTCTAACTCCACAAGTGAAATGTGCTCTAACAATCTGCTAAACCAAATTGCACAAGGCTTTTTTTATAAACTTCAGCTCCAAATGTCAGGCTCAAGCCTTTATCCTGCCATAACAGTTGTTAAAACAATTTGTATATGTTTCTTGATCTCCCAATCTAATAAATTTAACAACTAACGGCAGCTGTGCTTACTAGTCTACAAACAATGATTAGGTACCCAATTGCAAACATCGGTCAGATTCTCAAATCTTTGTTGCTTAATTTTATTATTTTTCCAACTGCAAAACAGAACTGCGTTTAGCAGAGAGTTGTGCATAAGCTAAAAAATAATGCAGAAGAAAACAAAAGACAGGATTGTTGGTTCTGTCTCATTTGTGAAATTATAATCTAAAAATTCTTGGTTAACCAGACTCATACTGCTAAACTGTAAAATGCCTTGTAGGCAGATAAACTATTGCTGTCCATCTGTCCTTTCTATATCATATGCACTAACTCTATGCACGTTATACTCCTCCTAGCAATCCCAAAGTCCCTGTAACCCTGTCCTACACGCTTCTTTATAAACCTATGGTCCTGTTCAACTATGTTGTTCAAATACTTGCACTGCCGTATCCGTATCTTAACAAAAGAACGTCTTCCATAAACCTTAACCGCCCCTTGTTGGAACCACTTTTGTCAATGTTTATCAGTTCGATGTGACCATTGTTGTTTATGGCCTTGTTCAAAAAGGATTGGGAGGACATGCGCTGTCCCCTCTTGGTAAATAGAAAGTCTATTGTATTCCCCTCTTTATCTTCAGCTCTGTAAAGTACCTCCATTCCCCTTTTGTTTTGATGAATGTCCCATCTATCCTCCTGCGTTTACCTACCACATACTTCCTACTTCGAAATGAAGCCTCCATTTGTGGACTGAATTTATAGCCCACCTTTGAATGGTTGCATGGCCTACTTTCACTCCTCGTATGGCCATCAACTCCTCAATCTCTCTGTAGCTCAATACAACCCTGAACTTGAAATAGATAGCTTGCATAATAACTGACTTGGGAAAAGTGTGGCCTTTGAACATTGTTTTTGTTTTAAAAATACAACATTCCATTTTTATTAATTTAGATGCGACAGAACCAACAAATTGGTACATAGAATGTTTGCTATGGTTAAAGATCAAAAATTATACGATTTTAATTTGCAAATGTCATAGATATCATTGCTTCGGATTTTTATACCGAAAAATCCTGCTCTTTTACTATCTTCGATTTACGGCGGAAAATCCTCGCGGATTTTCACACAACGAAACCATACACGTTATCCAATGATAAAGTTTTATATAAAAATTAGACAAAATTGTTGACTAAAAATAAAATAGGCTATTACCTTTTTCAAGCAATTGTATTAATAAATAGATCACATGCTAGCTAATGTTGTTGATGGATTTCTCTCATTGCCCAACTCTTTTAACCTTCGAAAGTGAGAGGCGAGTGCACTAAAGACGTTTAGTTTCAAATTATAAGTGAATCCATATTCTTCAGAAGTTTTTTTAACAATATCAGCAATCGCAGGATAATGCACATGGCATATATTTTGAAAAAGGTGGTGCTCAATCTGATAATCCAGCCCACCAATATACCAACTGAATAGACCATTCTTTCTTCCAAAATCAGACGTGGTACGAAGTTGGTGTACCAGCCAGTCATTATTAATTTGTTGGTCTTCATCGACAAGAAGTTGATCCGTGCCCTCAACTACATGTGCCATTTGAAATACGGTGCTCATAATCATACCAGCAGTTATATGCATGGCAACAAAGCCAATTAATATTTGCCAAAAAGAAAAATCTGTTAAGTATAAGGGTAGACCAATAATAACAGCAAAGTAGATGACCTTAATGACAATAAGTTTCACCAGTTGCCATATAGGATTAACATTTTGCTCCTTGGTAATACCTTTTTTGTTATACTCCAGTAATACTCCAATTTCACCAAACAATCTTGCAAATGTCATTAGTCCATATAGTGGAAAAGCATAAAAATGTTGGTAACTATGATACTTTTTAAGTGGCCCATATTGACATAAACGAATAATCTTTAGGTTAGAAATATCAGGATCATAATTATAAATATTAGTAAACGAATGATGTTTAATATTATGCTGTATTTTCCAATTAAAAATATTACTACCCAAAAGGAACATGGTAGACGAAGCGAGGTTATTTACCCATTTTTTTGAAGAATAGGCATGATGAACCCCATCATGCATGATTGACATCCCTACGCCTGCTTCCCCTATACCCATGATCACCGCTAAACCCAAAGCTGTCCAAGGTGATACGGATCTAGTGAGCAACATTATAAAAGGCACTAAATAAACACCTAAAATAACAACCGACTTCAGATACATGCTAAAATTACCATAAATGGACTTATTATTATCCTTGAAATAAGAACGTACCCGTTTTCTAACCTCATAGGAAAACTCCCGTTCCTTATTGTTTTGCCTCACAAACTTAACGCTTTCCATTATTCTTGATTAAATTAATTTTATACTTAAAATTTACTTAAAACCGACTATATGAGTAAATGACTTTTGTCAGTTTCAATAAAAAAATTGGAACTCTAGGTTTATTAAAAAGGAATTATAAAAATAACTAAAGGCTAACACCGTATAAAAACAATTGCACAAGGCTTTTTTATAAACTTCTGCTCCAGCTGACAGGATCAAGCCTTTTACGTGCCATAACAGGTGCTAAAAGCAATTTGGATCTGTTTCTTGATCTCCCAATCTAATAAATTTAACAACTAACGGTAGCTGCGCTACCTAGTAGACAAACAATGATTAGAGACCCAATGACAAACATCGGTCAGATTCTCAAATCTTTGTTGCTTAAATTTATTATCTTTTCATTCGCAAAACTGAACTGCGTTTAGCAGGTCGTTAGCAATAAGCATTCAGCAACACTCAACAATGACAGTATGAACATAGAATATAGTTATGACAAACGACCAACAGCAGACCAAATAATTGAACTTTATAACAGTTCAGGTTTGCCACGACCAACAAATGATAGAGAACGAATACAAAAAATGTATGACAGTTCAAATTTAATAGTCACTGCTTGGGACAATGACATTTTGATTGGAGTTTCTCGTTCAATTACAGATTGGGTTTGGAGCTGTTACCTTGCAGACCTTGCTGTCCATCCAGATTATAAAAAAGGGGGAATAGGTAAAAAGCTTGTTCAATTGACAAAAGAAAAACTTGGCGACCAGTCAATGATACTTTTGCTTTCAGTTCCAACGGCAATGGAATATTACCCAAAAATTGGAATGACAAAAGAAGATAGGGCATTTACAATACTTCGTACAAAATAAAGTTTCTAATGACAGAAAAGTGATTAACAGAGTAGTATCGCAATCAACCACAAACAATGACAGGAAAACTGTTGAAGAATGAAAATTGAACAAAATATGCCTACCGCTAACATCGTATTGGCAATAGTGGGGCTGACAGTTGTAAACTCAACATTTGTAATTCTATTGGGCATTTGAACAAATGTTGGACTGATGTTATTCAAATGCCCCACCATCGCCAATACGTAAACCGTTAGCGGTCATTAAATAAACACTCTACCACAATTCATAAATAAAGAAATAATACAATTAAGAAAAGATATGGAAATCATAGTTGATGAGAACATAAAACTTGAGTTGACATCTGAAAAGTATGCAACATCATTATACAACGTAATAGATAATAATAGAGAACATCTATCTGAATTTTTGCCTTGGATAGAAAATATGCAATGTGTGGAAGACTTTAGAAATTATCTACAAAATTGTGAGCACCTATACAAAGAAAACAAAGAAGTGAGTTTTATAATATTACTAAATGAAAATCCAGTTGGCAGAATTGGGCTCCATCATTTGAATCTACAAAACAAAATAGGCTCGATTGGATATTGGATTGATAAAAATTCAGAAGGACAAGGAATAATTACAAAGTCTTGCATTGAATTAATTAATTATGGATTCCAAAAAATAAATTTAAACAGAATTGAAATAAAGGCATCTGTTAGAAATATTAAAAGTCAAGCTATTCCTATAAAATTGAAATTCAAAAAAGAAGGTGTATTAAGACAAGCTGAATTTGTAAATAACGAATTTATTGACCTGTTCATTTATTCAATGTTAAAGAATGAATGGTTAACGAATAACGACCGGTAACCATATATAAAAATAGCAGTTAAGAGCTAAACTTAAAGTTTAATTCGCTTCTGCTATCTTTCTATCTTTGTTTTAAACTGAAAAATAGCACATATAAATCTTTTACTATTCATATACAAAGCATTGTACATCAACTGAAAAAAAATGAAGAAAAAAATTCACAGTTTACAATTTGACCTGTCTAATATATTGTAGTCAAAATTCATTGACAACATAAATACAGAAAAAATGGGTAAAATCAAAAATCATGATGTTCAAAGTGTGAACATACAAACCTCGACAAGTAAAGCTTTTGAGTACATTGCAAATCCTTCAAACCTTTCGAAGTGGACAGGTGCGTTTAAAGACGCTGATTACAAATCAGCTACTCTGGTAACTCCAAATGGTGAACTTAAAATTGGTTTAGAAACTAAGACCAATAAAGAAATGGGAACAATTGACTGGTATATGACAATGCCAGACGGAAGTATTGGAGTTGCTTATTCAAGAGTGGTAACTGGACCAGACAATAACGCTATTTACTCTTTTGTTTTAATTGCACCACCAGTACCATTGGAACAAATTGAAGGAACATTATCTGAACAAATTGGACAATTAAAAGATGAATTACAAAAGCTTCAAACTATTTTAGCAGAATCGTAAAAGTTTAAATTGGTTGGGCAAAGCCCAACCAATTAATTAAAAAATGGAAGAAAAAGAACTTATAAAATCTTGTTTAGAAGGCAACAAACAAAGTTTGGAAAAACTTATCGGTTCCATTCAAAGTTTGGTATTTAATTTATCGCTTCGGTTTTTATGGAACAGAATGGATGCAGAAGATGCAACACAAGAAATTTTAATAAAAGTAATTACAAATTTAAGTAAGTACGACGGACGAAGTAAGTTTTCTACTTGGACATACCGGGTTGCATCAAATTATTTAATCAATCTAAAACATACAGCGCTTGAAAAGACTTTCACTTCGTTTGACATTTTTTCTACTGACCTATATTCAACAAAAGAACCTGTAAGTTATGAGCAACCAGATAAGAACCTTTTAGAAAAAGAAATGAAAACTGGTTGCACATTAGCAATGCTTCAATGTTTGGATAGAGATTTGAGAATGGCCTTTATTCTTGGAAGTGTTTTGAAAATAAAAAGTAATGTAGCTTCAAATATTGTAGAAACAACACCTGAAAATTTCAGAAAGCGACTCGAATTGTCAAGGAAATTAATTGGTAGATTTTTGAATTCTCATTGTGGTGTTTATAATCCAAAAAATAATTGCCGATGCAACAAAAGAATAAATTCGGCAATTTCTTGTGGACGAATTACAAGAAGCAATCTATTTTTTGCAGACAAAATAGAAGCTTATAACGACGAAATGGAAGAACTAAATTCAATGACAGGAATTTATCAAAATCACGGAAAATTTATTAGTCAATCGGATTTTTTTGAGCAATTAAACGAAATACTAACGACTAAAAAAATATTAAATCCAAATTAAAAAAGCCGAACTCACAAGACGTGTATAATTAATGGCTAGTTCTCGCCTACTTACGAAAATCCTCGCGGATTTTCTATTCGGTTTTTATTTGCTAAATTAGGTGCTTAAACACGCCACTAATCATACACAATTACGTTACCTGCAACCCTAAAAAACCACCTTGGACTCATCAAACCAATTTACTAATCCATTTTTGCAATAGCTTATTTTGTACATTTGCACCAATGAAAACACTTTGTTTAATTTTGGCTTTATATTCTTTTTGCCTATCAACAATTCCTTGCTGTTCGGACGATAACTGCAATGACGAAATACAAACAGAGCAAGCAGACAATCATTCGGGAAAAGAAAAAGACCATCATGATGGCGATTGCTCTATTTGTTCTCCGTTTTTAACCTGTGGAACATGTTCAGGATTTGTTTATTCAAAGGTGCACTTTTACTTCAAGAATGTTCCTTTCAGTAAAAGTAAATTCATGGCGGTTTACGTATCTCGATTTGCTGATGATTTTTTTGCCAAAATCTGGCAACCTCCCAAAAAAAAGTTAATGATATAAAAGTGGGTAATCCACTACCAATTGTTAGCGGTGAGAAACACCTCTAACCCAACTATTTTATCATTAATTAAAAAATATTAGACAAATGAAAAATTTCATCTTGCTTTTGTTGGTAATTCTATATACATCTTTGGCCTTTGGACAAAATACATTTAAAGCCATTGTAAAAGACATCGAGAGCCAAGAAACACTTATAGGTGCAACCGCAATTTTGCACGGTACAACCATTGGTGCCAGTACAGACCAAAACGGTTACTTACAGATCAATAATATTCCAAATGGAACCCAAACCATCATTTTCAGATATATCGGGTACAATGAGACAAAAATAGTTTTCAACTTTCCTTTATCAGAAACAGAGCCCGTTGAGATTTTACTTTCCAAAAGTGAAGGGGAAGAACTGGATGAAGTGGTCATTGTTTCCACGCGCTCCAAAAGAACTATCTACAACACACCAACAAGGATTGAAGCCATTTCAGGAGAGGAACTCGAGGAAAAGGGAAACATGAAACCTGGTGACATCCGTATGATGCTGAACGAGAGCACAGGCATACAAACGCAACAAACCTCCGCAACTTCCTACAATTCAAGCATCCGAATCCAAGGGCTTGACGGGAAATACACTCAAATATTAAGAGATGGCTTTCCGTTGTATGCGGGGTTTTCAGGCGGTTTAAGTTTGATGCAAATAACACCACTTGATTTAAAACAAGTGGAAGTGATCAAGGGGGCTTCTTCAACCCTTTATGGAGGTGGTGCCATTGCGGGCTTGGTAAATCTTGTATCAAAAATGCCCAAAGAAGAAGGGGAACTAAGCTTTATGTTGAACGGCACCTCTGCTTTAGGCTTGGATGTCAGCGGATTTTACTCCCAAAAATTCAATAATAAAGTTGGTACCACCATTTTTGCTTCCTATAATTTAGGCACCCCTTATGACCCTGCAGATATAGGGCTTACAGCCATTCCTGAATTCAGGCGTTATACCCTAAACCCAAAGTTTTTTTGGGATTTTGATGACAAAACCTCACTCAACATTGGTTTCAATAGCATAGTGGAAAACCGCATAGGTGGTGATATTAAATTCATTGAAGGAGACAGTAATGCCACAAACTCATTTTTTGAAAAAAACAATACCAATCGCTTCAGCACCCAATTAGGAATGGACCACCAATTAAACGATAAAGCAAGACTATCATTCAAAAATAGCGTGAGTTATTATGACCGAAGAATTGAAATTCCTGATTTTACATTTTCTGGTAAACAGTTATCTTCATTCAGTGAAGCAACTTATACGTACAGAGAAACGAAATCAGAATGGATAATTGGCCTTAACCTTTGGACAGACAAATTCTCACAAGACCCATTGAATCTTTCAGAAGTTGTTGATTATAAGCATATCACTTCTGGCATCTTTGTACAAAACACTTGGGATGCAACAGACAAGTTTGTATTAGAAACGGGTTTTAGAGGAGATTATCAAAACGAACATGGTTTTTTCGCATTGCCCAGAATTTCAGCATTATTAAAAGTCAACCAGAAATTGAGCATGCGGCTTGGTGGTGGTTTAGGTTACAAAACCCCAACAGTTTTTACCGAAGATGCCGAGCGCATACAATTCAGAAATGTATTACCCATTGATGTTTCCAATACAAAAGCCGAGCAGAGCCTTGGTGGTAATTTCGACATAAACTTTAAAACTCCCCTAACCAACCAATTATTTTTTAGTATAAATACCCTATTCTTTTACACACAAATTAAAGACCCCTTGGTACTTAATTTGTTAAACAATGGATTTTATGAATTTCAACAACCCAATGGTTTTATTGACACAAAAGGTATAGAAACAAATATAAAGTTTACTTATGGAGACTTCGCCCTTTTTGTAGGTTATACATTAGCCGATGTAAATGAACATTACAATGGAACAAAGAATACCTACCCATTGGTTTCAACACACCGACTAAATAATGTGCTGATGTATGAAATAGAAGAAACATTGAAAATTGGCTTGGAAGCCTATTACTTTAGCCCTCAACAATTAAATGACGGGGCCACTGGCAGACAGTATTGGCTTTTTGGCTTTATGGCAGAAAAGCTATGGGAAAATTTTTCCATTTTCATCAACTTTGAGAACTTGGGTGACACTCGACAAACAAAGTTTGGCAGTATCTATACGGGCTCCATTGAAAGCCCAGTGTTTAGGGATATTTATGCGCCTTTAGATGGTTTTGTGGTGAATGGAGGTATAAAAATAAAACTATAGGGATACAATCTTAAAGAGCCAAAGTGCATTAAATTAAACCAAAACAAAAAATATCAAAAAGGCAGCAGGTAGCAGTATATATAAAATTGCTAGTTTTAGCTTAACCAATGTTATTTGCTTTATTTGCTAGCTTCCGATTTTCCTTCGGAAAATCCTCGCACACAAAAACGCACTATTCTTATACAATCACGTTGTGTGCAACTTAAAAAAAGAGCTCATCGAAGTGTAGTTAATTTGGAATTTGATATACTAACTGAATAAACGGTTAATTTAAAACAGGATATCAAATGGAAAATTTAAGTCAAAATCAATCGAAAATTTTTAAGGGAGCGGGCTGGTTATTAGGTGCATTACTCGCAATAGTCGCTGATCTCGCAGTTTTTTCCTTATCTGATAGTCTAGCCGCTGCTGTTTCAGCTGCCTTACCAATTCAATTTTTTGCAGGATTTAGTTTAGAGAAAAAATTTCAGGAAGATAATAAGCAAGTTGACACTAAGAAAACTAAAATGATGATTAGTTCTTTATTATTTGGTTTCATCATATTCCTTGCAATTTATATCATTCTACATCTTTAAAAATTCATTTTAACTGCGTGCAAAATCAAAGAGAAATAGAAAAAGGGTTTGTAAAACAAATCCAGAAACATCAAGGGATTTTGCATAAGATTTGCTTTATCTATTCAAATAGTAACGCAGATAAGGAAGACCTATATCAAGAAATTGTTTTGCAATTATGGAAGTCGTACCCATTATTCCGAAATGAAGCAAAATTTTCGACTTGGATGTATCGGGTTGCTCTAAATACTGCAATCACGTTAAACAAGAAGGCCGCATTATTTGAGAATCACAAAACACAACTAAGAGATGAGTATTCTATTGCTGAAGATATTGACTATTCCGAAGACATTAAAATTCTTTACAAGGCAATTTCAAAACTTAGCAAAATAGAAAAGGCGGTTATTATGCTATGGCTTGAAGAAAAAGCATATAGTGAGATTGCCGAAATCATCGGAATATCGGAAAAGTATGTAAGCGTAAAATTAGTAAGAAGCAAAAAGAAGCTCGCAAAATTAATCAAAATGATAAGCTGATGGAAGATTTAGATTTAAATAAATATAGGTTAGCTTGGAAAAACGAAAAATCATTTCAAGCAGAAAAACTTTCTGAAATTGAAATTCATAATTTTATGAAATCTACTTCAAATATTGTGGGGCAATACAGAAGGTCCTTGATTTTTGATATGGTTTTTAAAAGTTTCTTACTCATTTCATTTATTGCATTAATCTTTCTTCTAAACAATCAATCAATAATCACTTTTGTTAATTCATTTTTTGTTTTCATAGCTGTCCTTGGAATAATTTGGCAGACAAAAATTTACAAAAGAGTTGAAAAAATAAGTGTTACAAAAGAACATCTAAAAGATTTACTAAGAGCATATATTGACTTTTACACTGGACAATATATTAAATCTATATTTGTGAGTGCCTTGTCGAGCACTTTGTTTTTTCTTAGTGGCTCTCTGTTTTATCTACACTTCAAATACGAGCAAATCCCAATTTTTGAATTGGGTGATTTTATTGTTTTAACCATAGGAATTATTTTAAGTTATGGTGTTAGTGCTTTTGCTCAATTAAAACAAAATGATTATCAAATTAAGCAACTGGAAAGTTGTTTAGTTGAAATTGAAGAAAATACAATTAACGCATCAAGCATTAAAAAATACAAAACTAATAGAATAAAAAATATAGTCACGATTGGAATTACATTGATCATTGGGGTGATTATTTTTTTGTATCTGATATTTGGTATAAATAATTTAAAGGGAATTGAAATGAAATCACTAAAAAAATTGGACAGTTGCACGAACTCTTCTTTTTGTAATAATAGGATTACTGAATACCGTTTTTATAAAGCCCGAAGATGTTGGGACCTGGAAGAATTATGTTGGTTATGGCGCTCTTTTAATTGCAATAGCAGATATATTTTTTCTTGTCAAACAATATTTAAAAAGAAATAAGAATGAAAAATAAATACTTATTTACTTTTCTTAAAGTATTGGCGTTTGTAATTCCATTCTATTTTGTCTTTTATGGACCTCTTCACAATAAGGCAGAAAACCCCAAAATAAAGATATTATGGAAATATGTATTTTCTGGTTTCTTAGCATATATTTTATTTTTTATCATATTTAAATATATGAAATAACCTTTGAAGTAAAGGCAGCACACAACACAGTATCCTATGAAAAGTACTAGTCCACATAAAAAATTGAAGTTTTATGACAATGAAAATACCCAATGAAAAGCCAGTTGTTAACACCTCATAAAATTTATGCTTACATTTAAACTAAATAACAAACCGGCAGACATTCAACTAACGATTTACTACGTCCGAAAAATCTCTGATTTTCCAGTCGCACAATTCTTATAAAATACCGATGCCCACAATACTGAAACACGAACACATATATAATTTCAATAAAAATGATTTTTAGAGAAGCCAAAATTAATGACATAAAACAAATTCAAATTGTGAGAAACTCGGTAACAGAAAATACCTTGTCTAATCCAAACTTAGTTACCGATGATGACTGTGTAGAATTTATAACTCAAAGAGGAAAAGGGTGGGTTTGTGAGATCGGCAATGAAATTGTTGGATTTTCAATTGTTGACTTAAAGAATAAAAATATTTGGGCCCTATTTTTAAAACCTGAATTCGAAAAGCGAGGTATTGGAAGAAAGCTTCACGACATAATGCTTGGCTGGTATTTTGAACAAACTAGAGCTAATGTTTGGCTAGGAACTTCACCAAATACAAGAGCTGAAATGTTTTATAGAAAAACTGGATGGACTGAAATTGGGACGCACGGAAATGGAGAAATAAAATTTGAAATGACTTATGAAAATTGGAATAAAAAAAGTACAGCAGGCAACACTGTATAAAATTTATGCTCAAATCGGATTTGGTACAAACTGACAAACATTCAATAAAAATATTGCTTCGGCGGAAAAATCTTCGATTTTCCAGTCGCACAAATCTTAATACAAACTCGTTAGCTGTTATCTGATCCAACCGACACTGTAAAATTGAAATACAATAATAAATGAAGAAACAATTACTTATACTTCTTATCTCTTTGACAACTTTTTCTGCTTTTGCCCAAGTTTACAAAAATTCAGACCTCTATAAAACCATTCTCTCAAAAGACAGCTTGCTTTTTGATGTGGGTTTTAATACTTGCGACATTAAACGGTTCTGTCGCATTTGTGAAATTATGATCTAAAAATTCTTGGTTAACCAGACTCATACTGCTAAACTGTAAAATGCCTTATAGGCAGATAAACAATTGCTGCCCATCTGTCCTTTCTTTATCATATGCACCATCTCTATTCTCGCTATACTTCGCCTGGCACTCTCAAAGTCCCTATAACCCTGTCCTACACGCCTCTTTATAAACCTATGGTCCTGTTCAACTATGTTGTTCAAATACTTGCACTGCCGTATCCGTATCTTAACAAAAGAACGTCTTCTATAAACCTTAATGCCCCTTTGTTAGAACCGATTTTGTCAATGTTTATCAGTTCGGGACAACTATTGTTGTTTATGTCCTTGATCAAAAAGGATTGGGAGGACATGCGCTTCCTCCTCTTGGTCAATAGAAAGTCAATCATGTTTCCCTCTTTATCTACAGCTCTGTACAAATACCTCCGTTCCCCTTTTACTTTGATGTATGTCCCATCCATCCTCCAGCGCTTTCCACCTTATGCTTTCTCCTTCTGAATGAAGCCTCCAATTGTGGGCTGAATTTATAGACCACCTCTGGACGGTTGCATGGTCTACCTTCACTCCTCGTATGGCCATCAACTCCTCAATCTCTCTATAGCCCAATCCAAGCCTGAACTTGAAATAGATAGCTTGCATAATAACTGACTTGGGAAAAGTGTGGCTTTTGAACATTGTTTTTGTTTTAAAAATACAACATTCCTATTTTTATTAATTTAGATGCGACAGAACCGAATAAATTATTCAATAAATAAATTGTTTCTTTAATATATTTTTTTTTCCTGATTAAGTATTTTTTCTACCTTTTTTGAAATTGTTATTTTTCCTTTTGAAAAAAAAGATTCGTGATATTCATCCATTTTCTGTAAATCATATTCATAGTTTACCATGATTCCAAATGAAGATTTTAATCCATTGACTGATGTATCACCATTCCAAAAAATGTCGTTTACAAAAGCCCCATTACCTAAATGAAAACTTGCGACTTTATTAATAGGTTTTTCTTTTACTTTTATATTAATTAAGTAAATAGCACATAATTTCAGGATAACGCTTTTTACCTTATTACTAATTTTTTTTATATCAAATTCATTCTCAAATACTATGGAAATTGATTTCATTTCTGTTTCAGAAATTAGCCCTAGAATATATTCATTTTCATTTTCCAACAACCATTTAGCAAAGCCTGGTACTGGAGATAGCGTATAAAACTTCTTAATATTAGGTTTATCAACCACAATTTTTTGAACGACACGTTTAATCAAAAAATTTCCAAGTGATATTCTTGATAATCCAACCAGACAATTATTAATTGAATAAAACATACAAGAATCAAATTCTAATAAATTAGATTTTGTATTTCTGTTAATTATTTCTTGAACTGATTTTCCAATTCCTTTAGTATAGGCAACTTCCACAAAAATTATTGGTTCGATTTTAATAGCTGGATGAAAATAGGCGTAAAATTCTTTATGGTTCTGCAATCTTTTTTTTATATCCGACAAGTCCTTAATACTATGAACCTTTTCATTGGCTATGAATTTTTCAAGAATACTTGCTTCTGTACTCCAGTTTATTTTTCTAAGCTTAAGAAAACCCGGATTAAACCATGACCTAAACAAGTGAATCAAATCATTATCTAATTCCTTAAGCTCTGGAAGATGGTTGATTAAGGGTAGCAAATCACCTCTCATAAAGACTAAAACTTCACTACCACCTATTGCCATGTTCATTCTTCTAAACAACTCTTGGCGTTTTCCTTCAACACTTACTGATAAGTTGTTCAAATTTTTCAAATTACTATTCTCTAAAAAGACTGATGCATCTTTAGAAATATCCGCCACATTTGGTGTGAAATTTTGATTGATCATTAAAAAAAAAGACGCTTTATCTTTTTGATTTAATTTTTGATATTCGTCTAATATTTTCGTTGCCAACGATATTCCGGAAGTACGCCCTTTATACGAAACCAATTCTTGACATAGATTAAGAATATATTCAATTCTGTTGCCTTTATCCCATGAACTGTTTAATGATTTATTGTTATAAATGGGGAGTTTGTCTTGCATTTATTCTGACACTAAAGATTAATTATTATTTCATTTCAAAAAGCACTCTACTAGTAAATAAAAAAGAGAAGGGCATAATAAGCATCCTAAGCCTGTATAAAAAGTGGCAGACATTGCACCATAAGGAACCAACTTAATATCTGTAGCAGCTAAACCAGCCGAAACACCACTGGTAGTACCCATTAAGCCTCCAAAAACCATTGCACTATGAGAGTTGTTTAAACCTATTCTTTTAGCTAATAAAGGTGTCATGATGGTAACAAATATTGTTTTTATTACTCCAGTTGCAATACTAATTGCAATGACTTCCGAACTTGCTCCCAACGCATATCCAGTTATGGGGCCAACAATATAAGTACAAGCACCGGCTCCTATTGTTGTAATACTAGTCGAGTCAGTATATCCAAAGAATAGAGATAAAAGAGCTCCTGTAAAAAAAGAAAAGCTTATTCCCACAACTAATGAAATAAACCCAGCTAATCCTGCAGCTTTAATTTTATCTAAATCTGCATTCATAGCAGTTGCCACAACAGCAAAATCTCTTAGCATTGAACCACCCAACAAACTGAGTCCTGCAAAAAGTGGTACATCTCCCAATCCCTTTTTGTGACCAAAAAATGCCAAGTTCAAGGCTATAATAATTGCAATTGCTACGCTTGGTATCTTATTCTTTAATAAATATTTAGATATTCCGAAAGAAATTAACATAACAACACCAACACATAAAAAGGCAAATATCAACCCGTTTTTTGATATAATATTTTGTGCAATTTCAATCATAGCCAATTACAATTTTAAGGTATCACTTTCCCTGCCAATCTTTGATATTAAAGGAACCAAAACATAACCAAAAAAAACTACGGCTACACCAGCCAAAAGCGCTATCCAACCACCATTCCAAGCAGCCTGAACATTTTGAATTGCTGACATAGCTATAACTATAGGTATATACATAGCTCCCCAAAACAATACACCATTCTTAGTTTCTTTTTTAAGTATTCCTTTTTTTTTCATAAAGGCATTAACCATAATAAGGTAAATCATTGCAAAACCAACACCTCCTATATCACCATCTATATTTATAAATGCCCCTAGAGAATGACCTGTGAATTTCCCTAATAAGAAACACCCCGCCAATAAAGCTACACCATATATTTTCATATTTTTATAATACCGTTTTAAACAGTTTTATCAATTCACTCTTTGTAACTTTACCCATTATGTTTCGGGGTAAATCTTCTTGTAAAATAAATTTTCTAGGAATTTTATATCTAGGCAGTTTTTCTTTAAGCCAATTTCCAAGATTATCAATAGATAAATCTTTGGTGTTTGACACTAAACTAGCTCCTATAATCTCTCCCCATTCTTCATCTGGAAGACCTATTACCGCACAATCTTTAATATCTGAATGCTGACGAAGAACTTCTTCAATTTCTAAAGCTGAAATTTTATATCCCCCAGACTTAATTATATCAATAGAATTTCGTCCTAAAATTTTATAACTACCATTATTTATTATAGCAATGTCTCCTGTTTTGAACCAACCATCGCTTGTAAATGCTTCTTTCGTAGCTTCTGGCTTATTCCAATATTCATTAAAAACATTATCCCCTTTTGCTTGTATTTCTCCAGGCTCATCTAATTTCACAGGGACATTATTTTCATTCACTATTCGAATGGATACCCCTTCCAAAGGTTGACCTATAAAGCCTGGTTTTCTCTTACCTTTATAAGGATTACTAATCGCCATACCCATCTCTGTCATTCCATATCTCTCTAAAAGAATATGATGGCTTATATTTTCCCATTGTTCATGTACACTTAAAGGTAATGCTGCCGATCCAGAGACCATTAATCTGAATTTTTTTAAGACTGAAGAAATCTCGCCTTTTTCTAGTTTTGGTAAGTTGTTCCAATATGCTATTAATTTAAAATATATAGTTGGAACCGCCATAAAAACATTTATTTCTTGTTTTTTAAACAATCTAAATATTTCAGAAGGATTGAATTTAGGCAAAAACTCACAACAAGCACCACTCCAAAGGGCACAGCAAAGAACATTTATAATGCCATGAACATGATGCATTGGTAATACATTTAATATGTAATCATTTTCATTCCACTCCCAAAGGCTTGTTAACCCAGTTATTTGCGCTTCAATATTCTTGTGTGTTGACACAACTCCTTTGGGAAGACCAGTAGTTCCACTTGTATAAACTATCATAGCTCGCCGTAAAATATCAACTTCAGGTAATAACCCAAAAATGTTACTAAATGATTCAGCTTTAATAAATCGTATATTGGTATTAACAATTAACGGTTTTATTAAGTCCTTATATTCTTTACTATAAATCAAAATTGATGCATCTGTATCCGCCAGCACATATTTAATAGATTCCAGCGGGTGATTAACACATAATGGAACGGCAATACCTCCTGACCTCCATATTCCCCATTGAATACTAACGTACTGAAAACTTGGATCTACTAAAAAAGTCACTCTTTGCTCATTCAAATCTCTTTTTCCTGCTAATAATTCAACCGCAATTGATTCTGATTTATTTAAAAGCGTTTGGTAACTATAGCTAAGTTTATCACTTTTAATTGCTATTCTATCTTTAAAATTGTTAGCTCTTTCAATAAGTTTTAACATCTAATATTTATTTATTTTGAACTCTGAAAATAATTTATTTTTTAATTGATAATTCTGGACTTTCACCTATATTACCTGCCATATCCAAAGCCATGAACATTATTTTATTTTTAACTGATTTTTTATTAAATGGTACATCTAGGGCAGTAATAGTTTGAATAGAAGCTGAGCCATCTGAACCATCAATAGTGGCATCACCACAAAGAAGATTTGAAGATGGTATTATTTCACTATTTTCTTGATTTGGTGTTTTCCAAGATAGTTTACAACCCGCATAGCCTGTATAATCCCAAAATCCTAAATGAATCGAGTACACTTTGTTCTTTTCTAGATATATGCCAAAACCTCGCTTCGTTCCCATGGTGAAATCTCCATGATCCCAAACAATTAATTGGTTGTTTACCATTAAAAAGGCCGAATCATCTGCATCTAAATAAAAATAATAAGTACCACTTTTATCTACTGTTTTTACCCAGCCCAACCATTCTGCCGACCAATAATCGTCATTCACTTTATCTCCTAAGTTAAATTCGTTTTCGAAATCTATTTTAGCATCTATTCTTTCTAAAGCAACATCGCCTTGCCAATAGGAATAATTTTCTGTTTCTGGACGGTTTTTTAAATCATTAGAATCATAAATAGTTTTGTTATTTTTATTTCGATAGTAACCTTTAAGTCCGTTAGTTCCTTTCCAAGTTTTACCTTCATCTTCTGAAAAAATATACTGTGGCTTGGTTTTAGTATTTAATCCTGGAGCTGCGTCTAAAACATTGATGCTATAACTTGATTTTTTGGATTTTTTAGATGTGAAGTCAGACCAATTTGATGGTGCATCATTATCGTAAATAACAAAAGGGCCTCTAAAAATATCATTTTTACGTGCTCTAAAACATGATGGATTTGGCATTTCATAAGGATGAAATTCCCATAATTTACATTTATTAACACCTCCTAGTTTATCTATATAACTTACTTGTGGAGGGAAAATATCTTGAGGAAAAGGCTCTGCCAAAAAAGGACCTTCTTCTTCTGGTAAAAAATCGCTACCACCTAACCAAGCTTCTTTATTTGCCCAAACAAAATGCGATGGAAATGACCAAATAACCTCAACTTTATTTACCCAATCGTTATTACCTTTTTCTCTTAAATCATAAAGTGCCTGAGTAGCAATTCTTCCTAACGCACCATGATCGGAAGGTGTGTCTAAAAAATCGGGAATCATAATGCAATTTGGCTTATATTGTTCGTAGAGTCTTTTTATATCATCAGACAACGAAGTATATGTATAAGGAACGGTAGTTTTATAATTTAAGCCGTAGCAATATTTTGGAGCGTTTACTGTATAAGGCGACTCATTACTTTTTGTAAAGGGATTTAAGTATTGCGAATTTTTATCTTCCCACATGCTGTATATACCTCCATCTGCATACCCTAAAAAAAATAGATTATTAACGGTATCTAATCCTAACGAAGCTAAACCAAGTGTACTTCTATATGCCATTCTATCATAACCACGATCTACCATATCGATATCTCCATCGTTATCAAAATCTTTAGCATCTATACTACTTTCCCATTTCGGATAACTCCACTTGTTGGCATCGCCAGCTGTTGCAATAACTACAATTAACGTGTCTGTAGATTGTATTCTATCATAAATCCAACCAGATTTAAAATATATTTCATCGTCTGGATGTGCATGAATAAACATATAAACCTTTGCATAGACCTTAGTAATATTAATACATGTAAAGATTGATGTTACAACAAATAAAATGAATTTTTTTCTTAATTTATAGGTTGTATTAATCATGAATGTATTATGATTTAATCCTAGATGAATGCTTTAATTTAGTTTTACTCTCAACAAAGTTTAATAGCAAAGGAAGCGCTGGATCTACCATCATGTGACCGTAACCATCCATTTCATAAATCATGATATTTTTATTTCCTGCAACCTTCATCATTCTGTAGAAGTATGCGTTTTCTTCATATCTGCCTAACATTTCAAGTTCTCTATCGCCTGTAATTAATAACATAGGTGGCACTCCCTTTCGAACAAAATGCAAAGGAGCAAATTCATCCACAACAGCTTGTTTTCCTGGTATTCCTCTTTCTGCACGAATCTCAAAATGTGTTATAGTATGACCACTAAATGGAACTAAACCCGCAACTTTATCGGCATCTATATCGTATTTTTTTAATAAATCTTTATTCATTACAGCCATTAAAGCAAGGTATCCACCAGCTGAATGACCAGAAATAAAAATGGAATTTACATCTCCATTATAATTATTTATGTTTTTAAAAACCCAGGCAATAGATGCCACAGCATCGTCTATACAAATCTCCGCTTTTATTCTTGGTGCTAGACGATAACCAACACCAACAACAATACACCCTTTATTTTTAAGTGCTTCTGGAATTTCCCTTGAACCACTGGTTAAACCGCCGCCATGAAACCAAACAATAACTGGTACTTTCTCTTTAGTTTTTGGGTAGTATATATCCAATAAGCACATTTGTTTTTGGTAATCGGATATGCTTTCAAGTGATGGATCTAAATAAGAAACACCATTTTCTTGTTTATATTCTAAACTTTGCGCCAAAACACACAAAGGCAACAACAGTATTAAGAGGTATATATAGGTTTTTTTCAAAATGAAATACGTTTAATTATTGAAAATAATTTATGTTGTTTATTTACATAAAATAGTGAACAGAATAGATTATCTAATCAAGTTTAAATTAGATAATCTATTTATCATATAACTAATACTTTAACATGCATTTGAGTTAAAGTGTTTTAAAAATTAGTCTATCGAATTGTTATTAGAAGTTTCTGATAATGGAATTACTAAATGCATAATACCATCACCGGTTTCTTTTGTTCTATATTGAGAAGCTAAAACAGGGTCGTTAAAATTATTATGAACAGAAATAAACTCGTTAACTAGGAAATCTTTTCCGCGTCGGCGAGCTTCAAAAAATTCGTGCCCTTCTCCAATTAATTCATACATACGTTCCCATGCTATTTTTTTTCTAAACTCCTCTTTTGTTGATACTTTTGTAATATCCCAACTTAAAGGATATGTACCTTTCCCGTTGCTTCTAGCTCTATCTAAAACTTCATTTACATATTGAAATGCATTAGCTGGTCCTGTTAATTCATTTTCAATTTCGGCACGTAATAATAGAATGTCAGCATATCTTAAAACCTTCCAGTTTCTAATGCTTGCGCTACTTGTTCTGTTAGGGTCAAGGTATTTTGCTATATAAAAATAAGCACCACTTGCCCATTTAGCTCTTGGGTAAACCGAAGATGAACTTCCATTAATTTTAGTAAATGTTGAATCTATATATGTTATATCTACCCTAGGATCATGATCTCTTACATCAGTAATTTTTCCTGTTGAAGCATTCTTAGTAAAATCACTATATAAGTTATCACCTAATTGTCGTGTCCACATCCAAGGTTGTACTCTAATGTAACCTCCAAAAATATCAACCTCTAAAGCTTGTGGAGTGTATGCCTGAGATAGGTTATTTAAATTAGATGAATAATTTGCCTGCATCTCAAAAATTGCTTCTTCAGAGTTTCTACCTGCTGGTGAATGTAAAGTAGCTATACTAGGTAAAAGCATATAGTTTTTAGAGTTTATAGCTAAATCTGCATGGATTTTTGCTTGTTCCCACAATTGAGGCATATTATACCAACCTGCTTGTGTTGCATAAACTTTAGCTAAAAAAGCATCAGCAGCAGATTTAAGTGGTCCATTGTATTTACTTGGTATACCAGTACCTGCAGGAAGTAAAATTTTTGCTTGTTCAAAGTCATTGATAACTGATGTATAAATTACAGCTTCGCTAGATAGTGGTGTGTGTGTAATACCTACTGCTGGTTCTAATGGCATAGGGATATCTCCCCATAACCTAACCAATTTAAAGTATTCGTAACCCCGTAAAAAATAAGCAGTCCCTAAAACCTTTTGATATCCAGGTGATAAAGCTGTAAAATCCGGGTTATTGTCTTCAAAATATTTAATTATAACATTTAAAGAATAGATAGCGTTATAATTACTATTCCAAACATTTTCTGGCCAAGCCTGATTATCTTTAAAAATAAAATTGTTATATTCTGTTATATGACCACTTCCTGGACGGTATAAAAATCCACCAGCACAAGATATTAGTTGGTGATATCCTTGGTTCGTCCAAAATCCATCTTCCAATTGCGATAAAGCGCCTTGTAGTGCAAGTTGTGCTCTTTCTTCTGTGGAAAATACTTTACTGGCATCTACACTATAATCCGGTTCTTCTATAAGTGTATTTTCGCAAGACAGCAAACTAGTTACACCTAAAATGGCTAAAAGAAATGTTCTTATTTTCATTTTTTTTATTGAATATATTAGTAAATTTTTCATTTTTTCAAGTTTTAAATATTAAAAATTAACATTAACTCCTACTGTAAAAGAAATAGGTCTTGGTGTACTAGACCAGTCTATACCTATTCTTGTGCTATCGTAAGAAAACGAATTTACCTCTGGGTCGAAACCTTGGTATTTAGTAAATAATAAAAGATTATTACCCGTTACATATATACTAGCGCTGCTTATACCCATTTCTTTTAAGAGTTTACTTGGAAGATCGTAATTAAGTGTAGCTGAAGAAAGTCTTAAAAAACTTGCATCCTCCACTAATAAATCTGCAGAGTCTAATAAACCAAAACCTTGTCTAGGATATTTTCCATCTATATTGTCTGGAGTCCATCTATCTGTCCAAGATTCTGAATAAACATTTCTTGTTAAAAGTTTATCGTTATAACCATTCTGACCTAATTTTGCGTTGAACACATCGTTGCCTTCTTTACCAACAAATACAAGTCTAAGCGATAAATTTTTGTATGCAAACTCTGTGTTAAATCCATAGGTATAATCTGGATTTGGATTACCTATTATTTGTCTGTCTGCAGCATCAATTTCACCATTGCCATCTAAATCTATAAAACGTACATCACCTAGTTGTGGTGCTACACTTCTGTAAGTTGGCGCATCGACTAAATCATCTGCTGTACGGTATAGTCCATCTGTTTTTAAACCAAAAAACGTTCCAATAGCTTCGTTTTCAAGAAAGATATTTACGGGATCTGTAAAAACACCAGTACCTATTCCGTTTCCAAAAAAGTGAGCTCTCCCATCTCCAAAAGTATCTTCGCTACCTAATTCTAATATTTTGTTTTGATTGAAAGCAATATTTGCTCCAAGAGTCCAACTAAACTTGCTGTTGTTTACAATATTAGCATCTATACTAAACTCTAATCCTCTATTTTGAATTTCTCCAACGTTTACAGTTGTAGATGTAAATCCGTTAGAAGCTGGTATTGGTTTATTCAATAAAAGACGTTCTGTATTTTTTACATATGCATCAACTGTTCCTGTAAATCTTCCTTTTAAAATACCCCAATCTAAACCAACATTACTTTGAACCGTAGTTTCCCAAACTAATGATGGATTTGGTATTCCTGTAGAAACAAGACCTATTGCCGTAGAAGCATCAAACCCTGAACCATCCGTAATTGTGTAAAGATTCAGTGTTTGAAAAGGAGCTATACTTGAATTTCCTGTTTGTCCCCAACCTGCTCGTAATTTAAACTGGCTAACAAAGCCTAGATTTTTAATAAATTTCTCTTTTTCCATTTTCCAAGCTGCTGCTAAAGAGTGGAAGTTATCCCATTTTTTATCACCACTAAAAACACTTACACCATCACGTCTAAATGTATATGTTAGTAAATACTTGTTATATAAAGCGTAGTTTGCTCTTGCAAACGCCGACACATAATTTGAAGGTCTTTCTACAGGGTTATTGTATATGATAGTTTGAGCAAAATTCAATCCGTTTTCCCCTAAAATCAAATCTGAAAAATTACTTCCATAAATAGACTTTGTAGTTGTTCTGTATTCATCTGTTGTAAAACCTAAAGTACCATTAAATGAATGTGCTCTAGAAAAATCTTTTTTAAACTGTAGTAAATTCTCGGTTGAATAATTTCTTGAAACTAAGTTAGATTCTCCTAAATAACCTCCGTATGAAGCACCTAAACCTATTTGATCTGTATAAAAACGTACTCTTTCTTTATTTCTAGTATTACCACTTAATTTAAGCTGATATGTTAATAAATCTGTTAACTTATAATCTAAACTTAAAGATGCTACAATTCTAGACTCTTTTGAATGATCATAATAATCTGAAGCCCATAGATTTGGATTCGCTAATGGTTCTCCATCATCCCCAAAAATATCGTCGTTTAGGGGTGATGCATTAAGAATTGAAGCCATTAAACCTCGGTTTCCTGTACCATCGGTAGAAAGGTTCATATCATTGGTTCTGTAACTAGCATAAATAGTTGATGATATTTTAACTTTATCACTTAATTTAGCACTTAAATTACTTCTAATATCTCCTGTATTAATACTCGAGTTTGGAGTAATTCCTTTTTCGTTATTAAACCCTGTAGCTAAATAATAATAAATTCCACTTGCACCACCACTTACAGATACTCTGTTTGAAGTACTAACTGTCATTCCTGTCATTTCTTCTAACCAATCTATTTGCTCTGTAGCAGTAAGACCATATTGGTTTATTATAGCTGGTGTTAAATTAGCACTTGCAGGATCTGTAAAGTAAGTATCACCAGTAGGAATGTTTCTTATTTTGTAAATATCGCCTTGATAAAAACCATATCTTACTGCCACATTTTCTAATAAAGCATCACCATTTCTCATTTCAGCATAACCAGGTCCATCTAATAAATCAATACTTCTTCCAATTACTGAAGCCGTTGTAGATGTACTAACTTTGATACTTGCTTTTCCATCTTTACCTTTTTTTGTGGTAATTATTATAACACCGTTAGCTCCTCTAGAACCATATATGGCAGTTGCAGAAGCATCTTTTAAAACTTGAATATTTTCTATATCACTTGGATTAATACCAGATAAACCACTTTGTTGCGATTGAAAATCGTTAATGGTACCAAAAGGGTTTGAAGCATCTTCTGTTGAAGAATTCATAAGTATTCCATCAACAACATACAAAGGTTCATTATCTGATCTTAATGAGTTTGTTCCACGAATTCTTATACTTAATGCTGCACCTGGTGTTCCGCTAGAATTTGTTACGTCTACACCTGCTACTTTACCTTGTATTAAATTATTTATTGAACCACTTCTTAAAGCTTCATTTACATTTGGCTTAATAGCAGATACTGCACCAGTAACGTCATCTTTTTTAACTGAACCATAACCAATAACAGTAACTTCATCTAATTGGTTTTCACCTTCTTTAAGTACAATGTCAATTGTGTTAGAATCGCCAACTATTGATGTTTTATTAGCCATTCCAATGTAAGTAAACATTAAAACATCATTCTTTTTTGCAGTTATTGAATACCTCCCATCAAAATCTGTAGCAACACCTCTTTGTGTTCCTAGTATTACAACACTTACACCAGGTAATGGTTGCCCTGAAACATCTGTAACAGTACCCGTTATTGTGTTTTGTACTAAATCTGTTTTTATATTACTAGCATTTGCAAATAATGTAAATAGTATTGCCGTAATAACTATAAAGCTTCGATTCATTCTATACTTTTCATTGGTTTTTATTTTCATGAAATTGATTTATTTAATTAATTTTTAATAAGTTTTCTTGTTAATGTTTTATCTCCATCAATAATCTTAATAATATAAAAGCCTGTATTAAAAAACCTAGTATCAATCTCCATATTATTATTACCTAAAACCAATTGTTTATTGTTTTCCCAAACCAAACGGCCATTAACATCGAACACGTGAATTTTTGTTAAAGTTGGGTTGTATACATAATACCCAACTTTAACTAAATTGTTAAAAGGATTAGGGTGAATTTTAAGACCAGTTTGAATTTCTTCATCTATTCCATCAGTACTCAATGTACCCTTACCACCAGTTGTTTTAGAGCTAGAACCACCATAAACTGGTATTTTTTCATTCATTGCTCTAATTAAAGAATTGCTATTAGTATAATCAAAATCTTGGGTTATTTCCCAGAACATAACCCCTTTTAAATTATTATCTAAAACATATTGTCCTTTGGTTTTTATGGTATTAACGCAGTTAAAGTAAAAAGGAACATTACTGTAAGGTGTGCCTCCACTTGTAAAAGAACTCACAACAGCCCTATCTGGTTTACTACTAACAATTGTAGGGTTGCTGGTAATAAGGTCTTTATATGCTGTTGATAGTGTTGGATTAAACTCTGAACTAAGCGTTTTTGCATAAACAGGCAAACCTATAACATATTTATTAGCTGGAAGACTAAGGTTAGTAATCCATCCCGTATAATATTGATCAAGTTTGGAAATTGGCACTTGTGTATCATTACCTATTCTGGATCCTCCTCCGTAAGACATAATTTGAAGATAATCTATATATTGAAAAATACCTGATATACCTGCACGATCATAACGTTCCGGAACAAGGGTTGCAGATAAACTTAAAACTTTACCTCCGTTTGATGATGCTTGAGCTGTAATTTCACTTTTTATTTTTTGAAGTAAATTGGTATACTCTGCACCTGTATATTTAAGTTGTGTGCCTGAACTTGTAGTATAATCTTCCCAATCTACATCAATACCATCAAAGCCATTAGCGTGGCAAAATTGAACTAAATTTGCAGCATATGTTGCTTCATTGGTTGTGTTTTTAATCATACTATGTAAATAATAAGAAGAAAGTTCTCCCCCTACTACTAAAATTACTTTTGTATTTAAATTATTCCAAGCTTTTACGTTTTTAACTCTATCTAGCTTAGTGAAAAAGTCAGCATCATTTTGAATATAGGTAAAAGTAGCACTACCATTTACTGTTTTAGCAGTTCCTATTTGTCCATTATAACTTGAAGTTACAGAGAAAAAATATAAATGACTTAAATGTGCCATTTTATCTCTTAATTGTGCATTAGTTAAGTTATTTATAGAATAAGTAGGCAAATAACCGCCAACCACTTTTTGTGCCGAAATATTGGTTAGGGTTACAATGAAAAAAATAAATAAAAACAGTTTTTGTTTTTTTGTTAAAAAAGCTTGTAGTTGATTTTTCATAATAAAATAAAATTTTGTTAAAGTTTGTTTAACGTAAAACTCCAATAAATTATCTCTTTTTAAATCCAATATATTCCTTAATAGGTTTGATATTGTCTAAAAACCTCATTTACACATTATTAAACCAGAACCCACATAATACAAAGTGTATAATTTATTCATTTTTAATAAGTTTTTTGGTTGACGTTTTATCACCATCAATAACTCTTAAAATATAAAAACCTGTATTTAGTTTTTTTAAATCTAGAGCTATATTGTTTAAGCCTGTATTTAAAGAATTTATGTTTTCCCAAACCAATCTACTGTTTATATCATAAACCAATATTTTAGTAAATCTTGGATTATTACTGTAGAATGAAACATTAAATAAATTTGTAGATGGATTAGGGTAAACTTTAAGTTCATTGTCTATTTCGAAATTATTATTACTTAACGGTGTTGAAGTAACATTTACTGGTATAATACTTGTAGCTGCTTTTAATAAAGATATAGAGTTAGTAATATCAGTATCTTGATATAGCTCCCAAAACATAACACCTTTTAAATTATTATCTAAAACGTATTGAGCTTTTTCTTTAATTGTATTTACACCATTAAAATAATATGTTTTTCCACTAGATACTACGGCGTCTAAATTAGGATCTAGATTAGGGTTTTGAGCCACAAGATCACTATAAAACAATGTGCTATCATCTACTAATGTTTTTGCATAATCAGGCAAGCCCAAAACGAGTTTTGCACTTGGTAAACCAGCATTTGTCCATCGTGTGTAATACTCTTGAACCTTTGACATAGGTATCTGTGTTCCTTGTGATATTCTAGATTTACCATAAGACATTATCTGTAAAAAATCGATGTTTCCAAAAAGCCCATTAAGTCCTATAGGATCGTTAGGTTTATCATGCTCTGGAAGAATGGTTACAGACAACTCTAAATCTGTATTGCTTGAAGCTAATATTTTAGATTTTATAGCCGAAACAAGATTAACATAATTGACATCATTAACTTCTCCATGATAATTTTCCCAGTCAATATCAATTCCGTCTAATTGATTATTTATACAAAAGTCTACTAAATTTTGAGCTACGTTATTTCTTGCTGTTGGACTTGCAGCAACTTCATCTATATAATCGGATGAAACCCATCCACCAAAAACTAAAATCAATTTTGTTTTCTTAGTGCCTATCCAACTTTTAATTGTGTTCAAATTTGATTGAACACTTGGTAAGTAATTAGCTAAAGGTGTAAAATTGCCATTAGAATCAACCGCTCCTAAATTACCAGAAACATCTGTACTTATTGAAAAATAATATAAATGAGTAAGATGTTCCATAGCTAATGAAGGATTTTTTAAAGCAAAACTAGTCAATCTATACGATGGCAA
This sequence comes from Gaetbulibacter sp. M235, assembly GCF_043876835.1. NCBI lineage: Bacteria > Pseudomonadati > Bacteroidota > Flavobacteriia > Flavobacteriales > Flavobacteriaceae > Gaetbulibacter > Gaetbulibacter sp. M235. Next base: position 77,227 of record NZ_JBAWJZ010000012.1, read on the forward strand.
ATAACCACCTACTACATGTTCGTGTACTGTTGGTCCTCCGTAAGTAGCAGCTTCTATTGTTCCTGCATATAAAGTTCCATTTGCTGCGCTTACAACACTAGAATTACTGATGTTATCAAAATCCCAATATAATTTAAGGTTTGCATAATTGGGATGATTTGTTTCAAGATGTATATTTTTCCAAATATTAATAGTATTAGCACTAAGAGCTGTATTCCAAACTCTTACATCATCAATTCTACCATCAAAATAAGTACCTCCAACCACATATGGTTTTGAAGTAAAATTTGTATCATTTGATGTTAAACTAGGTATTGCCCCAGATGTAACTAAATTTATTTCTTGTACACCATTGATAAATAATTTAACTCTATCTGTTGTGGTGCTTAAAGTTCCGTCATAAACCATTGCAATATGATACCACAAACCTGTTGTTAAAACCGCATTAGAAGTACAACGATATGCATTTGCCCCATTACTTACTATTCCATAGATAACACCATTACTTATTTGCAAAGCAACACGATTATTATTATCGTAAATTTTACTTAAAACGTTAGTTAAATTAGTTTGAGAATCTAGAAATACTTCTGCTTCAAGAGTGAATTTAGCAGTATTATTTAATTCTATAACTGCCGCATTAGATGTTACTTTATTACTGGACGCAAAATCTAAGTAATAATCTTGTTGTGCTGAGACTTGCAAAAAAGAAGTAATGCAAAAAAACAAGAAGTGAATTAATAAAAATTGATTTTTAGAAAAAGAATATATCGATTGATTTACCATAATTAAAATTGTTCGGAATTAATTAGCTTGTAAAATATATGGTGAAGGATTAATTCAAATATGCAGTTCTAACTTTTAATAATTGTTCAAGACTATCTGTTAAACCACCAATTTGGTTTCTAAGCATCCAAACTTCTTTATATTCAGCTATAATTGCATCTATCTCTACTAATAATTTATATTTTGTATCGGCATCAACTTTTTCAATGCTACCTTCTTTAGTTTTTAATTTGGCAATACCTAAATTACAAGAATGAATTGCTAGTTTGGAAGCATTTATAATTTCTCTGTATACAATTTCTGCATCATTGGCTGTTGCTTTGCAGGTTTCAACTCTTTTGATAATTTTGTTTAAAACAATTATTGCTTCATTCAAGTCTTTGTTTTTTAATTTAGCTGTTTGTCTGTTTTCTTTTAAGGGTTTATTGATGTAATATAGCAATGAATAAAAAGAATAGTTATTGATATCTGAATTATCTAATATCTGATTGGTATTTCCCATATCGAAAATAACTTGTGCCGTTTTTTCAGCAGGATCTTTATAAATATATTTGTTTAAAACCCAATTAATATCCAAATCTCTGTTGTCTTCTAACGACCATGAAACAGCAGCACCATACACATAAGGTGCATAACCAGTAATTAATGGTTGCGGATGTCCATCATCTCCCCAATCGGTGTTCAAATATCCTACGGCACCATATTTAATTCCGTTTTCGGCTGCATTTATTTGATTTTTTATTGCGTTTTCTGTTCTACCAACTATAGAGCGCCATGACGAAGTACCTGGACATACATAAAATGGTATTTTTGCTTCTTTAAACTTAGCAGCTTCTTTGTTAAATGGATGATCCCATTTATATCCCCAAATCATGCAAGTAATATTTTTGGGTAAGTTTTTAATTAATTCAGGATGTTCTAAAATGATATCTCCCCAAAATTGGGCTCTTTTACCATTTTTCACTATAATACTATTTAGCTTTAATAAAAGATCTAAATATACTTGCCCTTTTCCTTTTTCTGAAACTTCTTTTTTAGATTTTCCTGTACCTAGCTCATAGGGTTCATCACCACCAATATTTACATTTTCACTTGAAAAATTTGAAAGTAACTCGCTATACAAATTATCAACAAAATCAACAGAACTCTTATCTACTGCAGATATAGTTCGTCTAATACCTAAAATATGATGTGTAGGATCTGAAATGGTTTCATTTTCTGCAAGATGCCAATATTCTTTATGCTCTAACCAACGTTCCATATGTCCAAAACCGTTTTGATTAGGCACTAAATCTATAAACCTATCGCTACAATATTTATCTAAATCTAGAATGTCGTTAGAAGATAATGCACTAGCATCTTGCCAAACTTTTTTATGGTTTTGATATTGAAAAGTATGCTCTGTATATAACTGGATTTCATTAATTTTCCATGAAGCAAACATATCAATATATTGATATAATGATGCCATAGTTGGCACTTTGGTTCTACTAATATCTATTGTAACACCTCGCCTTTTAAAATCTGGATAATCATTTACTGTAACTTGAGGAAACGTTCCATAATCGTAGGCATATTGAGCAATTTGTCCCAAAGTAAGCACACCATAATACAAACCTGCTTCATTGTTAGCCGTAAGTGTAATTTTATTTTCATTGATTACTAATGAATAGCCTTGAGAGTTTGTTTGCTTTTTAGAGTCAATTATCAACTCTATTTCTGGAGTTTCTCCAACAGCTACATTTCCTGCAATAGAAAAATACATACCTTTTTCTTTCAATATTTTTTGAAGATTATTGGCACTAAACCGTACACCCAAATTTGTTGCTATTCCATAGGCAATTATTCTACCACTATTAGGCTTAAAAGATGTTTCTAAAACTGTTACACTTTTTGGTATAGGAACTAAATATTTTTTTAATTCTTGATTATTAGATGCATTTATATTAAAAATGCTAACTATTAAAAACACTATACTAATGTGATATTTTTTCATATTGATTCTTACTTTTTAAAATTTATGGAATTTGAACAGTTTTATTTTTAGAAGCATTTTCTAATCTAACTTTGAGCTATAATTAAATTGTTCTCTGTAAATAAATCTTTTAAATGAATTTGATGATTACATCTTTATTAATAGCAACTTAATTTATAAATTGGCTATAATGACACTAATACTAAACAACATTATTGTAAATTATTTATCATTTTCATACATTGTTTTAAATGTTTCAATGGCCCCTTTTATGGTTTCTGAACTACAATTTGATTTTTCATAACAATCGATAAAAGAATCGAAAGTACTCCAGTAGGTATGCATAACACCTAGCAGCCTATTTTTTATAGTTGCTTTATTAAGTTTTCTAATACTCAATACATTATCTAATTGTTGATTTGCTACTTCGGAAACTTCAAAAGAGCAACTTATTACCTTAAATCCTTTCATTGCAAAATATGCAGGAGTTGGTGGTGCTGTTTTATATTGCCAATCGCAAATAATAATATTTTTAGAAATTAAGTCTATTGCAGGATACGTATCATTATGAGAGGCACTCCACTTCCCTAACCCTGTAGTTCTACCGTCTAAAAGACGATCTCCCCACATATACATATTTACACCTTTTGATTCTAGATGATTGTAAATTTTTGTTACTTCGTCTGCAAAAAGTTTTGCTTTATTTTTTCCTTTACATCTACTGCAGCTATCCTCACCCAACACAAAAACCTCGTCCATACCCACATGAATTGCTTTTGCTTCAAAAACCTCAATCAATTCATCTACTAGTTCAAAAATAATAGCATGAATCTCTGGATGTAGCGGACAATAACTGCGGCAGTAAAAATCTTTGTCTTGTAATTTATCACCTGGGTTTTCCTCAAACTGTGGATATACTTTTAACAAAGATTTTATATTATCCTGTTTCCAAGATTGATGTCCTAATAAATTTATAAGCGGGACTATTGTTATGTCATAGTTTTTACAAGTAGCAACTATTTTTTTTACATCGTTTTGAGATAAAGATGATGGTTCTGCTAATTCTGGATGACTCTCAAATTGATATTTATAGTTTACCATTAAAAACAATGTGTTTACATTTGTTTTCGATAAGTTTTTTTCTATAAATTCTAAAAATTTTCCAACTTCAGATGGCCTTGGAGCAGATATCGCAAAACCTCTTACTGGTAGTTCTTCTTCAACAACTTGGGCTAAACAAAAGGTTATATTAAGCATCAAAAAAAGAAAAATAATGTCATGCCTATTTTTAGATTTTAAGAATTTATACATAAATTGATAATTAATTTTAACAAAAAAAAGTATTCTTGTAAGATGATTAGTTTTGTATATTCTAAAAAAGGTTTGTAATTGTTCTTTTTAATTATTTAGGTCGTTAATGATTTTTTTAATATATAATTTAGAAATTTTCTCTATTGTAAACATTTTTAAACCTCATTAAACCTTAGTTTTTTATACAAATTAGTATTCCCACTTTACAAAAGCTTCCATAGCGGCGTAATGCGCCAATCCCAATTGGTGGTAAATCTCAGCGGTCTCCTTGTTCCTGTCCTCGGCACGTTGCCAGAACTCCCTGCTGTCGGCCCCTTGAAAAACAACCCCATCTTTTTGTGT
>NZ_JBAWJZ010000013.1:0-43169 GCF_043876835.1 Gaetbulibacter sp. M235
CCATCAGGATCATAACTGAATGTCCAAGAATCTCCTGAACACACGGTATGTGACGCTGTGTACTTAGGTGTTACTGGGAAAACTGTTGCTATTACTTCAGTTTTTTCACTTTCACATCCGCTTTCACTTGTACAAGTTACAAAATAAGATGTTGCTACTGTTACATTAGGAACATCGAAAAAATCTACCCCAGAAGCCACCAAATTATCTTCATCATCATACCATTTTAATGTGCCAGTACAATTACCTGCAGTTAGATGAGCTGTTTCTCCAACACAAACCTGATCTCCTGTGGTTGATGGCGGTGGTGGATTTGTTGAAAATCCTGCACCAACAAAATCTTGTAAAGATGCTGTAACAGACTGTGAGTTTCTTGTTTCTAACAAATAGCTAGAAAAACAGGCTGCTCCAGGTGGTAGATCTTCCAAACTGATAAAACCATTAAAAAATGCACCAGTATGGTATTGGTTATAAGGAGGAACACCTTCACTAGGTACATTTTTCCCTTGATAATTCCAAGTAGAAGGAGTCACATGATCTTGTCCTCCAATTACTGAAGCCGCAAATGGCCCATGTTCAGTAATGTTGATAGGCTGAGTATTAACAAAGGCATTGGTGGTAACACCTAAAAATTTCAAATTTCCAGAAGATTCATCACCGTTTGGTGCATTGGTTGGATCGGGAAGTGGTGTGGTATCATAAAAGGCATCCGCTGGATTATCAACCCATCTAAAAATTCTTAAATTTACAACACCCCCACCATTAGTAAAGTTACTCAAGGCCAATAAATCGCCTTCTACATGCATTCCAGTGAATGGGTCATTACCTATACCATCACCATCGGGTCCAACACCTCCTAGAAAGAACCAAAATCCAATTTGGGCATCCCCATTAATAGCTGTTCTATCTCCAAAGAAATAGATTCTATTATCTAGCAATACAGCACCAGAGTTGCTAATATCTCCTTTGTCATTTGTTTGACCATAGGTCCAAGCCCATTCTGATATTAAATCAGGGTCTTGTGCTCCGTTAGTAAACTGACTATCATTGGTGTCATTGGCATCACTAACAAATACCTTTGCTGTATAAGCAGCATTATCTAAAGCAGCATACCAATCTGTTATAATATTATCTCCAATAATAATTTGTGCAGAAGATTGATAAGATAGCAATAAAAAAAGCATCAACACGGCGAAACCGGTTATACTTTTAAATCTTTTTTTCATAATTGTTAAGCAACAGCCCCACGGGTTACTACTTAAACATTTGAGAGTAATTTTGTTCATCAACATAACATTTTAAATTATTAATTAATAATAGTGTTACATAACAAACTATAAGTTGTAGAAAAGGGGTGCTCAATAAATTCTATATTTTCAATAAAACTTACACAACAAAAATGTGTTAATTAAGGTAAGAGTTGGGCATTTAAAAATTGCTATTAATCAAATGCTATAATCAGGAAATAAAAAATATGATATTCATAATGAATTCATAATAGAGTTACTAAATTATCAAAAAAAATAAATGTTTATTAATAAATTAGTCCATATGAAATAAAATGACGACGAAATACAAAAAGGATATTTTTTTTTAACAAACGTAAGCTTATTACTACTAAAAATATATTTTAATAAACTAATAATTAATCATTTAAGAATAAAATAATAAATAGAATTATGTTAATTTTTTTCCTTTTCTTGTTGCTCTGGTTGTTTAAATAAATCCATATAAGCTGCGCCTAAATATTCAATAACATGACTGGCTATTAAACTTTGATAGCCATAATCTTCAACAGCGATATCAGCAGATTTGCCATGTAGGTAAACACCAAAAACAGAAGCAGACAAAGGATTGTAGCCTTGAGATAGTAACCCGGTAATAATTCCTGTTAAAACATCTCCGCTTCCAGCAGTTGAAAGCCCTGGATTTCCAGAAGTATTTATATAGCATTTATCTTCTAAAACGGTAATGGTATTGGCTCCTTTAATTATTAAAATAATCTTGTTTTCCTTTGAAAATGTTTTGGCCTTTTCTAATTTATCAAAATCATCTGTCCAAGTTCCAATCAATCTTTCTAGTTCTTTTGGATGTGGCGTTAAGATGGTGTTTGCTGGTAATAGTTTTAATAAATTTTTATTGGCTGCTAAAATATTTATCCCATCAGCATCAATAACAAGAGGTGCTTTATTTGTTTTTAAAAAATTTTCAAAAGCTGTTTTTGTTTCATGATTTGTTCCAACACCAACTCCAAAAGCAATTGCAGTTGGCTTTAGATCAAAATTAATATTAGTAATATGATCGTCAAAATCATCTGTAATAACCATGGCTTCTGGAAATGAAGATTGTATCGCATTGTAGCCACATTTTGGAACAAATGCCGTTACCAAACCAGCCCCTACGCTTAAAGCTGCTCGACTAGCTAAAATTGCAGCACCAATTTTGCCATAACTTCCTCCTATTATTAAACTATGACCAAACTGTCCTTTATGTGAAAATTTTTCTCTTGGAATATATATTGGTATTGCTTCATATTTACCAATTAAATTAAAATCTGTATTGGTTTCAGATAAAAATCTTGAATCCAGTCCTATATCTAAAACTTCCCAATTTGATGTGAATTTAGCAGTGTTTGGCAAAAAGAACACCAGTTTTGGTGATGCGAAACTCAAAGTATATGAAGCCCAAACTACGCTGTTTTCATCAGTAGTTGGTGAATCTGTTTTCAATCCAGATGGAATATCAATTGATAATGTAAACGCTTTGGAATTTCTAAAATGCACAAATAGTTTTTTAACCCAATCTGCAACTGGTCTATTCAATCCAATTCCAAAAACAGCATCTACAATAATGTCATCAGGATTTATATTAGGAAATTCATCAGCATCATTTAATAATACAGGCCAATGCTTGGTAACGTTTTTAACACGTTCATAATTTATTAAAAAATCCTTCGAACGCTTGTCACTGTAGTTTACTATATAAGTTATAACATTATAACCTTCTAAAATTAAATGCCTTGACAATACCAGTCCGTCTCCGCCATTATTTCCAATACCACAAAAAACATGAATAGGCACTTGAGCACCTTGCAATCTTAAATTTATCCAATTAAAAATTTGGGTTCCGGCACGTTCCATTAAATCTGTAGAACTAATATTTTGTCGTTCGGTTGTTAATTTATCGCCTTCGTAAATTTGCTCTTTAGAAAATATTTTCATCTGTTTAATCTAATTGTTAATTTTGTGGTTTAAACCTTATAATTATAACTTTTCTTAGATAAAATATACTTCAAGCTAAGAATTTTGCAAAAATTAATCATTTGTTTTTTTATTTAGTTAAAAGTAATATTTTTGATTAGTTTTACATGATAAAATGAATCTTTTAAGCCAAAATATCGTTAATTATATTACATCTTTTTCAGGTGTGAATGTTTCTATTTTTGGAATCACTACAACTACTACAACCCTTTGGGGTTGCTAGTTATTTTTTCTCCAGGCTATTTTTGTAATTTCTATAAATTACTACTTCAAAAATATTTTAATAAAATACTAATTCATTAATAATGAAAGTTTTAAAATTTGGTGGAACTTCGGTAGGTTCTGCAAAAAACATAAATAACGTAATTAATATTCTTAACTCTTACGTTGAAAAAGATACTGTAATATGTGTGGTATCGGCTGTTGGTGGTATTACAGATAAACTACTTCTAGCTGGTAACTTAGCAAAAAATAAAGATGCCAGTTTTTCAGAGGTTTTTAATACAATCAAACAAATTCATTTAGATATCGTTTCAGAATTAATTCCTGTTAAAAATGACTCTGTTTTAGATTTTGTCAATAATAAACTTGATACTCTTAAAAGTTTATTAGATGGTATTTATTTGATAAACGAACTCTCTCCCAAAACATCGGATAAATTGACAAGCTACGGCGAGTTGCTTTCGTCATATATCATAGCAGAAACCATGAAAAGTCGTGGTTTATCAACAGAACTTAAAAACTCACAAGAATTAATAGTAACAAATTCAAACTTTACAAAAGCCGAAGTTGATTATGCTTTGACTAACAAAAACATAAAAGATTATTTTAATTCAGCTAAACAGAGCATCACAATACTTCCTGGTTTCATTTCTAATTCAAAAAGCGGGGAACAAACTACTTTAGGGCGCGGTGGTTCAGATTTTACAGCTGCCATTGTTGCCGCTGCCTTACATGTTGAACAGCTTGAAATCTGGACAGATGTTAGCGGTATGTTTACAACCAACCCAAAATTGGTAAAACAGGCCTACCCTATTGAAAAATTATCATATCAAGAGGCTATGGAATTATCCCATTTTGGTGCCAAAGTATTATATCCACCAACTGTGCAGCCAGCTCTTGATTTGAATATACCAATTCATATAAAAAACACATTAGAACCAGAATCTGTTGGAACCATTATATCAAATGACCACATTAATTCTGGTGTTCCTGTTAAAGGAATCAGTAATATCAATAACATTGCATTGTTAACACTTCAAGGCAGTGGTATGATTGGAATTCCTGGATTTTCAAAACGTTTATTTGAAACACTTTCTCAGGAAAAAATTAATGTCATTTTAATCACCCAAGCTTCTTCAGAGCATTCTATTTGTATTGGCATTGATGAAAATGATGCCGATTTAGCTAAAACAGCTATAGATAAAACTTTTGAAAACGAAATCGCTTTAAGTAAAATTGATCCAATTATTGTTGAAACAGATTTATCAATCATTGCGCTTATTGGTGATAATATGAAAAATCATCAAGGGATAAGTGGTAAAATGTTTAGTACATTAGGTAAAAACAATATCAACATTAGAGCGATTGCACAAGGTGCTTCAGAAAAAAACATCTCTGCAGTCATTCTTCAAAATGATGTAAAAAAAGCTTTAAACTGTTTACACGAACAATTCTTTGAAATTAAGACCAAACAGTTAAATGTATTTATTACTGGTGTTGGAAATGTGGGAGAAAAACTGGTTGAACAAATTAAACAACAAAGAAAATACTTAAAAGAAAACCTTAAAATCAATTTGCGAGTTGTAGGGTTATCTAACTCAAGAACCATGATTTTTGATGATGAAGGAATTGATTTAAGTTCATGGAAAGATCAATTGCAAAAAGGAGAAAAAGCAAGTTTACAAGGTTTTTTTGATGGAATAAAAGCTCTTAACTTAAGAAATAGCATTTTTGTTGATGTTACTGCGAACTATGATGTTGCGAATTTATATGCCGACTATTTAAGACAAAGCATTGGTGTTGTTGCTTGTAATAAAATTGCGTGTTCCAGCAATTATGAAAATTATAGTTTATTAAAACGGTTATCATTAAAATACAATGCGCCATTTTTATTTGAAACCAATGTTGGTGCTGGTTTGCCAATTATAGACACTTTAAATAATTTAATTGCTTCAGGAGATAAAATCACATCTGTTCAAGCTGTTTTATCAGGAAGTTTAAACTTTGTTTTTAATAATTTTGATAATTCAGTGTCTTTTTATGATGTGGTAAAACAAGCACAGTCAGAAGGCTACACCGAACCTGATCCTCGTATTGATTTAAGTGGTGTTGATGTCGCTAGAAAGATATTAATTTTAGCTCGTGAAAGTGGTTTAGAAATGGATTTAGAAGATATTTCTAATACACCGTTTTTATCAGAATCAGGATTAAAAAGTGAATCAGTAGATGATTTTTTCCAAACTCTAATTGATGATGAAGCACATTATCAAGGGTTATTCAATTCTGCAAAAGTTAAAAATTGCCAATTAAAGTATGTTGCACAGTTAAACAATGGAAAAGCAAGTGTAGGTTTGCAGGAAATTCCGGAAGGGCATCCGTTTTATAATTTAAAAGGAAAAGATAATATTGTCATGTTTTATACTCAGCGTTATCCTGAACAACCCATGATTATAAAAGGTGCCGGAGCTGGAGCAGATGTTACAGCATCTGGTTTATTTGCTGATATTATTCGTATAGGAAACAAGTAAAAACATGAATGAAATAAAAATATTTTCACCTGCGACTGTAGCCAATGTAGCTTGTGGTTTTGATGTGCTTGGATTTTGTTTAGACAATGTTGGTGACGAAATGATTGTTAGAAAAACTGCTAAAAAAGGCATTTATATTACCAAAATTGAAGGTTTTGATTTGCCTTTTGAAACCGATAAAAATGTAGCGGGTGTATCTGCTTTGGCTTTAATTGAAGATGCTAACCCAGATTGCGGTTTCGAAATTGAAATTTATAAGCATATTAAACCTGGCAGTGGTATTGGCAGTAGTGCAGCAAGTGCAGCAGGAAGTGTCTTTGCCATTAATGAGTTATTGGGTAGGCCTTACAATAAAACACAACTCACCTATTTTGCTATGAAGGGTGAAGCAATAGCAAGTAAATGCGAACATGCTGATAATTTAGCTCCTGCAATTTTTGGTGGATTCACTTTGGTAAAGAGCATTAGCCCTTTAGATGTTTTAGAAATACCAACACCTGATGATTTATATGCTACTATAATCCATCCTCAAATTGAAGTTAAGACTTCCGAAGCCAGAGCTATATTGCCAAAGGAAATTCCGTTGCAACAAGCCATAACACAATGGGCCAATTTAGGTAGTTTGGTTCATGCTTTACATACAAATGACTATAATTTAATTAGTAAATCATTACACGATGTCATTATAGAGCCTTACAGAAGTCAGTTAATTCCAAATTTTCATGATGTTAAAAAAGCATCATTAAATGCTGGTGCACTTGGTTGTGGAATTTCAGGTTCTGGTCCATCAATTTTTAGTTTAAGTAAAGGATTTGAAACTGCTAAAAAAGTGGAAGTTGCAATAAAAGATATTTATAAAAATACAAGTATTGAATTTGAAACATTTGTTTGTAAAATTAATACTCTAGGAATGAAAATTTTAAGTTAGAATGAATTATTACTCGCTTAACAAACAAGCTCCAAATACAACTTTTAAGGATGCTGTAATAAAAGGGTTAGCACCTGACAAAGGACTATATTTTCCTGAAAGCATTACTCCTTTAAATGATGAATTCTTTAATGATATTGATAAATTATCCTATTCCGAAATAGCTTTTGAAGCAATAAAACAATTTGTTTCACCAGATATTCCCGAAGCAGTTTTAAAGACCATTATTGAAGAAACTTTATCATTTGATTTTCCTGTAGTACAGTTAAATGATAATATTTCAACTCTAGAATTGTTTCACGGACCAACCATGGCTTTTAAAGACGTTGGTGCTCGCTTTATGGCGCGTTGTCTGGGTTATTTTAACAAAGATAATACCAATCAAGTCACTGTTTTGGTAGCAACTTCTGGTGATACTGGTGGAGCTGTTGCAAATGGATTTTTAGGTGTTAAAGGTGTTAATGTAGTTATACTTTATCCAAGCGGAAAAGTGAGTGATATCCAGGAAAAGCAATTAACTACTTTGGGTCAAAACATTAAAGCTTTAGAAGTTCATGGCACATTCGACGATTGTCAAGCTATGGTAAAAACAGCCTTTTTAGATGAAGAATTGACAAGTCACATGCAACTGACTTCAGCAAACTCTATAAATGTAGCTCGGTGGTTACCTCAATTATTTTATTTTATGTTTGCTTATAAGCAACTTCACAAAAAACATAAAGATATTGTGTTTTCTGTACCAAGTGGTAATTTTGGAAACATATGTGCAGGCATCATGGCACAGCAATTAGGATTACCAGTTAACCATTTTATTGCTTCAAACAACAAAAACAATGTGGTTACAGAATATTTAAAAACGCAATTGTATCAACCAAAACCATCCGTTCAAACCATTAGTAACGCCATGGATGTTGGCGATCCGAGTAATTTCATTAGAATTCAGGAAATCTATAAAAACAAGTTTGAGACGCTAAAAGAAAATGTATCGTCTTATAGCTTTTCTGATGATGAAACAAAAGATGCTCTAAAGGAAATTTATTCAAATTATAACTATGTTGCCGATCCACATGGTGCCGTTGGCTATTTAGGTTGTAAATCATATTTAAAAGACCATCCAAAAGCTCATTGTGTGTTTTTAGAAACGGCTCATCCAACTAAGTTTTTAGATGTTGTTGAAGAAGTGATTCAAGAAAAACAACTACTTCCTGAACAAATTCAATCTGTTATGGGTAAAGATAAAGTATCCGTTAAAATTAGCACATATGATGATTTAAAGACTTTTTTATTAAACAAATAGTTATTATGACAACCATTGTTAGGGCAACTTTAAGCGATATTGAACTCCTTACCCAAATAGGCAAAACATCATTCTTAGAAGCACATGGAAGAAGTGCTTCTGAAGAAAATATTAATGAGTATGTGGGCAAGAATTTCACTAATAAGGCATTCGAAGAAGCATTAAAAGACACTAATAATATTTTTTACATTATTTATTTTAATGAAAAAGCGGTGGGTTACTCTAAAATTATTTTCAATTGTCAACATCCTAATATTCCCATTAAAAACATTACCAAATTAGAGCGCCTGTATTTACTTGAGGAGTTTCACAGTCTCAAATTAGGACTAGAACTTTTTAATTATAACCTTAATGAATCTGTTAAGCACAAACAATCAGGTATATGGTTATTTGTATGGACAGAAAACCACAAAGCCATAAATTTTTATAAAAAGGCCGGATTTAAAATTGTGGGACAACACGACTTTCAAATTACTGCAACACATTCCAATCCAAACCATCAAATGCTTTTAACTTTTTAAAATTAAATATTTACTGCAATGAATTTTATAGACTGGATTGGGTTTTTAGGTGTATTTCAAATATTACTTGCCTATGTTTTAAATGTTACTGGGAAATCGTCAAACAAAAGTTTGGTTTTTATAATCCTCAATTTTATTGGAGCTAGTATGGCTTGTCTTGCCTCCATCCTTTTAAATTATTGGCCATTTATAATTTTAGAAATGGTTTGGGCTTTAGTTTCCTTGTATTCTCTTCTAAAATTTAAGACTAAAACAAACAGCTAAACACTTGTTTTAAAGGTAGAAATAATCGAAATTTGTAAGAGTTGGAATATAAAAAATTAAATATTTGTTATGGCTGACACAATAGACGATTATTTAGACAATCATTACATTCACCGAAGTAATTGGTTAAGAGCTGCTGTTCTTGGAGCTAATGACGGTATTTTATCAACAGCGAGTATTGCTATAGGTGTTGCTGCTGCAAGCGATTTAAGAGAGCCTATAATTTTAGCAACTTTAGCGGGATTGGTTGCAGGAGCACTTTCAATGGCTGCCGGTGAATATGTTTCTGTAAGCTCTCAAACAGATGTTGAAAAAGCGGATATAGAAAGAGAAAAGCAGGAATTGGAAGAAATGCCAGAATTGGAATTACAGCGTTTGGCAGAAATTTATGAAAAAAGAGGCCTTAAAAAGGAAACAGCACTTACAGTAGCAAAAGAATTGACCGAAGTAGATGCATTGGCAGCTCATGTAAGAGACGAACTGGGGATCAATGAGATTAGTCAAGCTAAACCAATTCAAGCAGCTTTTGCCTCTGGATTATCATTTACATTTGGTGGAATTTTACCTCTATTAATTACGTTTTTATTACCTGTTCATCGTATGGAATATTATCTGTACGCTTTTGCAATAGTTTTTTTAATTCTTTTAGGTGGATTGGCTGCTAAAGCTGGTGGCTCAAGTATTACAAAAGCAATTATAAGAATTACATTTTGGGGTACAATAGCCATGGGATTAACTGCCTTAGTTGGATACTTGTTTGGTGTTAATCTTGCTTAAAAACAAGCATTGATTCTGTCAGAATTTTTAGATAACTTCGTTTAACTGCTGGCATAAACAATTGAAACAGTTCATATCATTGCAGTAGCAATTATAAAAACAGAAATGATATATAATAAAAAGATTGTCATTGTACTACCAGCTTTCAATGCTGAAAAAACACTTGAAAAAACCTTCAGAGAAATCCCCTTTGAAATAGTAGATGACATTATATTAGTAGATGATTATAGTACAGATAAGACTTTAGAAGTAGCAAAAAAAATAGGAATAAATAATATAATTCAACATCAAAAAAACAAAGGATATGGAGGCAATCAAAAAACTTGTTATAATAAAGCTTTAGAATTAAATGCTGAAATTATCTTAATGTTACATCCCGATTATCAATATACACCCAAGTTGATACATTCTATGTGTTACTTGATTGCAAACGATGTGTATCCGGTTGTTTTAGGATCTCGTATTTTAGGTCGAGGCGCTCTTAAAGGAGGTATGCCAATATACAAATATTTGGCAAATCGATTCCTTACTCTATTCCAAAATATACTAATGCGTCAAAAACTTTCAGAATATCATACAGGTTATAGAGCTTTTTCTTCAAAAGTCTTAATAGATATTGATTTCAATAAAAACTCTAATGACTTTGTTTTTGATAATCAACTCTTAGCTCAAATATGTTTTAAAGGTTATGAAATTGCAGAAATAACTTGTCCAACAAAATACTTTAAAGATGCCTCTTCAATTAATTTAAAAAGAAGTTGCATATATGGATTAGGCGTTCTTAAAACTTCAATTCAATATTTTTTAGTGAAAAACTTTAATATTTCCTCTAAAATATTTCTAAAATGAAAAGTTTAAAAATCAATGTTTCTATTATAGTCTTATTATTTATTAGTTTTATTTTTTTTTATAAATATTCTTCAAGATATACAGAGTTTGCAATTCACATATCAACAATTTTATTAATTTTTCAAATCTTTATTTTTAAATTTAGTAATAAAATTATTATATCTTATAAACTAAAAAACATCATTTGTTACGGCCTTTTTAGTTTTATAGTCAGCTTAGTAATCATAAGCTATTTTGCAATACCGATTGAGTCTTTAAATGTGGATAGGTGGAGTGTCATTTCATCGTTTTTAACAGAGTTTTTTAACGGAGATTATCCTTATTACGCAAAATCTCACATGGGTAATTACCCAGGTCCTATGCCTGTCTATTATTTGATTGCATCTCCATTTTATTTGGTGGGTGAATTAAGTATACTAAGTTGTTTGGGGTATTGCATACTAACGGCATTATTGATAAAAAAAGTTAATGTAACTGAAAATATAAAATTCTTGCTTTTTTATATGCTTACGTCGGTTTATTTAATTTGGGAAATCACAACAAGAAGTAATCTGTTTACTTTTACTATACTAGTTTTATTAGTACTAGATGAATTTATAAACTTGAATAATAAGAATACATTAAAGTTTTATGGATTCGCATTATTAACTGGTTTAATGCTATCAACAAGAAGCGTCTATATTTTACCTTACATAATCTTTTTTTTATCGAGCCTAATCAATAAAGAAATTACTTTTAAAAAATTATTCCTTTTTCTATCAATTGCATTAATAGCTTTTATATCTACTTTTATTCCCTTTATATATTTTTTCTCTAGTGATTTTTTTACAATGAATCCTTTTATTATTCAATCCTCATTTTTGGTTCCAAAATTCTACACTTTAATTTTTATTCTAATATCAATATTATTAGCTTTTTTGGTAAAAAATAAGACAGATAAATTTTTCTATAGTGGTCTAAGTCTTTTTATTGCTATATTAATTTATGCAATTTATCATTTATTTAATTATGGGTATGAAGTGTCATACTTAAATAGTGAAATAGATATTTCCTATTTTATTTTCTGTATTCCCTTTTTAATAAAATATTTAATGGATAATTACAATAAAGATGAAAAAATAACTATCTACAACAACGTTAAACGAACTCAAAAAACTAATCCAAAGTAGGTAATTCAAAGCTTCCTAATGGACTTGTTTCTTTCATAAGTGCTTCAATATCTTCAGATTTTCTTGGTGCTTCAGCTGATAAAACAATAGGACCATTTTCAGTAATTAAAACATCATCCTCAATTCTAACGGCAATGCCCCACCATTTTTTATCACAAGGGCTGCCTTCTGGAATATAAATACCCGGTTCAACTGTTATAACCATGTTAGGTTGAAAACTACCTCTTAAACTGGTGTCATGCACATCTAAACCGATATGGTGAGAAGTACCATGTGGAAAATATCGTCTGGCTTCAGTATCATCTTTAGCAATTCCTAAAGCTATTAAACCTTCATTAACTACTTTTCTGGCAGCATCATCTGGCGAGCGTAAATTATTTCCAATAACAGAAACAGCAATGCCAGCTTCCTGAGCATTATAAACCAAATCGTATATAAGTTTTTGCTCTGGGTTAAATTTTCCATTTGCAGGAATTGTACGGGTAACATCAGCTGTATAACCATGATATTCAGCACCTAAATCCATCAACACTAAATCATTATCAACTTTCATTTTCGTGTTTTCAATGTAGTGCAAAACACAGCCATTATTTCCTGCACCAACAATACTTGGATACCCTTCATATTCACTTCCATATTTTTTATAAACATACTCATGAACCCCTTGAATTTCAGCTTCAGACATGCCTATATGCATGGCTTTCATAATTTCACGTTGTCCCATTGCTGAAATTCGCACAGCTTTGGTAAGCAATACCATTTCATCTTTGGTTTTAATTTCACGCAAACCTGCCATTAATGTGGTTAATGTTTGATTATCAATAGTTACTTTTTTCTCTTGAATAGTGTTGTTATTCTGGTTTAATTCCACATTCATTTGATTATTGGTAATTACTGCCGTTTCAGTATAATTGATTTGAGATTTGAAAGCCTGTATTAAATCATATAAATCGGCATCATCACGAGTAGAATTTCTATAATCATCTTTAAACTCGTCAAATAAAACGGCATTAAATTTTGTGAAGTTCAAACCTTTATTAATAAAATTTTCTCCATTAAATGCATATTTAAAACCTAATTCGTTTTTAGCGCCTTCTGTACCTAAACGTTTACCTGTCCATTGTTCAGCCAATTCATTTTTCTTTTGAACATAAAGTGTTTCATTGTAAATTTCACCTTGCTCATTGGTTTGGTTTTCAGAAAAAATCACCAAAACGGCATTTGGTTCTTTGTAACCTGTTAAATAATAAAAGTCTGGATCTTGATGATATACATATTCTACATCGTTAGCTCTATTTCTAACAGCATTTGCAAAAAAAACAGCCACTGTATTTTGTGGCATTTTGGCACGCAAGGCTTCTCTCCTATTTTTATGGAATTCAGAAGACAAATAATCTTTTGGAGTGCCATTTTGAGAGATTATTAAATTTGAAATTAGCAGAAAAAAAATAAGATGTGTAATATTTTTCATGGATTGGTTGTTTATGTTTTTGAAAATTAATGTTTTTGTTTGAATTTGATAAAATATTAACAAATAATTATTCTCTTTTAGAACAAAAAAAGTATAAAATATTTATGTAGGTTTGTCTTTTAAAATTAAAAACTTTCAGATTGAAACAACTTAATAAAAGGCTTCATCTGATTATAAAATAAACAATAACAAACTAATGAAAAATACTGCTTTAACATCAACACATGAGGCATTAGGAGCAAAAATGGTTCCTTTTGCAGGTTTTAATATGCCCGTTCAATATGAAGGCGTAAATGCTGAACATGAAACTGTTAGAAATTCAGTTGGTGTATTTGATGTATCACATATGGGTGAATTTTTAATTGAAGGAGAACATGCCTTAGAATTAATTCAAAAAGTAACAAGTAACGACGCATCCAAATTAACCATAGGAAAAGCGCAATACAGTTGTTTGCCAAATGATGACGGTGGCATTGTAGATGATTTAATTGTTTATAAAGTAAAGGAATTAACCTATTTGTTAGTAGTTAATGCTAGTAATATTGAAAAAGACTGGAACTGGATTCAATCTAAAAATGATGTTAATGCAGATATGAGAAACCTATCTGATGAGTATTCATTATTGGCTATTCAAGGTCCAAAAGCTGTTGAGGCTATGCAATCATTATCAAGTCATGATTTATCTGCCATTCCGTTTTACAATTTCATAGTTGGTGATTTTGCAGGTATTAATCACGTTATTATTTCGGCTACAGGTTATACAGGTAGTGGAGGTTTTGAAATTTATTGTAAAAACAGTGAAGTTCAACAAATTTGGGACAAAGTATTTGAAGCTGGCGCATCTTACGGCATAAAACCTATTGGATTGGCTGCACGTGATACCTTGCGTTTAGAAATGGGATATTGCTTATATGGAAATGACATTGATGATACCACATCACCCATTGAAGCTGGTTTGGGTTGGATAACAAAATTTTCGAAAAAATTCACAAATTCTGAAGCTTTAGAAACAGAAAAACTTAACGGTCCAAAACGCAAATTAGTTGCTTTCGAATTAGATGAACGTGGTGTACCACGTCATGGCTATGATATAGTTGATGCCAATGGTAATAAAATTGGGAAAGTTACTTCGGGTACTATGGCTCCATCATTAAATAAAGGTATTGGCTTAGGTTACGTGCCAACTGCATTTGCAGAAGGTGGTAGTAAAATTTATATTCAAATTCGAAAAAATGCTATATCAGCAACCGTTGTAAAATTACCTTTTTATAAAAATTAAAATGAGGAACTTTCAGCCTGTTCTTAATGAGATTTATTCTAACATAAAAAAAACTAAAGACAAAGGTATAGTAGCATCTTACATTCCAGAACTGGCATCCATTGACAAAAATAATTTTGGCATTCATTTAAGAACTATTGAAGGACATGAATATGCTGTTGGCAATTACAATAAATTGTTTTCAATTCAAAGTATTTCAAAAGTATTAACGCTTACCAAAGCTACTTCAATTATAGGCAGCGATATATTTAAACGTGTTGGTGTTGAACCTTCAGGCCATCCATTCAACCAACTATCATTATTAGAAATAGAAAACGGTATTCCTAGGAATCCATTTATAAATGCTGGAGCTATTGTGATTGCAGATATATTAGTTTCTCGTTTGGAAAACCCAAAAGAAGATTTTTTAGACTTTATAAGAAATGTCACTTCAGACAATACAATACACTACAATGAGTCGGTTGCACTTTCAGAAAAAAAAACTGGCTATAAAAATTTTGCTGCCGCAAACCTTCTCAAGTCTTTTGGCAACTTAAAAAATGACATAGATGTCGTATTGGATTTTTATTTCCACCAATGTTCCATTGAAATGACTTGCAATCAACTATCAAAGGCTTTTTATTTGTTTGCTAATAAAGGAAAATGTTTGCGAAACATTGTACATCTTACAGAAAGTCAAGTAAAAAGAATTAATGCGTTAATGTTAACCTGCGGTTTTTATGATGAAGCAGGCGACTTTGCCTTTGAAGTTGGATTACCAGGAAAAAGTGGTGTTGGTGGAGGTATTGTTGCCTTTTTACCAAATAATTTCATTATTACTACTTGGTCTCCAGGTTTAAACAAAAAGGGAAATTCTAAATTAGGCATGCAAGCTTTAGAGCAATTTACTACTAAAACCCAAATGTCAATTTTCTAGGAGTCTTTATTTTATGAAAAAGGAAGAAGGTAAACACAGAATACTAATTTTAGGGGCCAGCGGATTTTTGGGCGGTGCTCTTTATAAAGAACTCTGCTCCTATTTTAAAACTTTTGGCACCTATCATAAGGATAACATAACCTTTAGTAAGAACAATCATTTTTTTCAATATAATTTAGAAGAAGATGATGTGTTTGAAATACTAGATATTGTAAAGCCAACTATTATTATATCATCATTAAGAGGAGATTTTTCAGCTCAAGTAATTGTGCATACACACCTATCTGAATATATAATTTCTCATAACTGTAAACTTATTTTCTTATCATCAGCCAATGTTTTTGATGCTTACAGCAAATACCCAAGTTATGAGCATGATAAAACACTAAGCAATAGTATTTATGGACATTTCAAAATAAAAATTGAAAATATGCTCTTGCGTTTACCAAAAAAGAAAACAGCAATTATAAGATTGCCAATGGTTTTTGGAGCACAATCGCCTAGGTTAAATATTATTATTCAAAGTTTAAAAGAACAAACACCTATTGATGTTTTTCCTAACTTGATAATGAATGTCACTACAGATTCAAAGTTTAGTCAACAAATTCATTACATTATTAATCGTGATAAATCTGGTGTTTTTCATTTAGGAAGTAATGATTTGGTTCATCATGATGATTTTATAAAAGAAATTATTGAGTCGCTTGGCAGCAAAAATGCGATCCTGAAAAATGTTTATACCACTAATGATGAACGCTATTTAGCAGTCTTACCAAAAGACAATTTGTTACCTAAACATTTACAATTGCAAAGTCAAGATATATTAGCTGAAATAAAATAATAACTTATTGTTACACTATAAATCATTAAATTAGTTGGAAAACCAGATATAAAAACTAATATCATGAATAAACTTTCAGAACAAGAAATTGAAACAAGATTATTAAGGTTTCCAGATTGGGAATATTATGATGCTGCCATTCACGCAGAATTTGAATTTGAAAATTTTAAGGACTGCTTTAGTGCTATGAGTCGAATTGCATTTGAGTGTGAAGCTTTAAATCATCATCCAGATTGGTCAAATGTATATAATGTACTCACTATTTCCCTTTCTACACATAGTGCAAATGGAGTAACCGACTTAGATTTTAAACTAGCAGAGGCCATAGAAACTATTGTAGAACCTGATGAAGAATAATTTTATTTATTCAAGTAGCCTTATTATTTTTGCACTCAGAAAATAAAACAATAAAATTCCTTTGTTAAGGAATATAAAAACTATATAAATATGGGAAGAGCTTTTGAATTTAGAAAAGCACGTAAAATGAAGCGTTGGTCTGCCATGAGCAAAGCTTTTACACGCATTGGTAAAGATATAGTAATGGCTGTAAAAGAAGGTGGACCCGATCCGGCAAGCAATGCACGTTTAAGAGCCGTTATACAAAATGCAAAGGCAGTGAATATGCCTAAAGATAATGTTGAGCGTGCCATAAAAAGAGCAAGCGATAAAAGTCAAGGCGATTATAAAGAAGTTATTTTTGAAGGTTACGCTCCTCACGGAATTGCTGTTTTAGTTGAAACCGCTACAGATAATAATACTAGAACTGTCGCTAACGTAAGAAGTTATTTCAATAAATGTGATGGCAGTTTAGGAACATCAGGTTCGGTTGTTTTTATGTTTGACCATACTTGCAATTTCAGAATTAATGCTGAAGGTCTAGATCCTGAAGAAGTTGAATTAGAATTTATCGATTATGGTGCAGAAGAAGTTTTTGCTGATGAAGACGGCATTTTAATTTACGCGCCTTTTGAAAGTTTTGGAGCCATACAATCTGCTTTAGAAGAAAAAGGGATAGAAATTTTGTCCTCTGGTTTTGAACGTATTCCACAGGTTACCAAGCAATTAAGTGCAGATGAAGTAGCAGATGTTGAGAAATTATTAGAGAAACTGGAAGAAGACGATGATGTGCAATACGTATATCATACAATGCAAGAAACAGAAGAATAGTTAACTATTCAATATAAATATTAAGAGAGCCATTTGGCTCTCTTTTTTTGTTTTATATAAAAATAAATTAGAATTCTTGTATATATTTTCCTGTAACAATTGTCATAGGAATTGCTGATTATATTAATTAAATTAATAGCATTCTCTAATACTCAAGCATATGTCTAAAAAAGTAGTTATATGGTTATTCCTAATTATTGCCCTAAAGTGTTTTTCACAATCTACTACTGAAGTAGAAATTAACGACATTACCATTGGCAAAAACAATATTCTTCAAAACGAAATTATTGCCAAAGAATACACATTTGAAAAAAGAATTCATCATTCTTACTTCGACTCTATAACGGGTTATGCTACATTAGAATTAAGAAAATTAAGCAAGAACGGTAAAATTGCTGGTATAAATGGATTGATTGTTGTTTTTGATTTGAACACAAAAAACGTGAAATGGACAAAAAAAATTGATTATTCTACTTCTAGCATAAAACAATACAATGATATAATCATTTTTTCAAAGGCAAATAAAACTATACGTCTCAATATTGAAGATGGCACAGAAATGTGGGAAATCAAAAATGATTTCTATTATGTTGATTATTCTAACAAAATAGCCATTGGTTATAAAAATACCGGTTTAGCAGGAAACATACATACGCTGGAGGGAATTGATTTAACCAATGGAACAATACTTTGGTCAAAAGAATTAAAAAGGGATTATGGTTGGAACAAGATTTATCATTTAAATGATAATGATTTACTTATTGTTTCAGGTGGCTTGCATCGTTTAAATGTTAAAGACGGACAAGGTTGGGATTATGAAACTGTAACTGGTAAAAAGGATTATACAGAAACTATAGCAAAAAATGTTGGAGGAATAGCATTAGGTCTTTTAACAGGAACTTATTTAGTGTCTACGGGTTCTAATGTAGTTACTGATGTTGTTTCTAATGCAGTTATTGATAGTACTAATATATACATGGCTTCTAAGGAGCAATTAATATGCTTGAAAAAAGATAATGGCTCCGTCATTTGGTCATATCAGTTACCAAAAGATTCAACTAGTAAATCATCTCTTATAATTCAAGATTCCTCTTTGCTTTTAATTAATCAAGGCTATGCTTATTGGAGAAATAGAACAACAAATTTTGGAGAACCATTTATTTTGAAAATGAATAAAACAACCGGAAAAGAAGTGTATTTTAAAACTTTAAATCAAAAGGATAATCCACTTTACGATTATAAAACCAAAAACGATAGTCTATTAGCATTATTTAAAGGTCAAATCGTTAATTATTCCCTATCAGAAGGTTTAAGCTTACAAACAAAAACCTTTAGTAGTGACACATATGGAGATCTTAAATTTTTTGTTGGAAATAATCTCTATAAAAAAATAGAGAATTCAGATTCAAACTATGTTACAGTTAACGACTCCATCAATAGTTTTGTACAAACAAGCAAGGGAAAAACACTTAAAATTGATAAAGATTTTAATGTTATTGAAGAATATGATTTTGATAATTTATATTTAAGACATAGCATTTATAAAAACCACACATTGCTTAATCAAAAAGACGTTACTATAATTTTAGATTCAAATAATAAACCAGTTGCCGAATTAAATGTTTCATTTGATTCGCTTATCATTGGAGACAAGTTATATGATTTAAAAGATAATAAGTTATTAGAAATAAATCTTACCGAAATACTCAACGCTACAAATGAGAGTTCTTTTTAATAGATTTTAAAATACTTTTTTTGTAGTTATCATTTTTCTTAAAAAGGCTATATAATTAAATCAATTATATTAAATTCAATGCCTAATAACATAACAATTCCATTTTGACAATAATTCCATACCTAAAAAAGTTTTTACTTGTAGCTTTTATTTTTGTTTCAACACTACATATTAATGCTCAGGAGAAACATGAAGCTAGATTTCAATCTATCGATGTTATCAATTATAAGTTTGTAATAGCTTTAACAGACGAAACAAATGAAATTAATGGTACTGCAGAAATAAAAATAAAATTTAATAAAGCAGTTAAAGATTTTTATCTTGATTTGGTTTCAAAACAACCAGATAATACCGGAATGACCGTGGAATCTGTTTTAGAAAATAATCAACCAATTTCCTTTTTACAAAACAGCAACCAACTTTTAATAAATATAAGTCAATCAAACACAAACGAATTAAGAACCTATATTATCAAGTACAAAGGCATTCCTGCTGATGGTTTAATTATTTCAAAAAACAAGTTTGGTGACAGAACTTTTTTTGGAGATAACTGGCCAGATAGAGCCAAAAACTGGTTACCAGTAGTAGATCATCCTTCAGACAAAGCAACCGTTGAATGGGATATAACAGCGCCTTCTTATTACCAAACCATAGGAAACGGTTTAATGATAGAGAAAACCAATATTGATGATAAAACAACCTTAACTCGCTGGAAAATGGATACACCAATTCCAACAAAAGTCATGGTAATTGGTGTAGCTCGGTTTGCTGTTGAAAATCTGGAAGAAATATATAATATTCCCGTTTCATCTTGGGTTTATCCTCAAGATAGAGATAATGGCTTTAAAGATTATTCCTTAGCAATTCCTGCACTAGATTTTATGATTAATCATGTTGGTCCTTATCCTTTTGATAAACTAGCCAATGTCCAGTCAAAAACACTTTATGGAGGTATGGAAAATGCTGGAAACATTTTTTATAACGAAAAGAGTGTTACAGGAAATGGTGACTTTGAAGCTGTTATTGCACATGAAATTGCACACCAATGGTTTGGAGATTCTGCTTCAGAAAAAAACTGGTACCACGTTTGGTTAAGCGAAGGCTTTGCGACCTATTTTGAAAATCTTTTTTATGAAAACAGATATGGGCGCGATTCATTTGTAAAAAAAATGGATGAAGACAGAGCAAAGGCTATAATATTTTCAAAGAAAAATCAATCACCAATTGTTGACACAACTATAACAGATTATTTAAAATTATTAAGTCCAAATACTTATGAAAAAGCAAGCTGGGTTTTACATATGTTAAGAAAAGATTTAGGTGACGATTTATTCTGGAAAGGCATTAAAAAATATTATGACACTTACAAGTATGGTAATGCTTTAAGTGAAGATTTTCAACGAGTTATGGAAGACATTTCAGGAAAAAATTTAAATAGCTATTTTAAACAATGGTTATATCAGTCAGGTCATCCAAAGCTTGATATTTCATGGAATGTAAACAATGATTTAACTATTGAAATTAAACAAATTCAAGAAAATATTTTCTACTTCCCTATCGAAATCAAATGCAATTATGAAGACGGAACTTCTTCTATTGAAACTATAAATGTGGTTGATAAAATTCAAAAAGTTAATATTCCAAGCACTAAAAAAATTATTTCCATAGAACCAGATCCTAATACTTGGTTATTTTTTGAATTGAACTCTTTAAAGTAGATTTAAATATTTTATTTATATGATAAAAGTCAATTTTTAGGCTATAGAAATTTGATAATTTTATTCGCTGAAAGATTATAATATCTTTTTGGAATTCTAAACATATCATAGTATGAATAAAATATTGTCTACAATACTTTCATTGAGTTTAATCGTAATGTTTTCTTGTAAAAACCAGGAAAAAGAAGAAAAAGTTACAAAAGCTGAAGAACATAAACATTGGAGTTACCAAGGAGAAACATCACCAGAACATTGGATAGAAATTGAAAAGAATTCTGATTGTGATGGAAAACGACAATCACCTATTAACATCATTGACATTAATACGATATCAGTTGATTCTGCTAAAGGTTTAAACATCCTTTATTCTCCAGAAACTATTTTAAATAAAGTTGTGAATAATGGTCATTCTATTCAATTTGATTTTAATTCAGGTGATTCCATAGTATATAAAAATGAGGTTTTTCATTTAAAGCAAATTCATTTTCATGAATCTTCAGAACATATTATTAATGGTGTAAAATATCCAACAGAAATACATCTTGTGCATCAAAGTGACTCAAAAAAGCTTACTGTTTTGAGTATTTTATGTATGGAAGGACAAGAAAGCCAATTATTTGAGTTTTTTGAAAGCTTTTTACCAATTGAAAGTGGACAATTTAAAAACATAGATAAGACTATTGACCTAATGAATTTGTTGCCAGAGGACAAATCATTTTATTCTTACAGTGGCTCATTAACAACACCACCATGTACTGAAAATGTTAATTGGGTAGTATTTAAGCAGCCCATAATAATTTCGTTAGAAGAAGTTTTAAAACTTAAAGATAATATGCCTATTAATAATTATAGAAATGAACAACCTTTAAACGACAGAAAGGTTTATTATAATTATTAGGAAGGGTTTATTTATTTCTAACGTAAATCAATTTAAACCTTCCGTTACTTTGATCTCTTTGCTCAGTTTCAAAAATATCCAACGATTTAAATAAAGGCGTTAGTTTTTCAAAACCAAAGTTTCTTGCATCAAAATTGGGCTGTTTTTTTAGAATAAGTGACCCAACATCACCTAAAAAAGCCCATCCATCTTCATCTGCAGCATCAGAAACAGACGTTTTAAGCATCCTTATTACTTTAGGTGTAATATTATACAAGTTGGTTTTTACGGTTTTTCCACCAGCTTCAGATTTTTCTTCATAAGTTTTTAAAATTTCAAGGTAAATAAACTTATCGCAGGCAACAATAAATGGGTCAGGTGTTTTCTTTTCACCTATTCCATATACTTGCAAGCCAGCTTCACGCAAACGTGTCGCTAATTTAGTAAAATCACTATCTGATGAAGCTAAACAAAACGCATCAACTTTATTGGAATATAAAATATCCATAGCATCAATTATCATAGCAGAATCTGTAGCGTTCTTCCCAGTAGTATAGCTATATTGTTGCACTGGACTTATGGCATTTTCAAGTAACACACTTTTCCATTTTGCCAAATGAGGCTTAGTCCAATCTCCATAAATTCTTTTTATCGTTGGTGTTCCGTATTTAGCAATTTCTTCCATCATTTCAGTAATGTACTTAGATGGTATATTATCTCCATCTATTAAAACGGCTATTTTTGTATCTTTTATCATATCTGTTAAAGGTAGTAAAAATAGAGTTGTGCAAGCTCTATTTAGTCACCTAGAATTAAAAACCAATTTATTTTCTTTTGATGTTTTTAACTTTTTTATGAGTATTCGGGAATTTTGCCCTTTACCCCTTTAAAAAAAGCATGCATAAATTCAAAATCTTTTTCGATATCATCTGTAGGATAGAACGGTTCTGAGATTTTATTTTGTTTATTTTCAAAATCAAAAGTGAACATGATGATTGGTACTTTAGCTTCTTTTGCTATATAATAAAATCCTGTTCGCCATTTAGTTACTTTTTTTCTTGTTCCTTCAGGAGACATAGCCATCCTAAACTCCTCCCTGTCTTTAAAAAGTTTTGCAATGGCTTGAACTTTATTTTCTTTGGCATGTCTATCAATTGGAGCTCCTCCTAAAATTCTGAAAAGCCATCCTATTGGGAAAACAAATAATTCTTTTTTTCCAACAAAATTTGTTTTTACATTTAACACAGAACGCAGTAAAACACCCATATAGAAGTCGTGCCAACTGGTGTGCGGTGCAGCTATAATAACTGCTTTTTTAATAGAGTCTTTTGATATATTTGTATTGCCAACAACTTTCCATCCTAAAAGTTTAAAATAAATAAATTTGGATAGCCATTGCATATTACATTTTTTGGTATAAGTGTTTTAATTTTTCTCTTGTAATGGTTTTTTTCCAGTTTTTACCTAAGGCATTTTCCCAAAGAGGTTCTAAACTTAATGAAATATTTATCATTACATCAAATTCAGAATAGTCTAAGTTAGCACAAATACCTTTAGGTAATTCAATATGATGTTTCTTTTTCATTGTTTTGAAAAGAGCTACACCTTCGGGATAAAACTCTTCTAAATGGTCAAATACAATGCAATTGCCTATACCATGTTTTATTCCTAATAAATATGACAACCCATAACTCATAGCGTGAGCGACTCCAACTTGAGAATAGGCTATACTCATGCCTCCATGCCAAGAAGCCATCATGAGTTTATCTTGTGCCTCAGTTTCAGACATGTCACCTAAAAATATTTCTTTGCAAAGTTGTAGTGATATGTCGCCATAACTTTGACTAAATGAGTTTAAATAACTCCCAGTTAATGATTCTATACAATGAATATAACAATCCATTCCTGTATAAAACCATTGGTTTTTTGGAACTCCCTTTGTTAACTCAGGATCTAATATTACCTGATCAAAAGGTGTAAAGTCTGAATTTATACCTAGCTTCATTTCAGGACCAGTAAGCACCGTTGTTCTGGAAACTTCGGCACCAGTTCCTGAGATTGTTGGAATACCAACATGATAAATTGCAGGGTTTTTAACTAAATCCCAACCTTGATAATCTTTGGCTTCACCTTCATTAGTTAACATAATAGCGACAGCTTTTGCTAAATCCAATAAAGTACCACCACCAATACCAATAATACCTGAAGTACCTTGTCTTGAGGTTAATATAATATCTTCAACTAAACTATCAACTTGCGACGTTTTAGGTTCTTCTTTTGCCGAAATATAAATCACTTTATCATCATAAGCTAATGGTATTCTTGAAGTTAACCATGCGTTACCTTTAAAAACATCATCAACCAAAAAAATAAATGGGGCATTTACATTTAATCGTTTTGGGGAAATTATTTCACTTAACTGATTGAAACTACCTCTGCCAAAAATAACTCTTGGCACCATTGGAAAGTTTTTATAACTCATTTAATATATTTTCTTTTACACAAAGTAAAATTAGTATTATTTTAAAATTTAAGCATTCAAAAAATCTTGAAATTTTTCTGAAAATAAACCAATATCATAACCATCTACTAATGCATGGTTTACACTAATTGATACATTCATCAAAAAATTTACTTTACTAGCTTTACTGAAAGCAATTTTAGGCACCGAGTCAAATGGTGTTGATATAGGTTCTTTATGTCCTGTAAAATTTAACCAAGGCATTGCAGAACAATGAATGCAATCCAATCCGTTTTTATGTGGATATAAATCATCGGATAAATTAATTCTCTTTTTTTCTGACTCAATATTTTTTATAAATACGCTTAAATCAGAATTAAAATCAATAAACGAAAAACCAAAAGTATTATTATCTCTCATGATTGTTGCTGATGCATGTATTGTATCAAACTCAACTACATCATTCTCTAGAATTCTTAATTTTAAAGCCTTTACAGCATTAATTGCCTTCATGCAATCATGTAAATATTTAGCAAAAAAGCTAAGTCC
This sequence comes from Gaetbulibacter sp. M235, assembly GCF_043876835.1. Taxonomy (NCBI): domain Bacteria; kingdom Pseudomonadati; phylum Bacteroidota; class Flavobacteriia; order Flavobacteriales; family Flavobacteriaceae; genus Gaetbulibacter; species Gaetbulibacter sp. M235. The sequence continues at coordinate 24,830 of NZ_JBAWJZ010000013.1, forward strand.
ATTATCTTTTGAAAATTGGTACGCTTTAGTCACATTAAACGGAATAGTTACTGCAAAATAAGGATCAATTAAGCCTTTAAAATGCTCATAATGTTGTTTTCTATTCCAAGTATCTATATCTAAAACCTTCACCCTAGTTCAAAAAATTTAAAACGTCTCTTAAACTACTAATGGTTTTATAGGTTTTACCATTGGTTTCCTTTTCAGTTACTTGTTCATGAGCCCATGTTGTATGAAAAGGCACATGTATAGCATTTGCGTTTAAATGAACTAATGGTAATATATCTGATTTTAACGAATTTCCTATCATTAAAAATTCAGAAGGTTTAATATCTAAATGGTTTAAAAGTTTTGAATAATTAATCTCTTGTTTATCACTCATTACTTCAATATGATGAAAATAATCTGTCAATCCAGATTTTTCCAATTTACGCTCCTGGTCGAGTAAATCACCTTTGGTAGCCAATATCAATCGGTATTTTTTTGATAACTCTTTAAGTACTTCTTCTACTCCATCTAAAAGTTCAACAGGTTTTTCCAACATGTTTTTACCTATATTAAGAATAGATTCTATGGTTTTTTGGGAGACATTGAAATTAGATATTTCCAAAGCCATTTCAACCATAGATAAAGCAAACGCTTTTACACCATAACCATATAATGGAAGATTTTTCATTTCCATTTTAAATAGTTCCTGGTCTGTTTTGTTAGGAGTTTCGTATTCTGCCATTAAATTGCAAAACTCAATTTCAGCTTCACGAAAATAGGTTTCATTAACCCACAACGTGTCATCTGCATCAAAACCAATAACTTTTATATGTTGATAATCTATTTCCATAGTTTTTTTGCGCGTTCTAAATCTTCTGGCGTGTCAATTTCAACTCCTTGAACATCAGTTTCCACCATTTTAATACGCTTACCATATTCTAAATACCTTATACATTCTATCTTTTCAGAAGCTTCTAACTTTAACATTGGCAAGTGATAAAAATCTAAAATGGCTTCTTTTCTAAAAGCATAAACCCCTTTGTGTTTATAGTATTTTACCTCAACATTTTTATCTCTTGGATAAGGAATTGGGCTTCTAGAAAAATATAATGCTAAATTATCTTTATCCACAATAACCTTGACTGTATTTGGATTGCTGATTTCCTCCCAATCTGTAATATGAACCATTAAAGATGCTAAATCAATTTTTTTATCATGATCATCTTTAAAAACTTCAATCAACTTTTTTAATGACTCTTTTTCTGTGAAAGGTTCATCACCTTGAACATTAATAACGATGTCAATATCTAAAAACTCAACAGCTTCAGCAATTCTATCGCTTCCACATTCATGCTCCTTTATACTCATCATGGCTTTGCCTCCATTATTTACAATTTCATCATAAATAATTTTACTATCAGTAACAACAAGCACATCATCAAATAAATTTGTTGCAACAGTAGCTTCATAAGTACGGACAATAACGCTTTTTCCACCGAGGTCCTGCATTAATTTTCCAGGGAAACGAGATGCACTGTAACGTGCTGGAATCATTGAAATTATTTTCATCAAATTTTAAATCAAATCAGTTTCAAAAATATAATAATTATTAGGAATCTAAACTTTTGGCCTCTTAAACTTTTTATAAAACTTAAAAACAATAAATAGAATAAGTACTACTAAAATTAAGGCAAAAATTGGAAGTACTATTGAAATTAAAGACATTATAAATGCGGTTCCAGTTTCCACTGTTGAAACTAATGGATTTCCAATTCCTCCGGTTGTTACCGTAGATGTTAATCTAGCTGCACTAGAAGTCCCTGATATGGCTGCTGCAGTTCCACCACCAGCAATTATAGCTAAAGCCCAAGTCATTTCAGGACTTAAATTTACAACGGTAGATAACATGATTACTGTTCCAGCAAAAGCTGCTAATGGGACTGCTATACTATCTAATAAATTATCGATATATGGAATGAAATAAGCAAATATTTCAACTAAAGTAGCCACTCCTAGAATGATTAAAGCTGAAAGACTTCCTATCCATTGCCAAGAATCATTCAAATCTAAAACATTAAAATAAGAAGATAAGCTTAATGCAAACAAAGGCAAGAATACCCTGAAACCAACAGAAGCAGCTAATCCAATTCCGAGACAAATACTTATTATTGTTTCTAAATTCATATTTTAAATATAATCAAAAACTAGTCTTCAAAGAAATCATCTTTAAAACCTATTAAATAAAGTTTTTCTTTAGCTCTAGTAACTGCAGTATATAGCCAGCGTAAATATTCTTTGTCTATGCCATTTGGTAAGTAAGGCTGTTCTACAAAAACGGTATTCCATTGTCCTCCTTGTGATTTATGACATGTTATGGCATACGAAAACTTAACCTGCAAAGCGTTAAAATACTTATTGCTCTTAATTTTTAAAAACTTTCTGTAATTGCTGGCTTCAGACTCATAATCTTTCATGACTTCTTGATATAATCTATTGCTTTCTTCATACGATAATGAAGGTGCTTCAGATTCAATGGTATTGAGCAACAAAACGGTTTCAAAAGGTTGCATTTTTGGATAATCAACCATTCTTACTTTTACTTCGGCAAAACGAAATCCGTATAAATCAATGATATTGAAGATTTCCAGTACTTCAATAATATCTCCGTTGGCAATAAAACCTGCTTCGGTTGTAGGTTTTATCCAAAAATAATTATTTTTAACAACCATGATATAATCGCCAGGTGTCAATTCATTTTCATTAAATAAAATCCGATTTCTAATTTGCTGATTATATAGGTTAGCCCGTTTATTGCTTCTTACTATAATAGTGGTTTCTTCATGACCCAAATTGCTATACGAATCATTTATAGCATCCATAACTTCTTGCCCATCAATTAATCTTATAATATCCTTAAAAGGTTTTAAATCAAACTTAAAAGAGTCATGAAATGAATTTGACAAGGCTTCACGCAAAACCGTAGCATTTGCTAAAATACCAGAATCAAATTCCTGACGAACTACTTCATCCAATTCCATTTTAGTGACTTCTTTATTATAATTCAAGCTTAGGGAATCTTCATTTAACGCAGGACTTAAATCTAACATTACTGGCGGTAACTGAGCTGTATCACCAATAAGGAGTAATTTACATTGGTGCCCAGAATAAACGTATTGCATCAAATCATCTAAAAGCGAGCCGTTTTCAAATAATTTTGATTCACCGGGAGTATCTGGAATCATGGAAGCTTCATCGACTATAAATAAGGTGTTTTTATGTTTATTGGGTTGAAGCACAAATTTCACACCTCCATTTTTTTCTTTTTTCGGGAAATAAATTTTCTTGTGAATGGTAAAAGCTTCTTTACCTGAATAATTTGAAATAACTTTTGCTGCTCTACCAGTTGGCGCCATTAAAACAGCACTTTTTTTAGCTTTCCACAAATTTGTTACAATTGTTCCAACGATTGTAGTCTTTCCTGTACCAGCATATCCTTTTAAAACATACAGGGAATTGGGCTGTTTGTTAAAAATAAATTCAGATAATTGATTTAAGACAATATTTTGTTTTTGGGTCGGTTCAAATGGAAATTGCTGTTTTATAAGTGAATAAAATTCAGATGCAGTCATTAATGTCTTAAATATTATAAATTATTCAAATATAGAAAGGATTTTTACCAACATTGGTTTTTACGATTAAAAAAAAATTGTAGATTTGCGTATAACGTATAATAAAATAAAAATTAACAAATAACTACTATGTTTAAAATACTTCTTATTGCTGTTGTTGTAATTCTAGTCACGTTTGGTTTGGTTAAGCTAGTTGACAAATTCATTCCTTCAAAATTTAAACCATTTCTAATAATAGCACTTTGGATTCTTATTGGTTTTTTAGGCTATAAAACATATATGTCAATATATGAACCAATTAAATTTAATGAAGTAAAAAATAAACGTTACGCAGAAGTTATTAAGAATTTAATTGATATCAGAGATTCTCAGTTAGCTTACAGACAAGTAAATGGAAAATTTGCTGACAATTTCGATAACTTAGTTAAATTCATTGATACTGCTAAATTTACTATTACTCAAAGACGTGATACAAGTATTGTAGATGTTGAAGCAACCAAAAGATTTGGAGGCGTTATTACAACCAAATCAATAGTTTTAATTGATACATTAGGATTTGTACCTGTTAAAGATTCATTATTCAAAAAATCTATTAGATATAAAACTATGATGAATGTTCCTGTTGGACAAGAAGGAGCAAAATTTGAGTTAAAAGCTGGTGTTTTAGAGCAAAATGATGTTAAGATTCCTGTTTTTGAAGCTTCAGTTAAAAAAGATGTTATTTTATTTGATCAAAACCGCGACTTAGTGATTCAAGAAAACCAAGTTGTTTCTGTTGATGGAGTAAATGGTGATGCATTAAAAGTAGGTTCTATGGATGAAGTTAAAACTAACGGAAACTGGCCAAAAACTTATGGCGATAACGAGTAATATCTCAAACAAAATATTAAATCAGGAATTGTCCATTCAAGTTAGTTTGAGTGGACTTTCTTTTTGTATCCTACAAAAAGACACCAATACAATTTCTTTTTTAAAACATTTTGCGTTTGAAAAAAAACAAAACCCCTTTGAAGTATTAGATACTTTAAAACATGTTTTTAATACTGAAGAAGTATTGAAAAGCGATTTTAAATCTGTTTATGTTACTCATGTTAATGAACTTTCTACATTAGTGCCAAAACCATTTTTTAACGAAGATAATCTAGCCGATTATTTAAAGTTCAATTCCAAAATTCTAAAAGCAGATTTTATAACATTTGATGATATAACTATTAATGACACAGTTAATATTTACGTTCCTTATGTTAATGTAAACAATTTCATTTACGATATGTTTGGTAGTTTTACATACAAACATTTTTCAACAGTTTTAATTGAAAATATATTGGTTATTGAAAAAAATTCTGAAGAACCTAAAGTTTATGCGAACATCGATTCTGATCATTTTGAAATTATAATCATTAAAAATGGTAAACTATTAATTTACAATACCTTTGAATATTCTACAAAAGAAGATTTTATATATTATTTACTTTTTACAACAGAGCAATTACAATTAAACCCAGAAACCTTACATTTAGTGCTATTAGGAGATATTGATAAAAACAGTGACCTTTATAAAATTGCATACGAATATATTAGACATGTAAATTTTGGGAGCAGGCATGATTCATACAAGTATCTTGATAAGCCTAAAACAAATTATTCAGATTTCACTTTAATAAAAAGTTTTTAATGCGGATCATTTCAGGATTATATAAAAGCAGGAAAATTGTAGCTCCTAAAAATTTACCAGTTCGCCCAACGACCGACATGGCTAAAGAAGGATTGTTTAATATTTTAAATAATCTATTTTATTTTGATGACATTTCTGTATTGGATTTGTTTGCTGGGACAGGTAATATTAGTTATGAGTTTGCTTCTAGAGGCACTACTAGTATTTATTGTGTGGATGAAGATTTTGGATGCATTAAATTCATCAATCAAACAGCCGAAGCTTTTAAAATGCCTATTCAAACTATTAAAAGCGATGTGTTTAAATATTTAGAAAAAGCAACCATGCAAACCAATATTATTTTTGCAGATCCTCCTTATGGTTTTTCTGATGAATTATTTAATAAAATCCCAGAGTTAGTCTTTCAAAACAATCTTTTACTAGAAGATGGCGTATTAATCATTGAGCATTCAAAGCACACTAGCCTATCAAACCAAAATCATTTTAGTTATTCAAAAAGTTATGGCGGTAATATGTTTAGCTTTTTTGAAATATCTTAATTTAAAGTTTTTTATTATAATTCCTTTTTTTTTCAGTACATTAGATTTCTCCTTAAGAGTCCCAGACTCTATTTATTCTTATCTTAAACTAACTAAAAAATATTTTTTTGGTTCTTATTTATGGCATTTGTGTGTATTAACCAACAAAACCATAACAATGAAAAAAATTTTATTACTCGGATTAGCTGTTATTTTCCTTGCAGCATGTGAAAAACAAAAACAACAATACTTTTCTGAATCTCCAGAAATTGAAACAGTAAAAGTTGGCATCAAAGCCTATGAAACTCAAGATTGGACTACATGGAAAGCAAACTTTGCAGATACGGCAAAAATATACCACAATACAATCAAGGGAATAACTCCAGATGAAGATTTGGAAGATATTCAGGAAATGATTTCAAACTTATCTTCCTATAAATTTGATGAAAAAGAAACCTTTATTGAAATGGTAATTGATAAAGACGATGAAACTTGGGTTAATTACTGGTCTGTTTGGAAAGGTAAATTAGCTGCAAATAATCAAGAGTTAACCATTCCAGTTCATTTAACAATGCAATTTATCAATGGGAAAATTGTGAAAGAGTATGGTTATTGGGATTCGGCACCAATGGTTATGGCATTTCAAGAAATAGCTTCGGCTAAAATGGAAGAGACAACAGAAAATCAATAAAATTTAAACCAACAAAAACAATTTATTATGAAAAGTTTAAAAACAATCTTAATCATCACCATTTTATTATGCATCTCAATTAATTTGTCACATGCTCAAAAAATGTATTTAGTTCATGTAGATTATGTTAATCCATCAAAACTTATGGAATATAACAAAATAGCTAAAGATTTTACTGATGCCTGCAAAAAATACAATCCTGAAGGCAGTTGGATTACCGCTGTTACTAGTGATAATAGATATATGTACGTTAGTCCATTGGAAAATTTTGCAGAATTAGATAAAAACACGTTTTCAGATATGGCCAAAGCTATGGGAGACGACTTTGGTAAAATGTTCAAAGATTTTAACACATGTTATGATAAACATGGCGATTTTGTAATAACTTTAGATGAAAGCTTAAGTTATATGCCAGAAGGTATTACGCAAACCCAAGAAGGTCAAAATTATCGCAAATATTATTTTATATACTATAAACCACAAGATCAAGCTGCTCTTAGAGAAGCAATGAAAGGAGTTAAAGGATTATTTTCAGAAAAAGGCTCAAAAGAATATTACAGAGTGTATCAAAGCGGGTTTGGAGTTATAAATAGCTATTATATGGTTGCCATTTCTGCTAAGGATGAAGCAGATTCATCTATTAGAGGTAAAGCTAATGATGAACTTTTAGGAGAAGGTGCAAAAGATGTATTTGGCAAGGTTATGAGTGCAGCCGCAAAGTTTGAAGAAGTCTCTGGTTGGATAAGACCAGATTTGGCTTACTCTTCTAAATAATTAAAATATAAAAAACCTAACCTAACCAATCTATAATTTTTTAAATGAAAAACCCTTCTTGAAATAAGAAGGGTTTTTTATAAGTAAGTAAATCTATAAGCCGAATTCTGTACTTTTTCTTAAAAAGAAAAAGCCCTTATCATTTATCTGAGTGCATTGTTGCCAATACACTTTAGCTGCCTACCCTCCAACAATCGAGCGTGCAGCTCTCAAACGTTGGTATACATGACATTGCACCACATAGAGTTTACCTGGTTTCACTACAGCATGACCTGTACATACTTTCTGTTGCACTTTTCCTAGCCTCACGACTGGTGGTTATTAGCCACTATGTTGCACTATGGTGTTCGGACTTTCCTCCATTCGCCGAAACGAACAGCGATAAGGCAATCTACTTAATGGCAAAAGTACACAAATTGTTAATAACTCGTTTGAAATTTCAACAGCATAATCCTTAATTTTAAACTGAATTTTTAACTTTGTTATTCAAGAAATTTCAATGGAACATTTTGTTGTATCAGCCAGAAAGTATAGACCACAAACATTTAAAGATGTTGTTGGGCAACAGGCTATTACAAATACTTTATTGAATGCCATTGAAAACAATCATTTAGCCCAAGCATTATTATTTACAGGACCTAGAGGAGTCGGTAAAACAACTTGTGCCAGAATTCTTGCTAAAATGATTAACAGCGATGGAAATGAAACAGGAGAAGAAGATTTTGCTTTTAATATTTTTGAGTTAGATGCAGCCTCAAACAATTCTGTTGATGATATTAGAAACTTAACAGATCAGGTTAGAATTCCTCCACAAGTTGGGAAATACAAGGTTTATATCATTGATGAAGTGCACATGTTGTCTCAATCTGCATTCAATGCCTTTTTAAAAACCTTAGAAGAACCACCAAAACATTGTATTTTTATTTTAGCAACTACAGAAAAGCATAAAATAATACCAACAATCCTATCCCGTTGTCAAATTTTCGATTTTAAACGAATCACAGTCAAGGATGCTAAGGAGTATTTAAAGTACATCGCTACAGAACAAGGTGTAAATGCTGAAGATGACGCTTTGCATATTATTGCTCAAAAAGCTGATGGCGCCATGCGTGATGCTTTATCTATTTTTGATAGAGTAGTAAGTTTTTCAGGGAAAAACTTAACAAGACATGCGGTAACAGAAAATTTAAACGTTCTTGATTACGAAACCTATTTTACAAGTACAGATTACATTTTAGAAAATAAAATACCCCAACTTTTAATTCAATTTAATGATACCTTATCAAAAGGATTTGATGGTCATCATTTTATCGCAGGATTAGCTTCTCATTTTAGAGATTTATTGGTTAGTAAAACTCCTCAAACGGTTGATTTATTAGAAGTTGGAGAACAAACCAAAGCTAAATACTTAGAACAAGCTAAAATAGCGAGTCAGGAATTTTTACTGCAAGGTATTAACCTCGCCAATGATTGTGATTTAAAATATAAAACCAGTAAAAATCAACGGTTACTTGTTGAACTTTGCCTAATGCAACTTGCCTCTATCACTTTTGATGGAGAAAAAAAAAATAGCAAACATTACATAATTCCTCCTTCATACTTTAAAAACAAAGGTATTACCCCTATCCCGGTTACTTTGCCAAAAAGCAATACAAGTAGCAAAATCACTGAGGAAGTGGCTAAAGACACTTCTTCGGAAGCCGAACTAGTTTCGGAAGATTTAATGGTTAGTGAACCTCCAAAACTTATTTTAAAATCAGATAAAAAACGTACTTCCGGTTTATCTTTAAGTAGTATTAAAGCAAAAAAAGAGCATCTAATCAAACAAATGGATGTTGTTATAAATGAGGATGATTTACCAAAAGAAGATTTTACCGAAGAGCAACTTATAGAAAGTTGGAATGCCTTTACTAAAATGCTACAAGATCAGGGTAAATATAATTTATCCTCTATTTTATCAATAGATACTCCAAAAGTTATTGGCACTACGGTACATTTAGAATTTCCAAATTCAACAAATAAAGTTGAGTTAGAGAGACAGCAATATGACCTGTTAGCTTTTATTAGAAAGGAATTAAACAACTTTGATATTAATTTATCAATCACTGTTAATGAAGAAAAAGAAAAGCAATACGCTTATACAGCAAAGGAAAAATTTGAAAAATTGCGGAAGAAAAACCCAAATATTGACACTTTAAGAAAAACTTTTGATTTGGATATATAACTAACTAATTATGAAAAGATTATTTGTTTTTATTTTTATCATTTCTACGATATTTATAAGCTGTGATGGCAGGCATAGAAACTATCAAACAAATGAAGAGGTTTTAAAGGAACATAAACTTTTTGAGGCTTTTACTGAAAATATAAACTATATACCAGAGTCTTATTCTGAAATAATTACAGACACTATTTTAAGTAATGGCTTTCAAGTGAAAATAAAATCTTATACAGATATGGCTAATAATTATTTGAATGAATTCACCAAAGATTCAATTAATTATAAAAACTATTATTACAGAAACATAAATAATTCAATAAGTATATTAAAGAATAACAAGGAAATTGTTTCAAAATTGATAACTAAAGATGTTTTGATTAGTTACAATAGTTCTTTCAAAAATGATTTAAACAATAAGGTGATTCAAGGTATTTGGCTAAATGAATACGAATCATTAGTTAGTGATAAAGTAATTTTAAATTTATTATTTCAAAAGCCAGGAACAAAAGATTATAAGTTTTACCTAATAAGTTTTAATGAAAATGGCAACTTTGAAATCATAGATGAAATAAAAAAACAGTACGTATAAATGTTAGGTTTAAAACTTCCAACAGATCCAAGATGGGTAAATATTGTTGAAAAAAACATAGAAGAAATACTTACAGACCATGCTTTTTGTGAACAAAAGGCAACCAGCACTGCTATTTCATTAATTGTAAGTTTCCCTGAATACACAGACCTAGTTCAAGAAATGACTGCTTTGGTAAAAGAAGAAATAAGTCATTTTAAAATGGTGCACGACAAGATTATTGCAAGAGGATGGACACTTGGAAGAGACAGACGAGATGATTATGTTATAGAATTAGTGAAATTCTTCCCAAAAGGCGGAAGCAGAACCACGCAATTAGTACACAGATTACTTTATGCTGCATTAATTGAAGCCAGAAGTTGTGAACGTTTCAGGTTACTATCTGAAGAATTAAAAGATAAAGAGTTAGCTGAGTTTTACAGAAATTTAATGGCAAGTGAAGCTAATCATTATACCATGTTTTTGGGATTCGCACGCCAATATGGAAATAGAAAAGAAGTTGATACCAAATGGCAGCAACTTCTTGAATATGAAGCAGAAATAATGAGAAATTTAGGAAAAACTGAAACTATTCATGGTTAAAATTTATAACCAACACCAAATTGCATAGTTGAATTTTTAGCTTCAATTCCTAAATTATCATCAAAAATATTTGAAATACCATAAATGTATCTTGCATCAATAAATATCATTGGAGTTACATTATAAGATAAACCTCCAACACCTGAATAAGCAAAGTTTCTAATACCATCATCAACTTTATCGATTTTTAATCCAACTTGTGGGCCAATGTTAAAAAACATTTTTGGGCTAAGTTTAAAGTTAAACAAAATGGGCATTTGAATGTAATCTAATTGTAAAGGTTCTGGTTTTGCTCCTTCAGCAGAAAACTGTAATTCAGGAGAAATACTAACAGCATTTGAAAAGCTATATTCAGCAAAAAAACCAATAACAAAACCATTTCTGTGATCATTATTAGCAAGAGATGTGCCATCAAAATCTAAATTAGATACATTTAATCCTGCACGCACACCAAACTTAGTATCTTGAGAAAATCCATAAAAAGAAGTACTAAGCACTAAAACTAAGAGTAATATTTTTTTCATAATTAATAGGTTTGGGTTAAAACGTATTGAAATATCAACAAACGAATATATATCTTATTCTCAAAAAAAATATATTAAAAAGGTAAAGTGCATATTTTTTACTGTGTACTGCTAGAAACGGTATCATAATATATACTTTTTATAATACCATCTGCCAAACCTATCTTAGGAACATATATATGTTTTGCACCACTCCATTTCATTGAAGACAAGTAAATTCTCATTGCTGGAATGATAACATCTGCCCTATCTTGATTTAAATCTAGAATGGTAATTCGCTCTTCATATGAATAACTTTGCAATATATTATAGTAAGAAGTTAAATAGAAATAAGTAAGAGGTTTACCCATTGCTTTTCCCGATACTTTGAATATTTTATTAATGTTTCCACCTGAACCAATAACTTCAATCTTATCATACAAAACAGCTTGTTCTTTTATCCATAATTCCAATTCGTGCCAAGCTTCTTTCTTAACCATATCATTAAGCAGCCTCACTGTACCTATTTTAAAGGATTTTGATGCCACAGAAACACCTTCATGAATTACAGTAAACTCTGTACTACCACCACCAACATCAACGTATAAATATGTTTTATCATTTTCTATATATTTATGCAAATCTGTAGCAGCAATTATAGCAGCTTCTTCTTCTCCTTCAATAATATCGATGCGTATTTTAGATTTTTTGTAAACAGAATTAGCAACTTCTTTACCATTTGAAGCTTCACGCATTGCCGAAGTAGCACAAGCCTTATATTTAACAACTTTATGCGATTTCATTAATAATTTAAATGCCAGCATAGTATCTGTAATGCGTTGCTCATTTTCTTCTGAAATTTTTTGACTTAAAAAAACATCAGAACCAAGACGAATAGGAACCCTTACCAATGAGTTTTTCTTAAACAAAACAGGCTTTCCTTGTTCTTCAATAACATTTGATATAAGTAATCTTACGGCGTTGGAACCAATATCTATAGCTGCGTATTTTTGAATTTTTAACATCCTACTTTTTTAACTTATTTGAATAATAATCATAAATAGCAAGTTGCGATCTTATTTTATTCTTATTGTTTTTTCTATATATATTATCCTGAGCCTCATTCAAAATTCTGGCTTTTACATTATCATTCCAGCTTATTTCAAAAGTATCTAAAAGTTCTTGTTTAATGTTTTCATCATAAATAGGACAACTTACTTCTACTCTATTCTCAATATTTCTTGTCATCCAATCTGCTGAAGAAATATAAACTTTAGGATTATTATTGTTACCAAACACATAAAGTCTGGAGTGTTCTAAAAACTTATCTACAATACTAATGACTTCAATATTTTCACTCATTCCTTTAATTCCAGGAATTAAACAACAAATGCCTCTTACAATCATTTGAATTTTAACTCCTGCATTACTGGCTTCATAAAGCTTATCAACCATTTTATAGCTGGTGATACTGTTCATTTTAACTTTAAGATAACCCGGTTTGCCGCTTTTAACATTTTTTATCTCATTATCAATCAAGTTAAAAATCACTTTTTGTGTATAATGAGGAGATGTAATAATATGCTTATATTTAAAAATTTGATAGTTAGTTTCAAAAAATGCAAATACTTTATTTATGTCTTTTAAAATACTTTGATTAGCAGTAAACAATGTATAATCAGTATAAATTTTTGCTGTAGATTCATTAAAGTTACCGGTACTAATAAACCCGTAACGTTTAATTTTTTTTCCTTCTTCTCTTTCAATAACACACATTTTACTGTGCACTTTTAAACCTTGGACACCAAAAACCAAATGTACACCATCCTTTTCCATTTGTTGTGCATAATCAATATTTGCCTGCTCATCAAATCTGGCTTGTAATTCTATTGAAACCGTAACGGTTTTACCATTTATTGCAGCATTTATGAGCGAACTTGCTATATGTGAAATCTCTGCTAATCTGTAAATGGTAATTTTAATGGTTTTTACTTTAGGATCTAATGCTGCTTCTCTTAAAAACTTAACCACATATGAAAACGTATGGTAAGGAGCATACATTAAATAATCTTTTTTAGAAATCTCACTAAAAATACTTCCTTCTAAACTTAATCCTTTTAATGGTAATGCCTCTATTTTTTCATAAAGCAAATCTGCTCTTCCCAAGCTTGGAAAACCCATATAATCACGTCTGTTATGATACCTTCCACCGGGAATGATACTGTCTTGTGAATCTATTCCCATTTTAGACATTAGATACTGCAATGTTTCCTGATGAATATTTTTATCATATACAAAACGAACTGGCTGACCAATTTGCCTGTGCATGACACTTTCTGAAATTTTATCAATAAAACTTTTACTTAAATCACTTTCAAAATCTAGTTCAGCATCGCGAGTGATTTTAACCATATGTGCTGAAATTGAATTGTAATTGAAAATATTGAAAATATCATTTAAAAAGTAACGCAACAGATCATCAATCATAATGATGTAGTTCCTACCTCTGTTATGAGGTAATTCAATAAAACGATTGATGGTTTTTGGTATTTCAATCAAAGCAAATTGCTTTTGATTTTCATTCATTTCCATTCTAACTGCAAGGTAAGCGGCACTATCTTTTAAATTTGGCAACTCTACCGAATCATTTAAAATGATGGTTACAAGTGCTGGACTTACTTTTTGAATAAAATAGTTTTTTATAAATTCATGATGAAAATCTTCAATTTGGGTTTCATCTATCACAAAAATATTTTCTGTTTTAAGTTGCTGTTCAATATTGCTTAAAATATCTAAGCTATCGCTTTGCTGTTTAATGACTATTTGGGTTATAATTTCAAGCAATTCAGTTGCTTTCATTCCACCAAGCTCACTCTTGCCTCCTTTTCCTGCTTGAACTATTCGTTTAACTGTAGCGTATCTTACTTTAAAAAACTCATCTAAATTATTTGAAAAAATCCCTAAAAATCTTAATCTCTCAATAAGAGGTACAGATTCGTCTTCGGCTTCTTGTAGAACTCTAGCATTAAATTGTAACCAACTTATTTCTCTATTTATATAACTATTGTTGTGCTTTTCGGGCTTTGTCATTCTAAAAATCTAATTATACACAAATATATTCTATTTCTATAAAACAACTAGATTAAAAAATAGTTATGGCCACCGTTTTTCAGACATTTTTATTAATAATCTATTACTACCTTAAATCTCTTGGAAATATGGTTTCAACTGTTTTTCCTTTTTTTAAATCTTTCCAACTTTCAATTTCAAACTCCATTATGGTAACCCCACATGTTGGAACATTGTCTATATATATGTTTCCAAACGAATTAACAAAATTAGTTATGGCATTATTATGCCCAAAAATCATCAATTCATTAACTGTATTATTGCAACTCTTTATTACTCTAAGTAAGTCATTACCCGAAAAATCGTATAACAAATTATTTAAAACTAAATTTTCAGGATTAATTTTTAGATTTGAAATAAATATTTCAGCAGTAGTTTTCGCACGTACAGCATCACTTGAAACTATCAAATTTGGCTTAATTTTGCCATAAATAGCTTGCGAAACTTTATGTGCATCGTTAATTCCTTTCGAATTTAAAGGTCTTTCATGATCAGAAATATTAAACTCCCAAGAAGATTTTGCATGCCTTACTAATATTATTTTTTTCATAAAACTCGTTTAAAAGTAATTTTTATCGATAAAAAGTTGTTTTTCTCGGTAAAATGCATTTAATTTGCTTACATATTTAAAAATAATTAACCAAATGTAAAATTATGCAAGTTAAACAACCTACAAGAAAACATATGTAAAAAATTATTAATCGTTAAATAACACTCTTAAACCGATTAAGTGTTAAAGCTATCCGTTTTATCGAGTATTTTAGTTATTTAACATTTATTTTTGATTTAATAATAACATATACGTTGCTTTGTTCAACATACAAAATAGAAAATTATGACCCCAAATCTAATTTCTTATATAAAGTTTTTAATGTTGCTATGCAGCATTTTTCCCTCATTACTTTTTAATTTTAATAAAATATTGTCTATACAAATTATTTGTATGGCTAAAAAATAAATTTAAAAGTTGCTATAGTCAATACTAATTTTCAAGCTTATGAAAAAAATTACCTTTAATCTGTTATTAAAAGCTAAGACACAAATAAAGTATTGTTTGTTTGCCTTTGTTTTTCTATTTATAGGCCTTTTTAACGCTAAGGCAGACTGTACGGTTCCTAATAGCATGACAGGGACACAGTTAGTCGCTTACGTTAATAACCCTGTCAATAATTGTGATGGAACTGTGACTATTCCTGCTGGTGTTATTATTGATATTAATGGAGATACAACTATTCCAAATACAGTAACTAGACTTGTAATAAAAGAAGGAGGACATATCTGGTGGTCTGCTAAAGCAGTTCTGATTTTATCTGCAAATACAGCAATTGTAATAGAAGACATAGATTCGACTTACGGTGAGCCAATTGGTGTATCTGGTAATCAATCATGTAACAATAATATACAAATAAGAATTGGAACTACTGAATATTCACGTTGTGTTGGTGAAGGAAATAACTGTATTTCATTTGCTAACTTAATAGATGCAGGTGGAACGCCACAATTAGATCCAAATTTTGCTATAATTTCTGGTACAGACAATGCTGTATGTTTTGGCCCTACAGATATTTCAATTGAACTTAATGGACTCATAAGTGGGGCTGTTAGTTACGAATGGACAGTTCCACCAGTGAACACAAATCCAGGAACTGTTACTTTTTCTCCAGACGATGCAGCTGATACTGTTGTAACAGTAAGCACACCAGGAACATACACCTTAAGAATTAAGGTTAATATAGCATTGGGTTTAGCTGGTAGTACTTGTGCAAGTTCAAGTGTAGATGTATTTGCCGATATCATAATAGAATTTAAAGCTGGTGTAACTGCAACTACTATGGTAACTACTCCTGGAGTTGGTGGAACCTGTAATTTAGATGTTGATTTTACCGCTTCTACTGTAAACGCAGGAGTTAATACTACCTATTTATGGAATTTTGGTGATGGTTCTCCAACAAGTTCACTTCAAAACCCTTCACATACTTACGCTGCTAGTGGTAATTATAATGTATCCCTAACGGTTACTGACCCAGATGGGATTGCACCTTGTAATGTTGTCACTGTTTATGAAAACGTCGTTATTACTGATAATGCTCCAACAATTACTCCTCCTTCTCCTTCAAATATTGAAGGTTGTGATATAAGTGATGCACCTGCTGCTAAAACTACTGTAGCTGATCTTGAAGCCATAGGATTCTCAATTAGTGATGATGCTACTGGAGACTCTGACTTAAATGTTAGTAGCTCTGATGTTGTATCAGGTACATGTCCAATTGTAATTACTAGAACCTATACTATTACAGATGATTGTGGTAATTCTTCAGAAGCAAATCAAATTATTAATATTGATGATACTACAAAGCCAACAATTAATACACAAGCAACTTCTGAAACTGTTGAATGTGATGGTAGTGGAAATACAGTTGCTCTTAATGCATGGTTAGCCTCTAATGGTGGAGCTGCTGCCTCAGATAATTGTAGTAGTGTAATTTGGTCTAATAACTTCACAGCTTTAAGTGACTTATGTGGTGCAACGGGTGCAGCAACTGTAACGTTTAGAGCTACTGATGCTTGTGGTAACTACAGCGAAACAACCGCTACTTTTACGATTGAAGATAAAACTCCTCCAACTATTGATGTAGTTGCTACTAACAGTACTGTAGAATGTGATGGTTCTGGAAATACAACTGAGCTTAATGCTTGGTTAAATTCACATGGTGGAGCTGCAGCCTCAGATAGTTGTGGTGGTGTAACTTGGTCAAATAACTTCACTGCTTTAAGTGACTTATGTGGTACAACTGGTGCTGCAACTGTAACGTTTAAAGCGACTGATGCTTGTGGTAACTATAGCGAAACAACTGCTACTTTTACGATTAAAGATACAATAGCACCAACGATATCTAATGTAGCTGCTGATCAAACCGTTCAATGTGATGGTTCAGGAAATACAACTCAATACCAATCTTGGTTAAATACTCATGCTGGTGCTGTTGCAAACGATAATTGTTCAAATGTAACTTGGTCATATAATATTATTAATGTAATAAATGATTGTGGATCAACTTCTAGAACTTTAGTTGATTTTATTGCTACCGATGATTGTGGTAATAAAAATTCATCAACAGCATTATTTACTATAGTTGATTTTACACCTCCAACTATAAGCACAGAGGCTGCAGACAGCACTGTGGAATGTGATGGTGCCGGTAATACAACACAACTCAATGCATGGTTAGCCGCTAACGGTGGCGCTGTGGCAACTGACAATTGTGGTGGTGTGACATGGTCAAATAACTTCACAGCTTTAAGCGACTTATGTGGCAATACAGGATCAGCAACTGTAACTTTTAGAGCTACAGATGCTTGTGACAATTATAAAGAAACAACAGCTACTTTCACTATTGTTGATAATACTGATCCTTTGTTTGTTGAAGCGCTTCCCGGAGACGTTACAGTTGAGTGTGATGCAGTACCAACTGCTCCAACACTTAAAGCTACTGATAACTGTGGAACTGCCAGTGTAGACTTTAACGAAGAAAGAACTGATGGTTCATGTCCTTCTAACTATTCGCTTAAACGTACTTGGACAGCTACTGACGAATGTGGTCGTACAACAACACACGTTCAAACTATTACTGTTCAAGACACTATAGACCCTGTATTAAGCAGTGTGCCTGCAGATGATTTTATTGAAGCGTGCTCTGTTGCCGCTGGTCTTGCTGATTACAGCGAAACAGCCGTTGATATTACTGGTCAAGAAGCAACTTATGGATTTAGTGTGGTGGAAGCTTGTAACTTTACCGTTACTTACCAAGACGTTACTGTTAGTAGCTGCCCTTGGACTGTAACTCGTACATTTACAGCTATTGATGCCTGTGGTAATTCTGATACTAAAAATCAAACTATTACTATTACACCTAGCACATTATCAATCAGCGATGTACAAAACGAGACTGTGCCTGCATGTACCTATGCTACACAAGGTGAATTGGATACTGCTTTCGCTGCTTGGTTGAACAACTTTACCGTATCTGGTGGTTGTGCCCC
>NZ_JBAWJZ010000014.1:0-36267 GCF_043876835.1 Gaetbulibacter sp. M235
TCAAACTTTTCTAATAAATTCACCTTATTTAATATCTCTACTGAATTCTTACTGGCCGAGCCTAATGCTATGGGCTGACTGTTATCAATTAAATATTGTAAGCTATTAAGAACCCCAGGTAAAATTTCGGAAGCATCCATAACCGCTATATAACTTAAATAGTCGGCATTTTTTTCTGCCATCAATCTATTAAAATCGGTTTCTGGCAATGTTTTGTTTCCCCAGCTTAAAATCTTTTGTAAAGATTCGATACGACTAACACCTTTAAGTTGTTCGTTTTGAACTTCAGTAAAATCAACACCAATACTATTGGCTAATTTTTTCCATGCCAGAAAGTGATACTTTGCTGTATCAACTATAACCCCATCGAGATCGAAAATAAATCCTTTCTTTTTCATCATTTATAACTGCACTACATCATCTACATCTTTCACTTTAAACACTAAAGATGCAGCTATTAAAAAACTTACACCACTAACCATTAATGCAAATATGGCATGATTATCATAAGCGTACTTAACTAATGGCCCGCCAATTAAAGCGTTAATAATTTGAGGAATAACTATAAAGAAATTGAAAATCCCCATATAGACTCCCATTTTTCTTGGTGAAATTGACCCTGCTAAAATAGCATAAGGCATTGCCAAAATACTTGCCCATGCAATTCCAACTCCAATCATTGAAATGATAAGCCAGTTTTCATTTGGCATAATGTAAATTGAAAGTAAACCTATACCGCCTATAATTAAAGAAATAGCGTGTGTTCTTTTTCTTCCCATTTTTTTAGCGATGTATGGTAATGCAAAAGCATAAAATGCCGATACCAGATTATAAACTCCAAACAAAATTCCTATCCAATCTCCTGCATCTTGGTAAGTTTTACTACTACTGTCCGTAAATGGCAAACCATAGATATGTTGAGCAATTGCTGGTGTTGCAAAAACCCACATGCCGAATAAGCCAAACCATGAAAAAAACTGCACCCAGCTTAATTGCCTCATTGTGATTGGCATTTTTCTAAAGTCATCAAAAATATCAAGCAAACTTGATTTTTCTTTATTTTCACCATTATTCATGGCTTCAGAAGATTCCTTTTCAGTTTCAAAACTTTTAAGCTCTTCGGGAGTATATTCTTTAGTTGAAATAACAGTTATTAAAATAGATGCAATTAAAATTATTGCACCAATGATAAACGATAAAATTAAATTAAAAGGCACTTCTCCTTCTGAAGTTTCGTTTGAAATCCCAAACCAATGATTCAAAGCATATGGCAACCAAGAGCCAATAACGGCTCCAAAACCAATTAATGCCGTTTGCACACTAAACCCTAAAGTACGTTGATCTGTTCTTAAATTATCACCAACTAATGCACGAAAAGGCTCCATTGCAATATTAAAAGAGGCATCCATAATCATAAGCATTCCAGCTCCAACCCAAAGTGCAGGCAAAAAGGCTATAAAAATTTTAGCTTGTGGCATTAATATCAATCCTATAGAAGCTAGTAAAGCCCCTACTAGAAAATAGGGTTTTCTTCTTCCAAATCTACCCCAGGTTTTATCGCTATAATGCCCAATGATTGGTTGCACAATTAACCCCATTAAAGGCGCAATTATCCAAAACCAAGATAGCTCGTGAACATCGGCTCCGAAAATTTGAAGAATTCTACTAGCATTAGCATTTTGAAGGGCAAAACCCATTTGTATTCCTAAGAAACCGAAACTCATGTTCCAGATTTCCCAGAAACTTAACCTACGCTTTTCCATAAATAGTAAATTAAATTATTACTATTTGATAAGCATATAACTTATCAAAACTCAATGTTGAGAAGTGAAAATATAAGTTTTGATTGGGTCAAATATATAAAATAATTTAAATAGTTCTAATAAATATTTTATTTGGTTGAGTTTCTTTCAATTAATTCGGTTTCAATAACTACTGTTTTAAACTTCATGTCTTTAACAAATTCGAAATCATCTATTTCTCCTTCATCATCTTCAAGTTCAAGTCTATCTATCAATAAATGAGCAGCTTGTTCTCCTATTTTCTGCCCATGCTGACTCACAGTTGTTAAGCCAGGCCTTGCGTGTTTTGATAAAACACCGTCTGTAAATCCAATAACCTGAATGTCTTCTGGAATATTAAAATCTAACTTTCTGGCCACTTTCATGGCCGTAACTGCATAAAGTTCATTTACAGCAAAAACCCCGTCAATTTTATTGTTGCTCTTGAAAAATTGTTCAATTTCTTTTTCCAACACATCCAAATGTTCTTCAAGCGCTAAGCTATCGTCTAACTTTAAAATCAAACTAGCTTTCGGGTGTATTTTACTTTCTTCCAATGCTTGTAAATATCCTTGTGTTCTCAATTTACCAACACTAACGTAATCCATGGTTGTAATGAGTGCAATATTTCTACATCCAGTGGAAATCAATTTCTTCACCGCATTAACAGACCCTATTAAATCATCAACAATAACTTTATCACATTCAACTTCATTTACAACCCTATCAAACATGACGATAGGAATACCTTGATTGATGGTTTCTTTAAAGTGG
Source organism: Gaetbulibacter sp. M235 (assembly GCF_043876835.1). Lineage (NCBI taxonomy): Bacteria > Pseudomonadati > Bacteroidota > Flavobacteriia > Flavobacteriales > Flavobacteriaceae > Gaetbulibacter > Gaetbulibacter sp. M235. The sequence goes on from NZ_JBAWJZ010000014.1 coordinate 2,556, forward strand.
TGGTAATCTTGCTGCAATAAGGTTTCCTTTGAAATTGACAATATAAACCCATCTATACTTCCATTTGCAAGCATCTCCATATTAATTACTTCTTTACTAAAGGATTCATTTGACAATCCAATGATAACATTATAACCACGTTGGTTAGCTACTACTTCAATACCTCTGATAACCGTTGAAAAAAAATGATGTACAATTTCAGGTATCAGAATCCCAATGGTTTTAGTTTTTCTGTTTTTTAAGCTTAATGCAATATTATTAGGCTTATAATTATAAAACTTAGCAAATGCTTGGATTTTTTGTCTAGTCTCTTCTCCTATTTCCTTACTATTACTTAAAGCTCTAGAAACAGTTGATATTGAAACATCTAACTCTTTCGCAATCTGTTTTAGGGTAACTTTACGCTTCATTTAAAACTTGCTTTACTCGATTGAAATTAGTATTTTTATTAGGTTAATCGCTAGTAATCTAGCTAATTTAATACTTTCTATCCAACCCACCTATAAAAACGGTAAAGTTGTCAACATGCAAACGTTTCCGTTGATAATATTTTAAAAGTTGTTAACACGCAAACGTTTTCGTTGCCAATTTCATAATTATTTGTTAAAACATAACATTAAATTTACATTGTATTTAACTTGAGAAGTGAAAATATATCAAACTAATTAATAATACACTAATTTTAAAAAGTATTGTATGAAAACAACTTTAAACAGTTTGCTGTTTCTTTTATTTTTTGTGCCAATATGGTCATTTGGACAAACTACAGTTACAGGAACAGTGACAGAACAATCAACTTCAGAACTACTGCCGGGAGTAAATATCCTTATTAAAGGTACTTCTACTGGAACGGCAACAGACTTTGATGGTAAATATCGAATTAACGCAAAAAATGGCGACATTCTTGTGTTTTCTTATGTTGGCTATGACTCTGTTGAAATTACCTATTCAGGGCAATCAACAGTAAACGTTGCACTAGTAGAAAATGCAGCTCAACTAAACGAAGTACTCGTTATTGGTTATGGTACTACCACTAAAAAAGATGCAACAGGATCAATAGAAGCTATAACTTCTGAAGATTTTACAAAGGGTAATATAGTAACCCCTGAGAACCTTTTAAATGGCCGTATCGCCGGTGTAAGCATTACCACAGGTGGTGCACCGGGTGCTAGTTCACGAATAACAATTAGAGGGGGTTCCTCTATCAATGCATCAAACGATCCTCTTATAGTTATTGACGGATTACCAATTACAAATAGTGGAGTTAGAGGGTCAAGGGGTGTTTTAGCCAGTATCAACCCAAACGATATAGATTCTTTCTCTGTATTAAAAGATGCCTCTGCTACAGCTATTTATGGATCAAGAGCGTCAAATGGGGTTATCATCATTGTTACCAAAAAAGGAAAATCTACATTTAGTGCATCCTATGATGTACAATACAGTTTTGGAGAATTAACAGACCGAATAGATGTTTTCTCTGGTGATGAATACAGACAATTGATTGCATCTCAACCCATTAATGGTGCTACAATAAACGCAAGTTTATTAGGTACCGCTAGTACCAATTGGCAGGATGAGATTTTTAGAAACACTGTTTCTACTCAACACAACATAACTTTACAAGGTCCTCTTTTCAAGGTATTGCCAGCAAGATTTTCTTTTGGTGTGACTGATCAAGAAGGTGCTATTCTGACTTCAAAATTTGAAAGAAGAAACTTAAGTTTAGCATTAAACCCAACGTTATTTGACGATCATTTAAAAGTTAATATCAATGCTAACTTATCTTTTGAAGATAACAGATTTGGTGATTCAGGCCAAATTAGTGCTGCATTAAGCTATGACCCAACCCATCCTGTTTACGACCCCACTTCTCCTTTTGGTGGTTTTTATCAACACAGATCAGGAAGTTTATTATCAAGTGGTGGTCAAAATCCTGTTGCAAGATTATTACAAACTAACAATACCGGGGACTCTAACAGAACCTATGGAAATATTAACTTAGATTATAAATTTCATTTCTTACCAGATTTAAGGGCTGTATTAAACCTTGGTATTGATGAAACTGAGGGTGAAACAGCCAATTACACTTCTCCGTTAGAAGCAACAACTAATCAGTATCGTGGTGACCGAACTTTTCGTTTTGAAAAAAGGACAAATAAACTCTTTGATGGTTATCTAACTTATAATAAAGAATTTAATAATCTAAATACAGAATTCACTACTGGGTATTCTTATCAAAAATTTACTTTTCATGGAAACGATACGGGCAATCAACTAAACCCTACAAGTTTTGCGAGCAGTTTCGCTGACCCAGATGTGGTATTAATCGGTTTCTTTGGAAGGGCCAATTTTAATGTGCTTGATAAATATCTATTAACATTAACTTACAGACGTGATGGAACCTCTCGTTTCAGTAAAGACAACCAATGGGGTGATTTTCCTGCTGCTGCCATAGCCTGGAAAATAAGTGATGAAGACTTTTTAAAGGATTCAAAAACAATTTCTACTTTAAAACTAAGAGCCGGTTATGGCATAACAGGACAACAAGATGTAAGTGAAAAAGATATTTTCTTAAACCGATACAGAGCAGGTAATGAAAACTCTCAATATCAATTTAACAATACGGTTATAAATTCTTTAATTGCATCAGAAATTAATCCTGACTTAAAATGGGAAGAAACCACTACCATTGAATTAGGTCTTGATTATGGCTTATTTGACGAAAGACTTACGGGTTCCTTAAACTTATTCCAAAAAAATTCAAAAGATTTATTATTTGTTGCTTCTGTTGCTGATGGTACTAACTTTTCTAATAGTATCATCCAAAACATTGGAGAGTTACAAATTCAAGGGATTGAATTTTCATTAAATGCAGATGTTGTTAAAAAAGACGACTTTAATGTTAATTTTAACTTCAACGCAACATTCTTAGATAGAAAAATAGAAAAACTAGCTTTGGGGCAAGATGTAAGAACCGGAGGTATTTCTGGTGGTACAGGAAATAATATCCAAATATTAAGAGAAGGTGAAGCTCCTAATTCTTTTAGTGTGTTTAAGCAACTATATGATTCCAATGGAAATGCAATTGAAGGTGCTTATGTTGATTTAAATGGTGACAATATCATAAATGATAATGATCGTTATCTAAAAGAAAGCCCAGGTGCTAACGTGATTTTAGGATTCCAGTCAACCATAGATTTCAAAAACTTCGATCTATCATTTAATTTAAGAGCAAACCTTGGAAATTATGTTTATAATAACGTAAACTCTTCAAGATCTCAATATGAAAGAATCTTAGATAACTCTGTGCTTGCTAATTTACCAAAATCAGTGTTAAACACAGGTTTCCAAAGAACCTCAGACGTTATTATTTCAGACATTTACCTTGAAGATGCGTCTTTCTTAAAAATGGATAATATTACTCTAGGATATACTTTTAAAAATTTAACTAAAACATTAAAAAGCATTAGATTATGGGGTGGCGTTCAAAACGTATTTACCATCACTAATTATAGTGGTTTAGACCCCGAAGTATCAGTTCCTAGTTCTTCAAACACCCAAGGTATTGATAATTTAATCTATCCAAGATCTAGAAATATTCTAGCTGGAGCTAATTTTAAATTTTAAAAAAAACAACTATGAAAACAATATTTAAAATTAACAAAACTATTGGTTTTATATGTCTCCTTATCGTTGCATTGACATCTTCTTGTACCGATGATTTGAATATAGTACCTAAAGATGATCAAACTATTTTAAGCGAAGATTTATTTAAAACTGAGTCAGCTTATAAAAGAGTTTTAGGTGGTGTTTATGCTAATTTAGCCTTAACTGGAACAGATGGCGCTGGAAACTCCAACCTAAAAAATATTGATGCTGGAACCAGTCAATTTGGGCGTGTTCTTTTATACGTTCAAACACTTGCTGCAGATGAAATGGTTTGGTCTTATGAAAATGACCCTGGCACCAGAGAGCTTCAAAGAAATATATGGACTACGCAAAACCCATTATTATTGGGTATGTTCAGTAGAGCCCATTTATCCATTGCATTAGCTAATAATTTCTTAAGAGAAACCACCAATGAGAAGTTGGATTCAAGAAACGTTTCGGCTTCTACTAGAAGTGACATAACTGCTTATAGAGCTGAAGCCAGATTAATGAGAGCCATGGCTTATTATTATATGATGGATATCTTTGGAAAAGCTAATTTTGCAACTGAAGACACTCCTCTTAATTCTCAACCAGAAGTTTATGACAGAGCACAACTCTTTACTTTTATTGAAAGTGAATTAAAAGATATCGACGCTGATCTAGTAGACGCAAGACAAAATGAATATGGTAGAGCTGATAAAGCTGTGGCTTATATGATTTTAGCTAAAATCTACCTAAATGCTCAAGTTTATATTGGTGCAGATCATTATGCTGATTGTATAACCTATTGTGATAAAATAATTTCAAGTGGTTACTCATTGGCGTCGAATTATCTTTATAATTTTATGGCTGACAATAATACCAACGACGCTAAAAACGAAATTATTTTCCCTATTGTTTCAGATGGTATTACAACTCAAAACTATGGGCCAACAACCGTAATGATCAACGGTTCTGTTGGAAGTATAGAAGTAAATGGAGCTGAAGTTGGTGTTAGTGCCGGTGGATGGGGAGGCGCTCTTAGAGTTAGAAAACAATTTGCCAATCTTTGGGATGCTTCTTATGACAATGATGACCGTAATACGCTTATTAAGGAAGATCGCCCTATTGATATCGTTGATATTTCTGATAAAGATACTGGATACATTGTTCAAAAATATTCAAACGCTACATCTACTGGTGGTTTTGGTGTTCACACCACATTTGTTGATACAGACTTCCCTCTATTTAGATTAGCCGATGTTTATTTAATGTATGCTGAAGCGCATTTAAGAGGCGGCGGAGGTAGTTTAGCTACTGCGGTTGGTTACGTAAATACCCTTAGAACAAGGGCTAACAACGCTAATTTGATAGCAAGTGGAGATTTAACATTAGATTTTATTTTAGATGAAAGATCCAGAGAACTTTATTGGGAAGCTCACAGAAGACAAGATTTGATTAGATTTGGCAAATACACCGGTGGTAACTACAACTGGGCATGGAAAGGTAATGGTAGTAATGGAATTTCACTTCCTTCACACTTCAACGTTTATCCAATACCAACAGCTAGTATGGCTGCAAACCCTAATCTTACTCAAAACCCAGGGTATTAATAATAAATGAATTAAAAATGAAAAATTTGAAAAAAATATCAATTTTTACACTAACAGCATTTGCAATGTTGCTGTTGAGTTCATGTGACGATACCACAGATAAGTTTGTGGTGTCTGAAACCGATCCTGTTACGTTATCTGATTTAACTATAACAGAAATAGAGCTAGATGCATTTAATACTAATAACCCTGCAGTAACTTTCAATTGGACAGAAGCCGATTATGGCCAACAAGCTTCAATTAATTACTCTTTGGAGTTATCAGCTGATGAAGCATTTACTAACAGTGTTATACCCGCAACCGTAAACGGGAATAATACTGTTACACTTTCCGTTTCTGAATTAAACAATGCCGCAGGAAATGCCGGTTTAAATCCTTTTGAATGGGCTACGCTTTACGCAAGAGTGGTTTCTAATTTAGGAACACAAAATGGGTTACCTGTTTCTTCAAACAGTATTAGTTTTAATGTATACCCATACTTTAACTATGTGTTTAATGATTATTATTTAGTAGGGGATGCTACAGCTCCAAATTGGAATAATAACAGCAATAACCCAGCCTTATATAGAGATGAAAATAATAGTAATGTTTATTATTATACTGGTTACTTTGCTAATGGCCATTTTAAAGTGATTGAAACTAAGGGACAATGGCACCCACAATATGGTACTGATGATGGAAGTACATTTTGGGGTACTACAGCTACAAACTCATCTCCAGAACCAGAAAGATTTCCTTATGGCGGAGGTGATGGTATCCCAGAAGGGTTCTATACATTCACGATGGATTTTGGAAACAAAACTTTTACTTTTGAGCCTTTTAATGCTGACGGAATAGACAGTCCAACATCATTATCTATTCAAGGATCTAGCTTAATTACAACAGACATGACCCCATTAGATTTTGACGGCCATATCTGGTATGCATTAAGTGTACATCTAGTACCTGGTGATCTTACATTTTCAGCTGATGGAACAGCTTGGGGTAGTACTATTTCTTTTTCCGGGGTAGCTACTGCTAATGGAGGAAATATTCCTGTGGTTGTTGAAGACGATTATGATGTTTGGTTTAACGATCTAACCGGACGTTATATCATGATTCCGTTAAATTTATAATCATTAAAAAAAAGAAAAATGAATAAATATATTAAAAAACCAAGCTTTTTTCTACTTGCCTTGCTTTTTGCTTTGGTAAGCTGTAATACCGAAGAAAGCCTTATAATTACGTCACCAGATCCTGCTTTTACATTGCAGCAACCTGGGATTAGTAGTGTGTTTTTAAACTTTGGTTTACCAACAAACAATGCCTTTACCGTTTCATGGAATGATGAAGTTACAGGTAGCTCTTCCTATACTGTTGAGATGTCTCTTGATGATGCTTTTACGGCACCTATAACTCTAGGTACTGTCAACACAAATTCTTTTTCAATTACTGTTGAAGATTTAAATACGGCCATAAGAAGTGCTGGTGTAACTACATTTAGAGACATTGCTGTTTATTTAAGGGTTAATGCCGGAAGCATTAACAGTAATACTGTTTTGTACTTGGTGACCACTTATCCAATTGAAAACCCTCAGATAACAAGCCCTTCTGAAAATGATGCGTTTGTACTTACATTAGCTACATCTGGTGAATTTGCAACTAACATTGAGTTTTCAGATGCTGTTTTATCATCTACTTTAGGTATTGAGGTTAACTATACTATTGAAGCATCAATAGCCGGTTCAAATTTTGCAGACCCTGTAATTGTTGGGGCTCTTACAAATAAAACTTTAATGGCTTTAAATCAATCTGATTTAAATGCCGTTGCATTAGGAGCCGGACTTCCGTTTGATGTAGCTGGAGATTTAGCTATTCGTATAATAGCTAGAATCACAAATGAAAATGGAGATATTCTTGAAAGAATTTCTGATGTTGTTACCATTTCAGTAACACCATATAACGTTTCTTTCCCCTACCTATTCTTAGTTGGCGATGCTACTACTCCTGGTTGGAATAACAACAATAATAACCCTCCTATTTTTAGAGATCAAGATGTGCCTAACGCTTATTTCTTTACCGGATACTTTGGTGCTGGCGCTTTTAAATTATTAGAAACCTTAGGACAATGGCAACCACAATGGGGAACCAATGATGGAAGCACATTAGCAGTAAATCCAGGTGGTGGTTCAGATCCCGGTACATTTAACGTAGCTAGTGCAGGTTATTACAAATATACCTTTACTACTGTGGGGGAATCAGGTAGTTTTACCGTTGAACCTTATGATGCATCAGGAGCTGCTACCTATCCTACTATAGGTCTCATTGGAGATGCCACACCAGGTGGTTGGGGAACAGACACTGATTTTACCCAAGATCCAAATAACCCACATTTATGGTATTTAAATGGTATTACACTTACTAGTGGAGGATCTATGTTAATTAGGGCTGATAATACCTGGGATAATGTATGGAGATATACGGGTTCTTCTGAACTATATGGTACAGCTGTTTTAGCTGGTGGTGGTGATAACATACCATTTAATGAACCTACAGGCAGTTATGATGTTTGGTTCAATGATTTAGATGGTGGTTATGTGATTATTCCTAACTAAAATAAGATAACTATTTTTAAAAAAAGGCTGATAATATCAGCCTTTTTTTTCCAAAAGAAATTAAATCATGAAAAAAATTACTTTCATATTTTTAATATTTATAACATCATTTTCTTTTGCCCAGACTTTATCATGGCAAGGAGGAATTACTCCTGGAGAAACTGATTCGGCTGTTTTGCTATTTGATGCAACAGGAACCCCTTTACAATCTTACACTGGGGTCATTTATGCACATACTGGAGTTACGTTAAATGACACAACACATTGGCAAAATGTTATTGGCAGTTGGAACAACAACAGCACCCAGCCAGCCTTAACACTTGTTTCCGGAGAAATATACAGTCTCAATATTACCCCTTCTATTAAAGAATTTTACAACAACCCAGCTGGTACAATTACGGCAATAGATTTTGTATTACGAAGTGCCGATGGAAATACACAAACTGCAGATTTAAATATTTCAGTAGGTGCATTTCAATTAAACTTAACATCTCCAACATCAAATCCTACAATTTTAACTTCGGGAGGGAATTTACTTATTGAGGCCAATAATACTAATGGAATTGCCGACTATACATTAAAAGCCAACGGTGTTGTTATTGATAACCAATCTTCAATAACAAGCTATTCTTACACTCATTCTAATATAACGTCTAATCAAAATTATGCATTAGAGGTTACTCAAAATACCACAACTAAAGTACGAAACTTCTCTGTTGTTGTTAACCCAAATATTCCAGACCAAGCATTACCAGCCGGTTTGGTTGATGGGATCAATTATAATGCAGGTGATGCAACAAAAGCCACTTTGGTTATTGATGCACCATCTAAAGATTTTATATATGTAGCTGGTAGTTTTAATAGTTGGCAGCCAGATGCAACCTATGCTATGAAGAAAGACACTTCAAGCACCAAGTTTTGGCTGGAATTGACTGGTCTGACCCCAGGTCAACTGGAAACTTATCAGTATTGGATTGTTGACCAAAACCCAATAGCAAACTCCCCTGCTTTAGTAAAAGTAGCAGATCCATTTTCTACATTAGTATTAAGTTCTTATGACGATCCAGGAATACCTTCTGGAAACTATCCTAACTTACCTACTTATCCAAATACAGGTAACCCTTTTGAGGTAACAGTTTTGAAAACCGGTCAAGCTCCATATAACTGGCAGGTAACTAACTTTAGCAAACCAAAAAAAGATGACTTAATAGTTTATGAAGTTTTAGTACGTGATTTTGACGCTAACAGGAATTACCAAGATTTGATTGACAAAATTGATTACTTTAAAAATTTGAATGTGAACGCCATTGAGCTCATGCCGGTTATGGAATACGAGGGTAATGAAAGCTGGGGCTATAACACCGCATTTCATATGGCATTAGATAAATTCTATGGCACAGAAGATAAACTTAGAGAACTCATAGATGTATGTCATCAAAATGGTATTGCTGTTATTCTTGACATTGCATTAAATCATGCCTTTGGAAGAAACCCTATGGTGCGTATGTGGATGGACGATCCTGACGGTAATGGTTATGGCGGTCCAACTTCAGAAAACCCTTATTTCAATACAGTGGCTAAACATTCATATAATGTAGGCAACGATTTTAATCACTCAAGTGCACTAACTAAAAATTATGTAAAAAGCGTTATAAAACATTGGATTGAAGATTTTAAAATAGATGGATTTAGATGGGACTTAACCAAAGGATTTACACAAAATTGTACTGAAAGTGATGAAGGCTGTACGGGTTCATATCAAGCAGATCGAGTAGCTATTTTAAAAGAATATGTTGATTATTCTTGGAGTCTTGACCCGACTCACTATGCCATTTTTGAACACTTAGGCTCAGATGCTGAAGAAAAAGAATGGGCCAATTACAAATTTAATGAAGGTAAAGGAGTTATGATGTGGGGTAAAATGACCGATCAGTATGGTCAATTAACAACGGGAAATGCTTCTAATTATGATATCAGTAGAATGGGCTACAAAGCACATACCGGCTTTCTAGGTAATCGTGTTATGGGTTATGCTGAAAGTCATGATGAAGAGCGTTTAATGTATAAAAATATTGTAGGTGGAAAAAGTAATGCAAACTACAATATAAAAGATTTAAATACGGCGTTATCAAGAATGTCGGCTTTGGGTGTCGTAACCATTCCTATTCCGGGGCCAAAAATGATATGGCATTTTGGAGAACTTGGTATGGAAAACTCTATTTTTACCTGTACCGATGGTTCTTATAACACAGACTGTAAATTAGCAACAAAACCACAACCTCAATGGGCAGAAAACTGGCTTGCTGATGATAATAGAAATGCCATATATAAAACGTGGTCCAGATTAAATGAACTTAAAATCAGTGAAGCGGTTTTTGAAGGTGATTATTCAATAACTACTAACACCTTAACTCCAAAAATTCATGTTTGGGATAATACTCTCCCTACTACAGATTTAAAAGATGTTATCATTATAGCCAATTTTGATATTGTATCTAAAAATGTTGCTCCTGATTTTCCTTATACCGGAACATGGTACAGTCTATTGGATAGAAATTCTCCTTTAGAAGTTACTAACATGTTCATGGCAATTACTTTGGCACCTGGAGAATACAAGGTTTTTGGCAATAAGCCACATGTAGATCCAGATGATTTGGATGGCGATGGTGTACCTAATGCTAATGATAATTGTCCAAATACACCATTAGGCGCTTCTGTAGACGTAAATGGGTGCGAGGTGTTTAGTTTACCAGCTAACAACTTTTCTATACAAGTAAACAGTGAAACCTGTAGAAACAGTAATAATGGTAGTATCAATATTACGGCTAACCAAAACCTGAATTATACTGCTCATATTGTTGGTAACGGAGTTAACCTTAACAATGCTTTTACTACTACCTATACGGCCGGAAATTTACAAGCAGGTAATTATGAGGTATGTATTACTGTTGAAGGACAGCCTGACTATGAGCAATGTTTTAATGTGTCTGTTACTGAGCCTGAAGATATTTCAGTTATTTCAAAGGTTGATAATACTAAAAATTCTGTTTCACTTACCATGAGTGGTAGTTCAGTTTACAAAGTCACCTTAAATGGTGTTACAACACAAACCAAAAATTTTACTATTGAATTGGAATTAAGTAATGGAACCAATATGATTAGTGTTGAAGGTGAAAAAATTTGTCAAGGAATTTATGAAGAAACCATTTTTTATGGCAATGATTTAAAAGTTTTCCCTAATCCAATTTCAGATAATATTTTAAAAGTTTATTTAGGTCATTCAAAAAAAGAGATGACTACTATAACCATTTATTCTATTATTGGAAACCAAGTTTACAGCACTAAAACCAATGAGAATTACTTGGAAATCAACACCATTGGTTTTTCAAAAGGTATCTATATTTTGAACGTGAATACTAAAGAGGACAATAAAAGCTTAAAAATTATCAAGAACTAATGAAAAAGTCATATTTATATTTAATTACTGCTATCATTTGCTTTCCCTTTGTTTTCAACTGTAGTGGTGGCGGTGATGACCCAGAACCAGTTGTTATTGACCCTCCGGGGGCAGCTTCTTTAATTTTTCCGAATCAAAATTCTGAATGCACTGAAGGCAATAACTTCACAAGCACTCAAAGTGATGTTACATTTGATTGGAACGATGCTACCAATGCTAACTCATATCAATTGTACCTGAAAAATTTAGATACACAAACTACAACCAATTATACTAGTACAAGTTCTCAATTAACTTTAACCATTTTAAGGGGTACTCCGTATTCGTGGTATGTAGTTTCTAAAAATTCTGGAACACAAACTGCACAAAGTGCTACATGGAAATTTTATAACGCTGGAGAGGCTGTAACATCTTACGCTCCCTTTCCTGCCGAATTAGTAGCACCAACCATGGGAACATCATTAGCAGCATCTACCAATAATGTGTCCTTACAATGGACTGGTAGTGATGTAGACAATGATATTGTAAACTATAGTGTATTGTTTGGAACAGTTACTACACCTACCAATACTATTGGGACTACCAATACAACAAATTTTTCTGTAAATGTTGCATCAGGGAATATTTATTATTGGAGAATTATAACAACTGATAGTCAAAATAATACCTCTGAATCAGAAATTTTTCAATTCAAGGTAAATTAGTTGAATAATATTTTTCTAAAAAAAGCTCCTTAAGTTTTTAAGGAGCTTTTTTTACTGTAAACTCACACTTATTATTGCAATTCCTTGAGGTGTCTCAAATTCATCTTCAGGAATTTCAGGTCCAATTGAGAATTGGATACTTTCTATCTTGTCAATATCAAAATCTGAATTGATGTCATGTTCTAAAAAATAAGGCAAGAAACTAGGATATGGCCTGGGTAAAGTTACTGTTTTAACAGGTTTTAAATCTTTTATCTTAATTTCATAGTCTGATACTTCTAAACCTATATCAATGACTTTCCCATAAGTTGAACCATCCTCTAAAACAAAAGCGACCTGAAGCTTACAAGGTTTATTGTTTAAAGCATGCCCTTTAAATACAATATGCTGTTTTTCTTTTAAATCTTCTTTCCTTCCTCTTATGTTATCTAAAATAAAATGCTTAAATGAATAATCATAAATAGGATTTGCATTCAAGTCCTCAATATCCGGCCTAAATAATTTTTCAATATTCATTTGGTATTCTGCCTCTTTGTAATTCTCTGTAGGCACCAATTTAAAAGAGCGTTTCCACGTTCTCACTAAATCATTAGTGTCATCTATGGCATTAAATAAATAGATGGGACTTTCTTTAGATACTACAGTTACTTGGTAAGGTGTTCTATCATAGAAATCCCAATCATAAAGGTTCCCTTTTTTCCCCGATGGAAATGTAACCTTACTACTATCACTCAACTTCACTACAATATTATAGTTCACAAATCCCTTCTGTATATATTCTGAGGCAATGGTAGCCTTGTATTTATAAGCTCCTAAATACTCTAATTTCTGATTAAAATAGTGTCCATCACTAGTATGACCAAACAATGTCAGTTCTTTGAGTGTATTTGGTGTAACACATTGAACTTCTATTTCCAGTTCATCATTTTCTGTAATGGTCTTGATGGGATCATGTTTAAAATATACCTTATCAACATTGGATAGCGGTGCATAAAAATCATTTAGGTTATGTGTTTTGAATGCGTCTGTTTTTGTCCATTGTTGTTGAATTCCACTTTTACTCATAACATACGTTCCCGGTCTTATTTGAAACGATTTGCCTTTTATATCCGGAATAAATTCATTCCCTTCATTAATTGGTATTACCTTAAAATCATCTCCCAGATCATTTAAATTCACTTGCATAGAATGGGTTTCCCAATTAATTACAGTTACTTTTTTATCCTGGCTGTTCCTTCCAAAAAGATTATCAACCCAAATAGCATCTGGCATGACTTCTAATCGCCAAACTCCCTTTGACATTTTATCCAGAAAGTAAGCTCCTAAACCATCATAATTCACAACCGGGGAATTACCAAATCCAGCTATTTCTTCAATTTTCGATTCATTTTTTAAAGGAGAGTCCGTAGAATTGGTATAAAAGAATTTAGTTTCAGATCTATATTCAGCGAGGTCTCTTTTATAGTCTACCTTAAAGTTCCCAAAAGTTGTATTATTAGGATATAACCCAAAATCTGAATTCATTGGGATCTCATGAAAAACCTCAGAGCAAATCTTTAATGCCAATGCTTTTTGAGGCGCATAATTCAAATTCATATAATGTGTGTTATACTCTGTATTAAAAGAAGCCAAGAAAGTTGGATCATACGAAAAATGTGTGCCTATTTGAATTCCGGCTTCTCTAAAACTTCTGGCCATTGCCGGATAAATGTAGGACCTGTCAACATCGGCAGCATCAAATTCATAAACTAATTTGGCACCATGATATTTTTTAAAAACAGAATCAAACGGCATATTATACTCATCGACATTGGGCAACAAATTGCCTGCTAATTCTTTTCCATACCCTAATCCGGTTGGATACCATTGAAACGTGCCTCCTTGCACCCCACCTTTAAAATAATCCTCCATAAAATGAACCGCATGGCTCATATTATAAAATATAGGCTTTTGAGCTCCAGTTTGCCTTATGGCTTGTATCATGCCACTAATAAATTCCGTTACCTTCTCTCTTTCTCCTCTGTGGTGCGGTTCATTACTGATTTCAAATGCAATAAGATTAGGCTCATCTTTATAGGCTACACCTGTATATGGATTAACATGGTTTATGAATTGCTTTAAATAATTCTTTTGTGCTTCAATAGCCTCTGGGTTTGTTAAACATGCTTCTTTGCCATATTTATTAGAAAACCCCGGAGATTTAGTATCCGGTTCCGGCCAGCCATTTCCCCAAAAGGCTATGGGAGTAATAACGAAATTGATATGGGCATTTTTAAGTTTCCACAATAAATAATCAAAAGTGTCTAAATGCTCATTATCAATGACATTTCCCAATGTATCACTGATCTCGGTATCCCAAACATGAACTCTGTACAGATCAAACCCTAATCTTGAAAAATGGTAAACATCATTGTCTATGACTGTTTTTGGGTCAATCCCCATACGTTTTGCCGAACGAAAGGCATGCGCAAAAGGAACCGTATAATTAACCCCAAATCCTTTAACTTCTTCATTCGTGTTTTCCCATCTCATAATACCTTCATTGTCCACAAAAACATTTCCTTTAGAATTTGTTTGTGACAACATACATCCTACGTTGAGCATTAACAGAAAACCAATTGATAGTAATTTAGATTTCATGATAATCAATAATTAGTTTTTATAAGGCACCCGCCAGATTTTTTAAAATTGAAGCAGCCGTTTCTGCCGTAATATCTCGTTGAGGACTGGCAAACATCTCATACCCGACCATAAATTTTTTGACGGTAGCACTTCTTAATAACGGTGGATAAAAACTCATATGCCAATGCCAATGATCATTGTTCTGGTTGTTTGTAGGGGCTTGGTGAATACCGCTTGAATATGGGAACGAGGAATTAAACAAACGATCGTAAGTTTTGGTTAACACAGATATAGCTTCAGTAAACAAGTTGGTTTCTTCTAAGCTCATGTCGCTTATATCCTTCTGAGCTACTTTAGGAATTATCATAGCTTCATAAGGCCATACTGCCCAAAAAGGCGTTACTATTACAAAAGCCTTATTCTCAAAAATAATACGTTCTTGTAATTCTAATTCTTGTTTTAAATAATCTTCCAGCAAAGTTTTTTTATTGGCTTTGAAATAATCAAGTTGCTGCTTATCTTTCTTTACGATTTCATTGGGTAGCGACGATTGACTCCATATCTGGCCATGCGGGTGTGGGTTACTGCATCCCATGATAGCACCTTTGTTTTCAAAGATTTGAACGTAATTGATATTTTCCAACGCTCCTAATGTATGGTATTCCTGCTGCCATGCATGAATGACTTTTTGAATATTCTTAACAGACATTTGCGCTAAACTCTTGGAGTGATCCGGGCTGAAACAAATAACTTTACAGATACCTTGTTCACTTTCTGCTTTAATCAGTCCCTGATTGACATGAAAATCAGGAGATGTTTCATGAAGTGCCGAAAAGTCATTAACAAAGACAAAGACATCTTCATAATCCGGGTTCACTTCCCCATTTGCCCTTGTATTCCCTGCACATAAATAGCACGTTTCATCATAACTGGGTCTAATCTCTGGATTAACGTCTTCTTGCTGACCTTGCCAAGGCCGTTTGGCTCTGTGAGGCGATACTAAAACCCATTCCCCTGTTAGGCTGTTATATCGTTTATGCGAGTAATTTTGTAAATCTGAATTCATAATTATTTACCATTGATTACGTGTGTGCCTTCTGATAGATTGACAAAATAAATGGAGCATGCCTTGTTAAATGCTTTCACATAGGCTTCTGAAATTTCTTGAGTATAATGCTTAACTGCTTCTTTTTTTACCAAGTTAATGGTACAACCTCCAAAGCCGCCTCCCATCATTCTAGCTCCAATAACATTGGGGTTTCCCTTTGCTTTATCTACTAAAAAATCCAATTCTTTACAACTCACTTTAAATTGATATCGCACGCCTTGATGTGCCTCAAAAAGTAAATTCCCAAGCGCCTCTAAATCATTCTGCTCGATCATTTTTGCTGCTTTTAAGACTCTGTCATTTTCTTCGATGACATAGAGCGCCTTTTGATATTCATCTTCAGATAGTTGACTCTTCACCGTATTTAGAAGTTCACGTGTTGCATCTCTTAATGACTTTATATCTAGCAAAGAGGCTACTTTTTCACACACCTCTCTCCTATTATTATATTCAGCATCAACCAATTTGTGGCTTACATTTGTGTTAATAAGTACCAATTCATAATCTTGAAAATCAATTTGAATAGGTTTAGCGATTTGAGTTCTGCAATCCAGTAATAAAGCATGATCTTCTTTTCCAAACATACTGGAATATTGATCCATGATACCACACCTCACTCCCACATAATAATGCTCGGCTCGTTGTGAAATAAGGATCATTTCTTCCTTACTCATTCCCAGACCAAATAATTCATTCAAACCAAAAACAATACTGTTCTCTAATGCCGCAGAAGATGATAAACCTCCTCCTCTAGGAATATCCCCCCCAAACACAAGATTGAATGGAGGAACCTTAATAGATTTCTTTTGAATTTCTGCTACAACACCAATAACATAATTTTTCCAATTTCCATTAGGTATGGGTTGAATATCATCCGTTAAGAACTCATGTTTTTCATTATAATCATAAGCTAAAACCGAACAAAAATCAGAGTCACTTTTCCCAATTGCAGCAACGATTCCTTTATCAATGGCTGCCGGTAATACAAAACCTTCATTATAATCGGTATGCTCACCTATGATATTAATTCTACCTGGAGAATCAATTAAAACAGGGTTATCCTTAAACAAGGACTTATATGCTGATTCAATATTTTTTATTAAAGTATCTTTCATTAAGTGTTATATATTATTGAGTACTTAAATTGAATTTCGAATGATCAAATTATTAGGGTTCTCAATAAGGCATCGTTCTTTATTAAGAATCATTTCTGCAAGACGTTTTCCCATTTGCTTAAAATCAGTTGAGATGGTTGTAATCCCTCCTTCAACAATTTCCTTAAGCAAAGTTTCATTATACGATATAACACCTATATCTTGTCCTAAAGTAAATTTTTGATCTTTCATCTTCTTAATCAAAACAATAAGATCTTGGTCATCAAGAACCAAATAAGCTTCATTTTTTTGCAGAATTCTGCCCTCTAAGTTGTCTATTATTTCATACTGAAAATTGGTGCTCTTTCTAAATTTCTGAAATCCGATTAACATACCTTGAGGCTGCTTTTTCTGAGGAAACACAAGCACAATCTTTTTGTATTTGTTCAACAATGTAACAGCCATTTTTAAGCTATGGTATATATCATCCTCAAAGTTTTGATAAATAGCAGGATATTGTTTAAGCTCCTCGTGGGTCTGATCTAAAATATAAACTTTATCGTTAGGTAATTTTTCAATAACCTTATCTGTATGCCTTAAATTGGCAGGCATAATAACATAATAATTGTAGTTCCCAATGCTGTCATTGATAAGTTTTGAAAACATGTCAAAACTAAAATGATGAAAGAAAATATCAACTTGTACATTACCACTAAGGTTTTTCAAGAATGAATTATACAAATCTTCTTTAAACGCATTCAATTCATCAAACAGTAAAAATATTTTTTGTGTTACTTCAACATTTTCACTTTTTAAATAATACCCTTTTCCAACAACCGATTCAATGATCCCCCTAACCTTTAATTCATTGAATGCCATCAAAACGGTATCTCTTGATAAAGAGAATTTATTCTTAATAGCATTTATTGAAGGCAAACTGTCTCCCTTTTTTAATTGACCAGAAGTAATGGCATTCTCTATGGAAAGTACAATCTGTTTGTACTTGGGTGTCCCTAAATTATCTTCTACAGAAATTATTTTCATACGGCAAATATATTAAAAAAACTGGTAGGTACTGGTAGGGTTTAATTTTTTTAGTTATTTTAGCCACCTATTACTAAATGAAATGAATTTAAATACTCTCATTAAATTTTTAACCCTTGTCTTCATAGGTGTATCAACATTAGCTCAAACAAGAGAACAAACATCCTTGAATCAGGATTGGAAATTTTTTAAAGGAACCCAAGATCTTCCAACTTCAGTTGATTTTGATGATTCTTCTTGGGAAACCATTCGTATTCCTCATGATTGGGCTATTGGCGAAAATTTCATTATAGATGGCAATGGAGATACCGGCAAACTCCCATGGAAAGCTGAAGGATGGTATAGAAAGCTTTTAGACATTCCAAATTCATACAAAGACAAAAAAGTTATTCTTGTTTTTGATGGGATTATGGCTTTTCCGGAAATATATATCAACGGTGAATTAGTTGGCAAATGGGATTATGGTTACAGTTCATTTTATTTAGATATTACTGAACATTTGCATTTTGGAGGAAAAAATGTTATAACAATTCATGCAGATACCCGTAAACATGATAGTAGGTGGTATCCCGGTGGTGGAATCTTCAGAAAGATACAAATGCTGGTTACCAATCCTATTCATGTTAATGTTTGGGGGACTCAAATTACTACGCCAATTATAAAGCCTAATTATGCCAACGTTACAATAAACTCCTCTATTGTTAACGAAACTAAGCAATTAGAAATCATAAAAGCGGAATATATTATTTACAGTCCTTCGGGTGAGGAACTTAGGAAAGGATTCATAGAACATAAAATCCTTTCTGAAAAAAGTAAAGACTTTGAGATTACGCTTCAGCTTTCAAACCCCCTCCTTTGGGATACAGAAAATCCATATTTGTATAGTGTCATCACAAATGTTTATAAAAATGACCGTATCATTGATACTCAAAAAATAACTTTTGGAATTCGCACTATTCAATTTACTCCAGATGACGGACTTTACCTAAATCATAAACGTATTCAACTTAAAGGGGTTAATCTACATAGTGATTTTGGCCCCTTAGGTGTGGCCTTCAATTATAGAGCTATGGAACGCCAACTGGAAATCATGAAATCTATGGGAGTAAATGCCATAAGAAATAGCCACAATGTAGCTGCACCTGAATTGCTGGAATTATGTGATAACATGGGCTTACTGGTCTTTAATGAAATCTTTGATAAATACGACGCCAAAGCAGACATAACAGACACTACCGATTTTGATGAATTCGCTCATAGAAATATTAGAAATTTTGTTGAAAGAGACAGAAATCATCCTTGTGTTTTTATTTGGAGCGTTGGCAATGAAATTGGGGATGTACAATGGAATATAGACAATGGCTTTAAGAAGCTCCATACAATGGTTAATTATGTTAGAAAATATGATCATTCCAGACCAGTTACTCTTGTTTGTGACAATATGGAAAGTGCATCACTAAGACATTTTGAATACTATGACATTCATTCTTGGAATTATGGGAGACGCTACAGGTTAGCAAGACAACTTGAACCCAACAAATCTGTTATTATAAGTGAGTCAGCTTCTACCGTGAGTACAAGAGGTTTTTATGAATTTCCATTGCCTAAAGAAAAAACAAACTTCACAAGATCATTACAGGTAAGTTCTTATGATTTAAATGCCCCAGAGTGGGCTGAAATGGCAGATGATGATTTTATGTGGCAGCAGGATGAACCTTATGTTGCAGGAGAATTTGTTTGGACAGGATTTGATTATTTAGGAGAGCCGACACCTTATAACAATGCTGCGGTAAAATTACTTGGAATGACCGACAAAGAAGCTTCACGAAGTTCATATTTTGGCATTGTAGATCTGGTTGGCATCCCTAAGGACAGATATTATCTGTATAAGAGTTATTGGAAACCTGATGATAATATGGTCCATATTTTACCTCATTGGAACTGGCAAGGAAAAGAAGGTGATACCATTCCAGTTTTCGCATATACCAATGGAGATTGTGGAGAACTTTTTGTTAACGGAAAATCATATGGAAAACAGTGTAAAAAACCAGCATCAAAAAACTCTGTAGAACGCTTTAGGCTCATTTGGAACAATGTAGTCTATTCCCCCGGGAACATAAAAGTTGTGGCATACAAAAACGAAAAAGCTATTGCTGAAGAAACTATAAAAACAGCCGAGGAACCATTTTCACTTAAACTTTCGCCGAATAGGACAACCTTAAAAGCCAATGGTGAAGATTTAAGTTATATTCTTGTTGAAGCCTATGACAAACATGGTGTGTTAAACCCTTTAGCCAATAATAAAATAGAAATATCCATTGAAGGTAATGTCCAAATTGCCGGAGTTGGAAACGGCAATCCACAATCTTTTGAGCCTTTTCAGACAAATCATGTTAATTTGTTTTATGGAAAAGCTATGGTTATAATAAAATCAAATCAAGAGAAAGGTATTGTAAAAATCAAAGTGAATTCTAACAATTTAAAAAGTGATTCTGTTAGCTTAACAATTAATTGAACATTCCTTTTTTTAAAGTTTGACAAAAGAATAAAGCCAAGAGTAAACTCTTGGCTTTATATTTACAAAATTTTTATATTAAAAGGGGTTAGCCTTTAACCATTAAACTACTTAGTCCATCAACAAATTTACCAGTAAAATTTCTAGACTTTTCAAAAAACTGAAAGGCTAATTTGAAATAATTAATTCTTTCATAAGGTGTAAAGTCAAACCTTAATAAAACTTCTGGCGATTCATTTCCTTTAATGTTTAGTCCATTTTCAATATTGAAATCTAGAAAATTAAAATCCGATACTAATTCTTCGCTTCTATCACTATAAACAAAACTATTTCCTTTTTTTCCAAGATAAAAACGTAAAATATTGTAAGTGCCAGAACCTAATTTAAGCAGACTTGTAGATCTTAAAAAATCACCTCCAAAAAGACCTTTAATTTTTATTAAATTATTTCCTTTAAAATCAGTAACAAAATGCTCATTTCCATCTAAATCAAAAGCCGAAAGTTTTATTATCGTCAAATTCATTTCTGAAATATTCATTTTAGTTGCATAATTATTATTCAATATTAAATCTTTAATATATCTGCCTTTAGAATCATATTGATACATATCAAAACTTAAAGGATATACTTGCCAATTATTTCCATAAAATTTCTCTTTTTTCATAATTTCTGTATTTATTATTATACATCAACAAAAGTATGGGGTAATGAAATCTTAAAAAACATGTGCATTGGCTAATTTATTTGTTATTTTAACCCATTATCTTTCCTTAATATAAAAAATGTTACTTAACAAAAAATAGCAGGAATAAAAAAAGCCTTTTGTTTCAAAAAAGCTTATCCTTTTATTGTAAGGTAGAATATACTATAGAGACTGAAAATAAATCTAAAAATATTTGCTTTTAAAATCTATAAAAAAGGAATTATAATATACTCTTTTTTTTTAAAAACTATGCGCACAAAACAAGAATGATTCTTTTCTATTTACTTTTTAAACATATATGATAACTAAGCGGGAAATGTATGAACTTTTCGGAAAATTGGCACTTGAAAAGGTTACCATCAAAACACCATTTAAAATACCAAACCCAACAATTGATGAAGCTTGTTTTCTTTATGTAATTGAAGGTGAAATAAATTATCAATTGGAAAAAGAGCAATTATCTGTTCATTCAAAAGACGCCTTACTTTTAAAATGCGGCAATTATTTCAGCCAAATGAAGAATTTCAAAACATCAAAAATTCAAGAGATAATTTTTATTCATTTTCATCCAGATATATTAAAAAAAATATATGAAAAAGAACTTCCTAAGATTTTTAATGTACCTGAAAACAGACAAGAGAACACCTATATATGTAAAATTAATAACGATTTTCTAATAAAAAAGTATATTGAAGGACTGTTGTTCTATTTTGATAACCCTTCTCTTATAAATGAAGAAATTGTTGCATTGAAATTAAAGGAAATTATTTTATTGTTGTGCCAGACAAAAAATGCACCTATTATTCAACAAATTTTGTCACAACTTTTTTCTCCTATCGATTATACGTTTAAACAATTAATGGATGATCACATTTTCTCAAATTTATCGATTAAGGAATTAGCGGAATTATCTAATTTAAGTCTTTCTTCCTTCAAAAGAGAATTTAAAAAAGTTTATCATGATAGTCCAGCAAACTATATAAAATCAAAAAAATTAGAAATGGCAGCTGAATTATTATTTATATCCGATGAGAGAGTAACTAATATTGCTTTTGATTGCGGATTCAATGATTTGGCACATTTTTCGAAAAGTTTTCAGGACAAATTCAAATGCTCTCCTTCTAATTATAGATTAAATCAAAAAAAGAGATTACTCAATTAAATGCTAGAATAATTTACTCTTTAAAAAATTATATACTTAATAAATTTACACAATGAATCAACAAGTTATATTATGGAAAAATAAAGGTGATTTCTTTAAATATAAAGGAAATAAAATTTTTTACATCAAAGAAGGGAATGGTCCAAATTTATTGATTCTTCACGGTTATCCATATAATACTTTTGATTGGAAAATGGTTTGGGGTCAATTGAGTAAAAAATATTCAATAGTAGCTTTGGATTATTTAGGTATGGGGTTCTCTGATAAGCCTAAGAACCATGTTTATAGCTACAAAGAACATTGTGAAATCATAAATTATTTAATGAAGCATCTCAAAATAAACGAACTTCATATATTGTCCCATGATTTAGGGGTAAGTATTGCTCAAGAACTTTTAGCCAGAGATCTTTTAAATGTAAATAAATTCAAAATCAATTCTGTTGTATTTATGAATGGTGGTTTGTTTATGGATGTTTATAAGCCTCGTTTTATTCAAAGGCTTCTTTCACAATCTCCAAAACCAATTGGTAAAGTAATCAGCAGAATCATTTCTAAAGATAAGATTAATAAATCCGTTAAAGGAGTTTTTGGCCCTAACACACAACCCGATGAACAACTACTAGACGAGCTTTGGGAAATTCTGAATTATAATGACGGAAAGTCAATTACTTACCTTATAGGTAGATTGGTGTTTGATAAAGTCAATCATCAAGAAAGGTGGATAAGTGCAATGAAAACCACAAAAATACCAATGTGTTACATATGCGGTCCCTATGATCCCAATTCCGGAATCATAATGGCAAATCGTTATTTAGAAATTGTCCCAAATCCAATTGTAAAATTACTCAATGAAAATATTGGTCATTGGCCGCAATTAGAGGATCCTGATGGTGTCATTAAGGCTTACAATGAGTTTAGGGAGAGCATTAATTTCTCTAAGTAAAGTTTTTAACAGATTTTTTGTGAAGAATTTTCATATTGAACCAAAAAAACAAATTATTGAACTAACAACCAAAATATTTCTTCTCTTTAAAACGCAATTTTGTTATATAAAATAAATACAAAATGGCAAAATTAAAATTAGAGAATTTAAATAATTCTCAACTTACAAACGAGATTTTAGAAAACACTCAAAAAGGTTTAGGATTTGTTCCTAAAATGTACGTTTCAATGGGCGGTAATACGGCATTGTTAGATGCCTACACCTATTCATACAAGAGCTTTAGAGCTAACTCTGGGTTTACCCCAGCAGAACAAGAGGTAGTATTTTTATCAGTAGCATATGAAAACAATTGTGAATATTGCATGGCTGCACATAGTTTTATTGCTGATAAAATGTCAAAAGTTCCAACAGAAGTTACCAATGCTATTCGAGAAGGAAAACAAATTCCAGATGTAAAATTTGCTGCCTTGTCAAAACTCACTCGATCATTAACAGCAACTAGAGGAAACGTTTCTCAAGCCGAAATAGACGACTTTTTGGCAGCTGGTTATTCCGAAATTCATGTTCTTGGAATAATTGCTGGTATAGCGGTTAAAACAATGAGCAATTACTCAAACCACTTGACTAATCCAACATTGGATGGTGCCTTTTCTGAAAGAGTGTGGCAAAAATAAACCCTAATTTTCCTAGAATGAAAATTTAGTTGTTTTCAGTCCATGATTTTATAAAAACAAATTTAAATGAAAATAGAGAAAAATGTTTCAATCGGTCACAATATAATTGGTACCGGTGACAAAAAAGTTATTGCCTTACATAGTTGGATGGATGACGCCGAAAGCTGGAATTCAACCATTCCATACCTCAACATAGAGGAATATACCTATGCTTTTATGGATGTTAGAGGCTATGGCAAATCAAAAGAAATAAAAGGTCAATTCAATTCAGATGAAATAGCTAATGATGTTTTCAATTTGGCAGACACTTTGCATTGGGATAAATTTTATTTAATAGGTCATTCTATGTGCGGATTGGCTGCTCAAAAGGCATCCCTGCTAGATAAGCAAAACAGAATTTTAAAAATTGTTTTAGTAACACCGGTTTCTGCAAGTGGTTTCCCTGCAGATAAAGATGATAAGGATTTTTTTACTTCAATTGTCCAAAATAAAGAGATGTCAGCAATGGCATATGGTGTATTCACTTCTGATAGACTTTCTGTCTATTGGAAAGAAATGAGAGCTAAAAGACATCTTCAAGTTACCGATAGTGAAGCACAGTTAGCGTATATCAACATGTGGACGGAAGAAAATTTTTATAATGAAATGGTCGAAGTATCTAAACCATTTTTAGTGCTGTCTGGAAAACATGATCACATTCAATTCCAAATTTCCAGTCAAAGGGAAGCATTTAAAAATTTTAAAAATGTTGAATTTATTGAATTAGAAAATTCAGGTCATTTTCCTATGCAAGAGACACCTTTATATTTAGTATCATTAATAGAGAATTATTTTAGTAAAAATAACTCACATTAAAATGTTATATGGGAATTTTAATAGGAATGACAAGATCAAAACTTAAACATTCGGCATTCTTGGCTATTTTCACAACTAGTTACATTACGTTTACAATTATAGCAGTAAATATTGGATTTGTATATAATTTCATATTTATATGGCTAAGAAGTTGGTTAATAGCCATATTCCTTTCATTACCCTCTTTACTTTTTATTACTCCTGTAATAGAAAAACATATAAAAAATAAAATTAATAAATGAGTAATTATATAAATTAACTAACAAAAATATAATCACACAGTTAATGCTTTATACTAGGTTTTTTAGCTGTGATTTTAACTTCTATGCGAAGAGAACTATTATATTATTTCAATTTTGGAACGTCCAAATCTGCTCAGATACTCATTCAAATATTAGGTGCTCTTACTTTTCGTTTGCAATGCTTAACTGGATGACAAGAGCAAGTTTTATAGGTGGTATTTACAACAGACCCATAGCAATTGCAAACTTTACACATTTTACAATTGCAGGACTGGCTTTAATTAAAGCCCTGTTATCAAGTTCTAGCCTTCAAAATGTGATCTGGATACTAGCAATAATATATTCCGTCTTCATGATATCTTTTGGATTAATTATTTTTAAGCATCCATTAACTGAAAGGAAAGCTGAATAATAATTACCATGCTTTGGATTTGATAACCTAATTAAGTCTTCGTCTGAATCAAGCCATTGATGTTTTTTGTATTTAAGTAGCCAATCCATTTGGCCTATTTGCATTGAGTAAATAGGTGTGTCTTTTAATTTTTAGCAAAGCGGGGTTTAGAAACCTGTGAGGTTTGTTAGCTAAAACTACAAATGAGTTTAAATTATTTCTGGATTGGCTATATTCGTTGGGTTCCCATTCATGAAATTAACTACATTTTCAAAGGCTTTACTAAAATAGAGCTCGTAGCCATTTCTTTCCACATAGCCTAAATGTGGTGTACAAATTACATTTGGCATTTTTAAAAGTTCAAAAGTTGTATCATAAATGGGCTCTTCTTCATAAACATCAATTCCCGCAAAACCTGGCCTACCTTTTTTTAGACATTTTATTAGGGCATCTTTATCTATTAATTCTGCTCTTGAAGTATTGATTATGATTGATGAAGAATGCATTTGAGCTAAGTCGGATTCTTTTACAATCCCAATAGTGCTTTCATTTAAACGAAGGTGAAGGGAAATAATATCTGCCGTTTGGAAAAACTCTCTTTTGGTATCGGCTTTTGAAAAGCCATCTTTAACTGCATTTTCTCTTGAACTTTCACTTCCCCAAACCATTACTTTTGCCCCAAATGCCTTAGCATAATTGGCGATTCTTTTTCCTATCTTCCCATAGCCCCAAATGCCCACAGTTTTCCCATAAATGCTTGACCCAATATTTACTTGCCATTTCCCATTTTTCATTCCTTCTATTGCTTGAGGTATTTGTCTAACCGAGTTCATTATCAAAGCCCAAGTTAATTCCGCAGGTGCAATAGGAGACCCAATCCCTTCAGACACTAATACTTTATACCTTGCACAAGCTTTCAAATCTAAATGATTTGATATTTTACCGGTCTGGCTAATTAACTTTAGCTTTGGTAATTTAGACAGCAAATCCTCATTTATTATTGTTCTTTCTCTGGTTAAAACCAAAATCTCAACATCTTTTAAGCTTTCTGAAAGCTTATCTATATTTTTTTCGGTTTCATTTAGAATAAGGACATCTAAACCATCAAGTAACGAATAACAATCAAGCTTATTAATAATGTTTTGATAATCATCTAAAATTGCTGTTTTCATATCATTAATTATAAACGTTAGGGTTATGAAGTTCCATATAAAATTCTGGATTTGGGATATTAATAAAACCATATTTTTTATATAACCAGTCTGCTGTATCTGTTAATAAAATCCATCGCCTTAAACCTTGCAAATTTGGGTGCGTAATAATTTGATCCATAATCTTTTTCGATAGACCTCTTCCTCTATATTTACTTAAAACATAAACATCTCCAATATAGGCTATTGTGGCATAATCTGAAATAACCCTTGCATATCCAATTTGTTTATCATTATAAAACAAACCAAAGTTCAAGGAATTTTCTACACTATCTCTAACTTTATTATATGGAATGTTTTTACTCCAATCAGTATTTTTAGACAAATAATCATGTATAGCAACAATATTCATTTTGCTACTTTCAGTTGTTATATAATACTCTCCAAAATATGATTCAATTATTTCCAAATGCATTGTCGAGGCTTTTCGTTACCAATTTTCTATCTAAAATTTGGGTTGTTTTTCCTTTAAATTTATTTTTTAAGAACTAACTAACTCCTATTTTTCCTATTGGTGAATTTTAAGTTGAGAAATTAAATCCAAACTCCATCTACCACTACCCTTTCTCAATATTATTAAAGCCATCATTATAACCGCAATAGGCATATAAGGTTCTTGTGGTTGTGAGGGGAAAGCCCCAGGATTAGTGACTGTTAAATGAACATAAATAGCAACAAACATTATAGGTAAAACCATTAAAGCAGATAGTCTTGAATGATAACCTAAAAACAAGAATAACCCTAAGAATATTTCAAAAAGAGGCACAAAATAGTATGTAACTGTATAGAATGGAATTTTTGCTTCCACTAATTGTATAGACCAAGCTGCTCCATAATCTGGCAAAGTAAGCTTCATTATTCCTGTCATCATGAAAATGATTCCTAGCAATATCCTTACAACCCCAACAAGTTCGTTTATAGTTATCTGTTTAACTTTTTTCATTTTTAAATATTTTATAATTAATAGTCTCTGTATTATGATTTAAATTCATTCATAATTATAAGTTTTATTTTACCATTTTAACATGATAAAGTTGATACATAAATAAAACTTTTACTTTGGCATCAGGTTCAATAATTTGGATAATTAGTTCAAAATTCAATATAAAATTTTACTCATTATTAATTAGTAAGAACAACATAGATTCGATTGCCCAATTGTAGACAATTGATAATCTATACAAAACTAAAATGCTAATTTGACTAAAGTCTTTTTTCGTTTTCTTCTATAGCTAAATCGTTTATACTGGCAAATCTTTTTTCCATCAAGCCATTTTGGTCGAATTGCCAGTTTTCATTACCATAAGCTCGCCACCATTGACCATTTTGATCTTGATATTCATATTCAAATCTTACAGCAATTCTATTATCAGTATGAGCCCAATATTCCTTTTTAAGTTTATAGTTTTGTTCCCTTTCCCATTTACCGGTCAAAAACTCTACAATTTCTTCTCGACCATTGACAAACTGATTCCTATTTCTCCACTCACTATTTAAAGTGTAAGCTTTTGAAACACGCTCTGGGTCTTTACTGTTCCAAGCATCTTCTGCCTTTTGAATTTTTTGTTCCGCAGTCTCTTTTGTGAAAGGAGGCAATGGATATTTTTGTTCGATTGTATTCATAATTATTATAGTTTAAAAAATTAAATTTAGTAAAACTGCAAGAAAATGTATTTTAAAATACATTAACTCACAGTTTTTACTTGCTATTAATACTAAACACTTACAGTTTCTAGGCTTTTAGCATGCTCTATATTCCATTCTCCGAAAATCTGGCGATGGACGTAGCAGCTGTCCGCTTGTTTTAAAAGTTCATTTCTCATGTCATCTGAAATATCACCTTCAATTGAAATTTTTACTTTTATATTGGTTTTTAACCCGTTCGAGTCTCTTTTTACTTCTTGACTCAGTTCGGCATTTACATCACCTATGTCCCATCCTTTTTGCCTAGCAATGTAACGCACTGTTGCTGCCTTACACAAAGCCAATCCACTCAACACCAATTCTGATGGACTTAAACCCAAATCTGTTCCTTTGCTACTTATGGGTTCATCGCCAACAATGGTATGCTTTCCATTTGTAATGATACTTTGATACCCAATAGGTAAATTTTTTATCTTAATTTCAGTAGCCACAGACTTATTTATTGATTGTTTTTAAAAACTCTTCGGTGGTATAAACTTTACTAGCTAACATTTTAAAGTTGGTTAGAGCAGCTTCGGCACCATTCATTCCTGGCAAAATTGCTGAAGCTGTAGCGTCATTTACAACTGCTACTTCAAATCCTTCCTCTAAGAGTTCTCTTAAATGAGATTCTACACATAGGTTTCCAGACATACCCGCTAAAACAACTTTATCAATACCTCTTTTTCTTAATTGCAAAGCCAAATCATTGCTCTCTGGACCGAAAACTTTATGTGGTGATGTTACAATAACATTCTCTCCTTTAATATAAGGCTTATACATTGCCAACCAATCAGCTCCTGAACCTTCAAACCCTTCTAGGCTTAAGGCACCGCTCCTATCAAACATCTTTATATTATGCATAAGAGTTTCTAAAACACCTTCAAATTTCCATTGGTGATCCTGTGGATAATAATAATGTGGAGACACAAAAACATTGATGTCATTATTGGCTGCTACCTTAAATAATTTTTCAAGGTTTTCTCTTGTTTTGTTCTCTAATACATTTGGACCCACTACTCCCCAAGCTACACCTTTTTCACTTAAAAAGTCGTTTTGAGGATCAGTAATGACTATTGCAGTTTTATCATCAAAGGTGAAACCAGGATCTGGTAATTGTGCAAATATTTGATTTGCAAAAAGCATTGATACTACTAAAATTTTTAATGTTTTCATTTTTTGTTTTTCTAAGATTTTTTATTATTAATTTTTGAGTTTGTGCGTAAAATACCATAGTGGTATTCCATAAGCTAAGTGCCTTACTAATGTTATTAAGGGAACCATGGCACTCATTTTTGTTCCTGCTATTCCTGCTCCCAATAATGGAAGCATAAAAAACCAAACTAAAGCAATAGTTTCAGCTGTTACAAACAGCAAAGTTCGAAGCCAAGTAGGACCCCATAACGATGGTGCTATTCCAGCGTAAAGAATTGCTATTAAAATACCATTTGCATAATGTCCAAGAATACCATATTCAAAACCTAATCCCGTTTTTTCACCAAGTATAGATGGTATATCCCACCATTGTCCTGTAAATAAGAATCCAATTATATCAAAGGCTAGTGTGCCTATTATTCCTGCCGTAATGGCACGCATCCAATTTATTTTATTATCATTCATTTGTTTTCATTTTTAAAAAGTTAATTTTGTAGAAACTAGTTTTTTAATGTGTTTCAATTTCTAATTCTGTAGCAATTGGAAAATCTATTGGCACCTTTGTAATATTGTGTAGATAATTCATTACTATTTTATCAGCAATTAATAAAATCAAATCAATTAAATTTGCTTTAGTATAACCAGCATCATAAAAGTCTTCTAATTCTTCTTCAATGCTAGTTCCTTTAGATTCTGTAACAGCTTTTGCTAATTTTACTAGAGCATCAATTTTATTATCCCAATTTGAAAAACCTAGTCTTATTTGATGGGTTTGCTTCTCATCAAGTCCATTAAGCTTTGCAAGAAAAGTATGAGCCGACTGACAATAGTGACATCCATTTATTTGGCTTACTACTAAATTGATTACTTCCTTTTCTTTAGTTGAAAAAGATGTTTTACCATTTTGAAATTGCAAATAGTTTGCTAGAGCAGTGTCAGAATATGCCATGGTAGCATACAAATTAGGAACCATCCCTATGGTATTTTTTAAGTCATCAAAAATCACCTGATTTTTTTCAGATACATCCCCTCTGATGGGAACTTCAAAATCTATCATTTTGCTTTGTTTTTAATTATAAATTAATTTAACAATGCAAAGATGAAGTTAGAAAAGCGTTAACTGATAGGTATAAATTCCTAATGAGTTGGCAATTTGTCCTTTTCAATCAAGCACCTTAAATGAAAGTGGAAAAGCCTGTTTGGTTTTTAAAAAACAAAATGAATGTTTTTGTATTTTAAAAATTATCTTAGTATTTATTAATTAATGGAAACTGAAGAAAATAAATGAATTGAGGAATATAATCCGTTTATTTTATTAGCTTGAAACTTTATAGTGGAAAAGGGAGTCAAACTTTTAGTTGACAACATCTAATCACATATAATTGAAGCTAAAATATTGAACATAAATTAGAATGTAACTTATTTAAATAAAAACTATGATTGTATTAAAACCCGTATTTCTTTGGATATTATTTATAATGGTTTGCCTTCAAACAAAATATCAAAGTAGAAAAAAGTGGAAATTTCAAAACCTATAATCAAAATGAGCATGAATTAATATTTGAATCAGATTCAGGTAATAAATTAAGATTTCAATTTTATTCTGAAAATATCATCAGAGTACAATGGATTAAAAAGAGTGAAGACTTTTTTCCAAACAATCACTACGAAACCGTAGTAGACCATACACTCTCAGGGACATACATTATTGAAGATAAAACAGATGCTTTTGAGATTACTGTTGGACAAAAAAAAGCCTCCTTCTTTAATGAAATCTTTGCAAAGTATCTCATTACCTAATTTAGATATATCATAATGTGGATTTATTTATAAAACACCTTCATCAGAAAAGCTATAGTGCTCGCCACTAGATACCATAATGATATGGTCCAATACCTTCACGTCAAAAAAAGAGAGCTACTTCTTTTTTTGACGTGAGTTGTTTGACAGCTTCGCTTGGCATTAAATTGTCGCTTGAATAGCAGTGAGACAAAATCACGCCCACCGACAGCTATTTTAAAAAAGTTGTCTGAATATCTTCCTCAATAGTCCAATGATCTATTTATATAAAAGTTAAGCCCTTCATCTTTTCTTAAGTTGTTATCAATTAGCCCTTCATTTTAACCATGATAAACCCTATCATCATTATTAAAAGTTTTGTTGCCCTTTCTGCGAACATATTACTAAGTATATTTTTAACCTAGATCAACTCAGCACGCAAAAACAACAAGTTATCAACAAGTAAACGTTTACATTAATATTGAAATTGGATTGGATTTTTTTTTTTGGTATGTTTCGGTAAACAAACTAAATTATTAAATTATGAAGAATTTTAAAATTTATCACTTTCTTATTTTATTATTGCTAATTTTTAGCTGTAATAAAGAAGAATTATTAAAAGAAGATGTTAATTCAATTGAAGTAAACAATTCAGTTGAGCGTACTTCACAAGTTAAGGCTTCAGGGCAATCTACACTAAGAGCCGGATTAAAGAGTGTAGGTTCTGGAGTTATGATGCAAGCATTTTATTGGGACGTTCCCGCTGGAGGCACATGGTGGGATCATTTAAATACCAAAGTGGCTGATTGGAGTGCAGCAGGTTTTAGTTCTATATGGCTACCACCTGTTTCTAAAGCACAGAATGGAGCCAATTCAATGGGATATGATCCGTTTGATTACTATGACTTTGGAGAATATAATCAGAAAGGAAGTATAGAAACCAGATTTGGTTCTAAAAATGAATTACTAACCTTGATAAATAGTGCTCATCAAAATGGATTGAATGTTATAGCAGATATAGTAATCAACCACAATAGTGGGGGTGATAGTGAACAGAACATTTTTACAGGAGGAAGCAGCTATACAGATTTCAATCCAGCTTCAGGTCTTTTTAATCGTTCACAGTATGACTTCCATCCAAATGATTTTCATTCCAATGATTCTGGTTCTTTTGGAGGATTTGCAGATTTATGTCATGATAAAGTGTGGGTACAAGATTGGTTATGGAACAGAACCAATTCTGTTGCAAAGTATTATATGAACGATATAGGTTTTGATGGTTGGAGATTTGATTATGTTAAGGGATTTGAACCATGGGTAGTTAAAAATTGGACAAATGCAGTTGGAGGATTTTCAGTAGGAGAATACTGGGATGCAAATGTCAATACATTAGATTGGTGGACAACCCAATCAGGGGCGAGTGCTTTCGACTTCGCTTGTTATTATAAAATGAGAGATGCCTTTGGAAACAATGACTTAAACTATTTAAATGGGGATATGCTTTGGAAAAGAAACGGAAAAAAAGCTGTAACTTTTGTAGCAAACCATGACACAAATGAAATAGTATCTGGCAGTAAATTATTGGCTTATGCATATATTCTTACTCATGAAGGTTATCCAACAATTTTTTATAGAGATTATGAAGAATGGTTAGATAAAACAAGTCTAAAAAATTTAATATGGATACATAATAACTTGGCCAGTGGAACCACTAGTATACTTTATGTAGACGATAATGAATATATTGCCAGAAGAAATGGAAACAATGCCGCTGGGTTAGTAGTTTATATCAACAATACAACTTCATGGAAAGAGAGATGGATTCAAACTAACTGGTCTAGTACTACTATTAAAGACTATACAGGTCACTCAAATTGGCAACCCGTAACTCAATCTGGGAAGTGGGTTAAAATTCAAGCGCCTCCAAAAAGTTATTCTGTCTGGTCTGTTAAATAAAAATATTGAATTAGTCATTTTCAATTCTGTATATTATCAATAATAAAATTAAATAACATGGAACTGGACTTACTATTTATTAGACTGGACAATTAAGTTGCAAGATTTAAATTATAAATTTAATTTGGTATCATAAAAACAACAAAAATTGCAGTTTATGATTAAAGAGAAAGCTAGTAGGACTGGGCTACATACTAGATAGTTTATAATAAATATGTGACAAATTATATGTTCCAATATTGATACTTAGTCGTTGGCTTAGAAAATCAAAAGAAAGCATAGTAAGAACAGTTCCTTAGCTTGGACACCCAAATTTACAGAAGATCGAAATGAGCTAGTTTTTTAAT
Organism: Gaetbulibacter sp. M235; assembly: GCF_043876835.1. NCBI lineage: Bacteria > Pseudomonadati > Bacteroidota > Flavobacteriia > Flavobacteriales > Flavobacteriaceae > Gaetbulibacter > Gaetbulibacter sp. M235. Next base: position 36,038 of record NZ_JBAWJZ010000014.1, read on the forward strand.
GAACAATTAGAAGGTGTTTTTAGAGGAGAACGAGATATTAAAAAAGGCAGTAAAGATCTTAAATTTTAGATACATAAAACATGAATTCAAGTTTTCAGTCAAAAAGATGTTTAAAGTACTGAAAGTAAATATTAACGGCTATTATTGAATGTTGTAGAAAAGGTAACAGCTAAAATTGAAACAATAAAAACAAGGCTCTTCATATTTATTAAATTTTGAAATTAAACTGT
>NZ_JBAWJZ010000015.1:0-32892 GCF_043876835.1 Gaetbulibacter sp. M235
AGGAAGGGACAGATGGACAGCAAGTGTTTATCTGTCTATAAGGCATTTTATAGTTTGTCAGCATGAAGTCTTGCTAAGCATGAATTTTCAGATCATAATTTCACAAACGCGACAGAACCATAAGAGTTTATTATATACAATATCCTCGAAATATAAACTCGCAAACTATTTCTCGGAAAAGGGACGGCATAGAGCCGCTCGTTCCTTACTATTTATTCCGTTTCCTTTCCACTCCAAAATTTTGTCTTCCGTTTGGCTAATGCTCAAATATTGTTTAATCAAAACTATAAAATTATGGAAATAATCACTGAACATTTAAAAAAGGTCAATTTGGTTGACATTTCAACGGGCAAGACCAATCCGAGAAGCGATTTCAACGAACAGTCTATCCTAGAACTTTCAGAAAGCATCAAGGAAAACGGACTGCTTCAACCACTATTGGTAAGACCAACAGACAAAGGTTACGAACTGGTCTGCGGCGAAAGAAGGTTAAGAGCTTGCAAGCTCATCGATCTAGAATCTATACCCGTCCAAATCAAGGATTTGGATGACCAAGAAGCATTGGAAGCTCAAATCATCGAAAACCTCGAATGCACGAAAAAATAAATGAAAGATTGTATTTGTAAAATACTTATTGTCAATATTTTACATGGCATTCGGTGTCACTTGAAAAGAAGAAAAAGTGACACCGAATTAGCCCCTTTTCTTCAATAAATATTAGTGATAAATGGTGTCATTTAAAATTAAAAAAGCCCATAAACTTATTATTTACGGGCAATTGAGGTCAATTGAGACCAAATTTTAGCGGAGAAAGAGGATCTATCCATAACCGAGTTTTTTCTTTTATTTATGGGCTGTTTGAAGGAGATGGGTTTTAGGTGACACCGAATTAGCCCCTTTTAAGAAAACTTTAACATTAAAGGTTGAATTTATGATAATTTGATGGTCTTGTTGAAGGATTTTAATTTTGAAAAATGATAAGAAGATTAAGAGGTATTTATATGTTCCATATTAAAAGTAAAATTTTTGTTTTGATGCGAAAGGATTCTATTTGTACCTTTATTTTTAAATATCCAATTTAAAATAAACAATGCTTTTCTAAAAATTCGTATTCTTGTGTGTAGGATATAACAATTGTTAAAATGTTGTTTTTTCTTTTTCCCTAAATTTTAATCAGATCAAATTTAATTTTGAAACCACGTCTAATATTAATAGCAATTATTTTTTTAACAATTATTAGTTGTAGTAAAGAACGTGGGAAAGCCTCATTAAATATTCCGTTTAAAAATATAAATGTTCTAGATTCTTTTCAAGAGTCCTATATTGATAAATCGAATATTTTTGATGCTAAATATTCTACGGAGCAATTAGATAATACAAATGGACTTTCAAACAGTTCTGTAAACACTATTTTTCAAGATTCTGAAAATTTATTATGGATTGGTACTTGGGATGGATTAAACAGATATGATGGTAATAGTTTTAAGATTTTTAGGCCTGAATTGAATAATGAAAACAGTCTTACCAACCAAGTAATCCTTAAAATTGATGAAGATAATACTGGACATATTTGGGTGTTGACTGTACACGGCCTAAATAGATATGACAAAAAATCAAACACGTTTACCAGATATTATTTTTCTAGAAAAGATAAACCTCCATTTTCCGAATCCGAATTTAATATGGCTCTAGACGATTCCAAAATAGTCTTTTGTGCAGTTAAAGATTGGGGTATTGGATACTTTAATGGAGATACTTTTAAATTATTGGAAATTAAAAATCTACCCAGTAACGCTATCAATAAGATGGTATTCACGCAAACCGGTGAATTGCTTTTACTCTTAGATAACAATGAACTTTATTCCTTGAAAATAAAAACCAATGAAGAAGGAGTAAAAACAGTTTCTCAAGTCGAGAAGATTTTAACAAGCGTAAAAGATATTGGAATTCTTTCTAAAAACAAAATGTGTTTGATTACACTTCCCGGAGAATCTGTATTATATTCCTTTAATGAAAAAACTGAACATAGAATTATTGAATATGACATTCATAATATTATATCTAGAACTAAAGAAGGTCTTTTGTTATATAATGACTCAGGATACTTTATCATTGATAGTTTAGGAAGAACAATAAATAATACATGGACTAAGAAATTAAAGAATCAAAAAATAACAACTTTATTACAAGGAACTGAAAATGTTATTTGGACAGGGACTGATGGGGATGGGCTTTTCAAAATGTACCCACAAAAAAAAGTATTCAATTTAGTTTCTAAAGTTCAAGTACCAGAAATAGATGGAGGTATTGTAAGAGCCTTTTTAGAAGTAAAAGGAAATTCATTTTGGGTTGCAACAAAAGGAAAAGGGCTGTTTCGCTTTTCTTCTAAATTCTATTTAAATACAAATGAGCAAATAGTATATCAAAACTTCAATGAAAGTAATAGCCCCATAAACAACGCGGTATTTTCACTTTGTAAAGGACAGGATGATCTTATTTTTGTTGGAACAGATGGAGCAGGAATTAATGTCTTTGATTTAAAAAAATCAAAACTTATTGGTTGGTCAGATATTATTGGAAATGAATTTTGCTCGTATTTTAAGTCTACTTACACAATTTATCAAGATGAGAATGGATTTATTTGGTTGGGGACTAATGGATATGGCATGGTTCGGTTTAAAATTTCACGTCATGGAGAATCATTAAAAATAACCGATTTTAAACAATATTTAGCTGAGAATGGAGCAAAGGAATCTTTAAGCAGCAACATTATTTTTTCAATAATTCCAAAAAACAATAATGAGCTTTGGATAGGGACCAGGTTGGGCGGGTTGAATCTTTTTAATAAAGCAACAAGTATTTTTAAAACATTCAAAAACAAAAAAGATGATTCGCAAAGTTTATCAAACAACGATATTTTATGCCTTCATACAGATATAACAAAAAAACTTTGGATTGGAACAAGTTTTGGTTTGAATTTGCTAGAAGAATTTAGCAATGGTGAAGAACCTAGATTTAAAAGTTTTACCGTAAAAGAAGGCCTTCCAAATAATACGGTTCACGGGATTGTTTCAGATTCGGAATCCAATCTTTGGATAAGTACAAATTTTGGGTTATCTAATTTAATATTTAAAGAATCAAAATTCATTAATTATACTAAAAATGAAGGTTTGCAAAATAATGAATTTGCAGACGGAGCCTTTTATCAAAATGATAATACAGAATTTATTTTTATGGGTGGAATTAAAGGATTTAATTATTTTTTACCATCAAAAATAGAAGAGTCTCAAGTTATACCGGATATTCTAATTGATAAAATTAGTGGTCAAAATCAAGAAATTCCATATTATCAAGGGCTTGTTGTATCTCCAAATTCACAAACATTTCCGTCTATAACTTTAGAGCATAATCAAAACTTTTTTGATGTAGAATTGGCAGCTTTAACATATATAAACAGTGACAAATGTCAATATTCGTATAAATTAAATAATTTTGATCAAGATTGGAATTCTATTAATAATAGAAGAATCATTTCTTTTACAAATGTTCCAAAAGGATCTTATTCTTTGTGGATTAAATGGTCCAACAGTGATGGTGTCTGGAGTAAAGCTGTTCATGTTATTGATATTAAAATCAAGCCTATCTTTTGGCAATCAAATATGGCCATATTGGTTTATTTTATCCTATTATTTCTTTTTACCCTATTTGTGTGGAGTTATTTCAATAAACAATATAAATTAAGACAAAACATTATTATTCAAAGGAGAGAAGAAGAAATCCACCAAAACAGACTTACATTTTTTACAAATATTGCCCACGAATTTCAAACACCTTTAACCTTAATAGTGGGACCTATACAAAAGCTTGCTGAATCTGAAAATTTAGGAGAGAGAAGTAAAAAGTTCATAAATATGATCCAGAGAAACTCATCTAGACTTCTTTTTTTAACACAACAATTGCTCGAGTTCAGAAAAGCCGAATATGATTATTTGGAAGTTTCAGCGAAACAGTTTGATTTGGTCCATTTGATTGAGCAAATAGCAGAACTATTTGATGAATGGGCTTTAGATAAGAATATTGAATATGATTTGGAATTACCTACTGAATTGGTAGGTTGGTTTGATAAGGATAAAATTGAAAAAATAATTTTTAATCTATTATCCAATGCGTTTAAATACACACCCAATAATGGAAGTATTAAACTAGAGTTTAATATTCTGGGAGATGAAACAAAAACGCTTTCTATTAAAGTATCCAATACCGGAAAAGGAATTTCAAAAGAAAAACTAGATTCTTTGTTTGATAGATTTTTTTTAACTGATAAATCTGATACAGATTTGTTCAGAACTGGAATTGGATTGGCATACATTAAAAAATTAGTAACAGTATTGAGAGGAGGCATTGATGTGTCGAGCAAACCAAATAAATTAACTGTTTTTTCAATTACGATTCCTTGTAGTAAAGAGTCATTTAAAAGTAGCGAAATTGATACAGAGGGAAGTCAAATTTTGATTTCAGATTACCTAAAAAACATACTAGATGAAAGTCCAAATGACACAGAAAATGTGTTAAATAAAATGTCATCGCTTGAAGCATTTTTAGAAAAGCGCAAAGTGATATTGGTAGTTGAAGACGAAAGGGAAATACAATTGTTTTTAAATGAATTACTAAAAGAAAAATATAAAATCGTTATTGCGAATAATGGTTTTGAGGCTCTGGAAATGATGAGAAAGGAACTTCCTGATATTATTATTACTGATGTTATGATGCCTGTAATGGATGGGATTGAGCTTTGTAAAAAAGTTAAAAGTGAGGATAGGACATGCCATATTCCTGTAATAATGCTTACAGCAAAAAATTCAATTATCCATCGAATTGAAGGGCTGGAGAGTGGTGCGAACTCTTACATTCCAAAACCATTTCATCCAGACCATATTCTTGTTAGAGTTCAAAAGCTTCTCGAAGAAAGAGAGCTTATAATAAAACAGTTATCACAGGATACATTTTTAGAAAACATAAAAAACCTGCAAGTTCAAAATGATGACAAAGAATTAATACGAAATGTTATTAAATTAATTCGAGACAATATAGAGAATGATAATTTGCAAAGCCTGTTTATTGAAGAGAAGTTAGGAATTAGCAACTCTCAACTATACAGAAAAATTAAACAAAACTTTGGTTTTTCTCCAGCGGACTTAATACGAACCATTAGGTTGAAATTCGCTGCAGAATTATTGAGAAAAAGCAATTTTACAGTTTCAGAGGTGTGCTATCAATCGGGCTTTAATAACCGATCTTATTTCTACAGGGAGTTTAAAAAAATGTACAGTATCACTCCTAAAAATTATCAAATCAAAAATAATTCAATAAAAAATCAATAATAACATATTATAATCACCTTATAATGAGAATATTATTGATTAGTGTACACTTTTGATGAAATAGTGTACACTGTTTTCTGCATAGTCAATCTATATTTATCTTCAGATTTTTAAATCAGATTTGATAATATATTAACTCACTAAACTAATTAATATCATGAAAAAAAGTACTCAAATTATTAATCAATCTAATTCATCATTATTATGAAAAAGCACTTAATGTATAACCTATATTTAATAGGAGCCTTATTATTTGGAAGTGCTTTGAATGCACAAACCGTAACTGGGATTGTAACTGATAACAATGGCCCAATACCTGGTGTAAATGTTATTGTGAAAGGAACATCATTAGGAACAGCAACTGATTTTGATGGGAATTTTACTTTGGAGAATGTAGATTCTAACGCTGTACTGGTTTTTAGTATGGTAGGCTATTCAACTCAGGAGGTATCTGTTAATGGTCAACTCAAAATCAATATCGTATTGTTAGAAGATTTGCAGGCCTTGGATGAAGTTGTTCTTGTGGGTTATTCCTCAAGGAAAAAGTCAACCTTAACGGGTGCCGTTTCAGTAGTGGATATGGGAGATCTTGAAAAAACAAGGGTAGTAAATGTAACTCAAGCCCTGCAGGGTCAAATTGCAGGTGTACAAGTAACATCAAGTACAGGTGCTCCAGGTGATCCTATTGAAGTTCGCATTCGTGGATTAGGAACCATAGGTGACAATAACCCATTATATGTAATAGATGGTATTCCAACAAGAGATATTGGGTTTTTAAATCAAGCTGACATAAAATCCATGACCGTTTTAAAAGATGCCTCTGCAGCGGCCATATATGGTTCAAGAGCTTCTGGTGGTGTGGTTTTAATAACTACAAAAAGCGGAAAAGAAGGAAAAGTAAGTTTTGATATGAGCTATTTTACTGGGCTTCATTTTGCAACAAACCTTCCACACATGTTAAATGCGGAACAATATATGAATACTGTCGAAAAGGCCTGGAATAATTCTGATAGAACGGGAACTAATCCTTATACAGCAGATAAAGGAAGATCTGATTTCTCTGATACTGACTGGCTGGATGAATTATTTGAAACTGGAAAGTCTCAAAACCTGCAATTTACTGCAAGTGGGGGAAGTGATAAAATCCAATTTTTAATGTCATTAGGATATTATGGTCAAGATGGTATTGTAATTTTTGATAATGATAAATACAAAAGGTTAAGTTATAGAACCAATCTTAATGTTGATTTAACAGATCGTTTGAAAATCGGAACTAATCTTCAGTTAACATATGCTACACAAGATAAATTATCATCTAAAGGTGATGCACCGGGAATTATCAGACATGCATTAATAAGACCACCTATTATTGGGGTTTATAAAGATGTTAATGATCCTACATACTCTCAAAGAGACCCTTTTACAGATTTACCTTTTTATTTGTTTAATGACAGAGATAGTGGCGGATGGAATAAGAATTATGATGAATCACAAAACCCAATTGCTTTGGCTTATTTCACAGATGATGTAAGAAAGGATTTTAGAACATTTGGAAACATATACGCTGAGTATTCTTTTTTAAAGGATAAAGAACTGACTTTTAGAACTAATGTTGGTGTGGACTTATCTTTTTTTCACAACAAAGCATTTGCGGAAAATTTTGGAGATGATAATGATAATAACCCTGATGAGTCAGACCCAGGATTGGGAAGGCAAAATAGACCGAATAACTTGAATGAAGAACGAGGTGAAGCACGTACCATTACGTTTAATAATACATTAAACTATGCAAAAATTTTCAATGATAAACATGATATCAGCGCATTAATTGGAATGGAGTATATTGATAATTATAGTTCTTCAATTGGAGCGAGCAGAGCTCGTTTTGATAATACGGATAGCACCTTTAGATATATTGATTATGGAGGAATAGGCGAAGTTAATTTATGGAATGGTGGAAGTGCTTCAGAATGGGCATTGTTCTCTTACTTTGGATCAGCGTCATATGTGTTTGATAGCAAATATATGGTTACGGCCAATATGAGGGCAGATGCATCTTCAAGATTTTCAGAAAAAAACAGATGGGGTTATTTCCCTTCAATTTCTGCTGGATGGAAAATTTCTGATGAAGACTTTTTAAAAGATGTTACATGGTTATCAAATTTAAAGTTAAGAGCGGGTTGGGGTAAATTAGGAAATCAAGAAATTGACAACTATGCCTTTTTAACTTTAATTGACCAAACAGATGGGAAGGTTGTTGTAAATCGTTATGGAAATGAAGATTTAAAATGGGAAAGTTCAGAATCAACAAACATAGGTGTTGATGTAGGTTTCTTAAGCAACAAATTGACTTTTTCTGCCGAATATTATGTAAAAAACACATCAGATATTTTATTGCCAATTGGTTTGCCAAGTATAGTTGGAGATGTTTCTCCTACCATTGTAAACGCTGGAGAGGTAAGTAACAAAGGATTTGAGTTTTCATTAAACTACAGAGAGTCAAGTAAAGAATTCAAATACAGCATAAATGCAAACATAGGAACTGTAGTAAACAATGTTGAGAAATTACACCCTAACGTACCAAATCTTGTAGGTGAAGTTACAAGAACACAAGTTGGACAACCACTAAATGCATATTACGGTTATAAAATGGTTGGTATTTATCAAAATCAAGCGGAAATTGATAGCTACTTAAGTGCAACTCCTATTTTAGATAGGGCAGTACCTGGTGATATTAAATTTGAGGATATAAATAATGATGGGATTATCAATTCCGATGATAGGAAATTTCTTGGAAGCTCCATACCAGATTTAACATATGGAATTTCGTTTTCTTCATCATATAAAAATTTCGATTTTTCATTCCTTTTTCAAGGTGTCGAAGGTGTTGATAGATACAATGACTCTAAGAAAATATTAGATTATGATACACGCCCATTTAATTATACAACTAACATTTTAGGTGCATGGGATGGAGAAGGTACTAGTAATACGATTCCGAGAGTTGCATTTGAAGATAATGGAAGCAGTAAAGTATCAAGCATTTTTGTTGAAGACGCATCTTATTTACGTCTTAAAAATGTTGAGTTGGGATATACCATAAATGGTATAAAGGGAATTCAAAATGTCCGTCTTTATGTTTCTGGTCAAAATTTATTTACAGAAACTAAATATACAGGTATGGATCCTGAATCAACAGATTTAATGGATAGAGGAACGTATCCATCATCATCATCCGTTTTGTTCGGTTTAAATGTTAAATTTTAAAAGCATTAATTATGAAAAATATATATAACAGTTTAATTACAATATGTATCATGATAACTTTTGTTAGTTGTAATGATGAACTTACAAAAGAACCAATAGGTCTTCTTACTTTGGATCAAATCGATTCAACCCCAACAATAACAACGCTCGAATCTTCTGTAAGCTCATCATATCAACTTCTAGCAAGCACCTTGAATCTTATAGGTGAATGGAATTGGGATGGAGGAGCCGTTCTTAGAAATGATTTTATATTACAAGACATTGCATCCAATGATATGAATAAAAAATGGAATCCAGATGGTGATCAAGCATGGATGGATGAATTAAGCGCTTTTAGTTTTACACCTGATAATGGTGCTTTTAACGGCATATGGCTTTACGATTATGAAGGAATTAATAGAATAAACCTGGCAATAAGCTATTTAACAAATCCTGAAGTAACACAGGAGGTTGGTATTACAGATGCCCGTAAGAATCAATTATTAGGAGAAGCCTATTTTTTAAGAGCTTTTTATTATTTTGATTTAGTAAATAATTTTGGTGATGTACCACTTTTAACAGTTCCTTTAAAGTCGTTTGAAGAAGCTTTTGATGTTGCAGTACGAGTACCTACTACAGAAATTTGGGGACAAATAAGTTCAGATTTAACGGAGGCAAAATCACTATTGCCGAACACAAAGTATCCATCTCCCTCTGAACCTTGGAGAGCTTCAAAAGGAGCCGTCATTGCATTACAAGCCAAAGCGGCCTTATTTAATGAAGATTGGGCAACCGTAATTAGTCTTGTGTCTGAATTAGATGCACTTGGTTTTTACAGTCTAAATGCTAATTATTTTGATAGTTTTGATGTCACTAAAGAGTTTTCTGAAAACGAGGTTATTTTTGCATACGACCATGTGTCTGATCAAAATCCAAGAAAAGGTAACGGTTTGTGTGCTCTAGTAGGCTGGGGCTTTATAGCGCCTAGTGCGGACTTTATAAATGCCTTTGAACCCAACGACCCAAGATTGTTATATACGGTAGATGTAGCCAACCAAAATGTTTCAAAATTATTGGGCAACACCGCTGGTAATTTCAAAGGAAATGATGATGCCCCTAGTAATAAAATTTATATCCGTTATGCAGATGTACTACTATGGAAAGCGGAAGCATTAAACGAAACAGGGGATTATCCCGGAGCTATTGCAATTATAAATCAAGTAAGAACAAGAGCAAGAACTACTGCCACTGCAGACGGCTCTATTATTCCTTTAGGAACTTTGGCAAACAGACCAAGTTCAACCGACGCAGCCCAAATAAAAGGCTGGTTGATGTCTGAAAGAAGAGTTGAATTAGGTTTTGAGTCTCAAAGATTTAATGATCTAAAAAGATGGGGAACTGCAAAATCTGTTTTAACAGGTCTTGGAAAGAATTTTCAGGACAAAAATTATTTATACCCTATTCCTCAAGGAGAAGTTGATAAGTCAGGAGGCACAATCACGCAAAATCCTAATTATTGATAGACCATTCAAAACAGTTGATTTTTTAGTTTAGTTTATTTGTTTAAAGTGTTTAAAGAGAAGTAGTTGTTAGTTTACTGCTTCTCTTTTAATCACAAATTATGTGGTTTCATCTTTAAAAGAACCTAAACTTATTTAAGTCTAGTCATGACTATTTTACTACGCCATAGCTACAATAAACACAAATTTTAAAACATGATATTTATATTCAGAGTAAGCAGCTTTTTTTTAATTATGTTGTTTTTGGTATTTGCTTCATGCGATGAAACTAATAACACTTTTCCTGATAAGGCTCCTATAGAAAATATTTCAACGCCTGATATTGAAGTTATCCCTTCTGACCCACTACCTAATGGTGCTATAAATTTTAGCCATTTTAATCATCTTTATAAAGAGATTAATTTTAATGGAAAAAAAGTTGGTATCATTCATATCTACAGTGAATATCCAAACTATGCTTATGCCATTGAACCAAACGAGGGGTTTACCTGTGTAGATGATGTGTCAAAAGCCATTGTCATGTTGACAAAATACTTGGAATTATATGGAAATCAGGAAGCGGCATTAGAAAAACTTAAAAACCTTACTGAGTTTGTTTTACAGATGCAAAACCAAAATGGTTATTTTAATAATTTTATTTGGAATAATCTTACTGTAAATACTACATATAGGACATCAATAGCGACCCTTGATTGGTGGTCATTCAGAGCGTTATGGGCCATAGAGTCTGCATATCCTTTTTTGAAATCCGATGTGGATATGGCAAATAGGATAGCAATGGCCTCAGAAAAATTGATAGCAAATATTAAAAGAGATCTTCCAACATCTTATTTAACTACTGAAGTTATTAATACCATAGAATTACCAACATGGCTACCTGGAAAATCTGCTGCTGATCAATCAGCTATATTAATTCTGGGGTTGTTAAATAATTATTTTAGGACAGAAAATAACGATTCCAAGACATTAATTGATCATTTAGCTAAAGGCATTATCCTTATGCAAAAAGGTGATGCTGACAATTATCCTTATGGAGCTTTTTTAAGTTCTGAAAATTTATGGCACGCTTGGGGAAACAATCAAGCTTATGCGCTATTAAGAGCAGGTCAGGCTTTTAATAATCAAGAATATATTGATAGCGCTCTCATGGAGATTGAAAATTTTTACCCTTGGATGCTGCAAAATGGGTTTGCTGAAGCATTTTGGATAAATAAAGTAGACAATAAATTCATTGAAGTCAACAGGAATAAATATCCTCAAATAGCCTACGGAATTAGACCCATGCTTTGGGCAGCCGCCGAAGCATACCGTTATTCAAATGATGATAAATACTTGGCTATGGCTAATGAACTGGGATTATGGCTGTCAGGTAAAAATGATGCTAATAAAGCTATTTATAATCCAAATACTGGAGTTTGTTTTGATGGAATTACTGGTTCAAATGAAGTAAACAAGAATTCAGGTGCAGAATCAACGCTTGAAACGTTGCTCATGTTATTGGAAATTGAAAAAACAAAATAGCAACCATACAATTTTAAGCTCCCTATTTTTTGAAAATATAATTCTAAATTTTTATGAAAGACATATCACAAAGAAGCAGTCGAAATCCACTTCTATCCCCAAAAGATTTAAACCCAAGTAATGAGAACATGATTATTGAATGTCTACTCAATCCTGGAGTGTTTGAATTTAAAGGAAAAATAGGGCTCCTAGTGCGTGTGGCAGAACGTTCTGTTCAAAAAGAAGGATTTTTATCAGTACCCATTTATAACCATTATGGAAAGTTAGAGATTTTAAATTTTAATCTGGATGATCCAAAGCTAGATGCCTCAGATGCCAGAGTCATCAGTTATGATGGGAAGGACTATCTAACAACCATATCGCATCTTAGACTTCTTTTTAGTGATGATGGTGTCATATTTAAAGAGGACAAGGAGTATGCCTCGCTTTTTGGAGAAGGCGACTATGAAGCTTATGGGATAGAAGACTGTCGTGTATCAAAAATAGAAGACACCTATTACCTTACTTATACCATGGTTTCTGATAATGGTGTAGGTGTTGGATTAAGAACCACGAAGGACTGGAAAAAATTTGATAAAAAAGGAATGATTTTTAGTCCTCACAATAAAGATTGCGCCATTTTTGAAGAAAAAATAAATGAAAAATATTTCGCTCTCCACAGACCAAGTAGTCCGCAATTAGGAGGTAATTATATATGGTTGGCAGAGTCGCCCGATGGTATCCATTGGGGACATCATAAATGTATTGCAAAAACAAGAATAAATAAGTTTGATAGCAAGCGTTTAGGGGCTGGAGCTGCACCTATAAAAACAGATAAAGGTTGGCTTGAAATATACCATGGAGCAACAGAAGAAAATCGTTATTGCCTCGGTGCGTTGTTATTGGATTTGAATGATCCATCTAAAGTCATTGCACGTTCTGAAGCACCCATCATGGAACCAATTGCTACTTATGAGCAAACTGGATTTTTTGGAAATGTGGTTTTCACAAACGGACATATAGTTGATGGAGACACCATTAAAATGTACTATGGGGCATCAGATGAACATGTGTGTTTCGCTAGCTTTTCAATTAACCAAATATTAAAAACACTAGGACAATCATGATAGATTTAGCAAAAGTAGGATGGAAAGATTTTACGAGAAGTGCAAAAATATTAATTATTACCAATGTTATTTACGCCTTTGTTTTACCCGTAATAGACATTTTTGTAGCCTCTTATATTATGCGTAATTCTAATGATCCTTCAAAAGTGATTTTTTATCAAATGGCCATTTATACAGGAATACCCATTACCTTTTTTATTAATGGTTTTTTGTTGAATAGAATTAATATTAAGCGATTATTCTCTTTAGGTATGTTATTAAGTGGCATTTCTATGGTTTTTATGATGTCCTTAAAAGAAATAAATTATTTTGGTCTGGTAGGAGCAGGTTTAATTATGGGAATGTCTTTTGGGTTGTATTGGGCTAATAGAGATTACCTAGTGTTAGCAACAACTAAAGATAGAACAAGGAATTTTTATTATGGGTTGGAAACTTTTTTCTATACCATTATAGCGTCTGTTGTACCGGTCATGATTGGATGGTACTTAATGAATGGAAATGGCACCTCAAATGAAGGGGTGAACTCGGGATATAAAGTGGTCACTACAATCGTATTTATTATAACAATTATAGCCTCAATAGTATTTCATTTTGGAAAATATGAAAAACCAAAAAGCGAGAAGTTTCTTTATTTTAAGTTTCATAAACTTTGGAAAAAAATGCTTCAATTGGCATTATTAAAAGGATTGGCACAGGGGTTTATTGTTACGGCACCAGCAATGTTAATGATGAAGTTTTTCCATTCTGAAGGTGCACTTGGTTCTGCTATATCTATCGGTGCTGTAATTGCAGCCGTAATTATGCTTATTTTAGGGAAATATTCAAAACCTAAACACCGATTAATTATTTTTAGCATAGGCTTAATAGCTTTTTTTATGGCCTCTTTTTTTAACGGATTATTATTTAATTCCGTTGGGGTTATCATATTCATGTTTTTATTATTAATAGCCCGGCCTATTCTTGATATTTCTTATTTCCCCATTCAACTTAAAGTCATTGATGTCTTGTCTAAAATTGAAAACAGAAACGAGTTCTCTTATATTTTGAACCATGAATTTGGGTTATTTGTTGGTAGATTAATAGGGGCTAGTACGTTTCTAGTGATTGCTTTTTTTATAAATGCAGACATTGCCTTGAGATATGCTTTATTGATTATTGGAGTACTTCAATTACTTTCCATAATTATTGCTAAGCAACTTTTAAAACAACAAGAAATATTAGAAAATGAAAATGCATAGAATAAATTATTTAATGGTTTTGTTGGTTTGGATAGGTTTTTATTCATGTAAAACAGAACCATCTAAATTTAGCATAGAAAACCCAATCGATCAGATGCAACTGAGCCGTATTGACTCCATGCCTAATTTGCCCAATCCTTTTAAGATAATGGATTTTAAAAATTTGGCAAAAGGATTTGATTCGTTAGTTTTTGATGATACTCAAACTGGTGAATACTGGCCATTGATATGGAAAGACGATTCGCGTAAAAATTTCAACCAAGAAACTTTTGGAATCTACACAGCTATGGGCGACTTAAGACAAGGCCCAGACCATAACAATGGCATCTTTCATGAGTCACTAGCCACTATAGGTTCTGTATTTGGAGCAACTCTTGTAGGAATTGATAAGTCAAATCAAAACGGAAAAAATTATGTTTCCATGTTGAAGAATTATTTTAATTCTGATACTAACTGGAATATTGTGATGAATAATACATGCCCTGAAGTAGCATTGCTTGGAGGTGGCTATGCAAGGGATTGGTGGTACGATGTATACCCAAATGTATTATTTTACGGGTTAGCAAATTTTTATCCTGAAGAAAAAGATTTTTCAAAAATCATGCGTTCGGTGGCTGACAAATTTTATGAAGCTGATTCCGTCATGGCTGGAAACTATGCGCATTCCTATTTTAATTATGCAAAACTAGAGCCTGAAGACAATTGGATTTGCAAGCAAGAAGATGCAGCAGCTGGTCATGCTTATGTGTTGTATTCAGCCTATCAAAAATTTCACAACCCTAAATATTTAAAAGGAGCAAAATCTTCATTAGAAGCTCTATTGTCGCAAACTGACAATAGATTTTATGAAATATTAATGCCTTTTGGAGCTTATGTGGCTGCAAGGTTAAATGCTGAAGAAGGAACTAATTATGACTATACTAAAATTCTTGATTGGACATTTAACGGAACACCAGATTGTAGAGAAGGCTGGGGTGTTTTGGTCGGTAATTGGAATGGATATGATATCTCTGGCATAGTTGGAAGCACTGTAGATCATGGTGGTTTTGGTTTTTTAATGAATACGTATGACGCTATGTGGCCTTTAGTGCCCATGGTTAGGTATGACCAAAGATACGCCAGTGCTATTGGAAAGTGGATGTTGAATGCAAGTAATGCTTTAAAACTTTTCTATCCATATGAAATAGCAGATGAACACCAAACCATACCAGAACAAAAGCAATATACCAAAGGTGTGATAGCTTATGAAGGATTGATTAAAAAAGCTCATTTTGAAGCATATGAACATTTGGAAGCGCCTATTGCTATTGGAGATGGTCCCCATTGGGTAAAAGGAAATCCAGATGTGTCTCAATTTAGCGTTTATGGAAGTGGCCATGTGGGGATTGCAGGGTCTATTATTTCAAAAACAAATGTTGAAAACATCCTTCAATTAAATTTATTGGCAACGGATTTTTATCGGGATGATGCGTTTCCTTCTTTTTTATATTACAATCCAAATCCAGAAGTGAAAGAAGTCACAATTTCAGTAGGTGAAAAGCACTTAAAAATTTATGATGCCATAAAAAGATCGTTTATAGCAGAAAACGTAAAAAATAATTTCACGTTTACCATCGCTAAAGAACAGGCTTCTTTATTGGTAATGGTTTCTCAAGATGCTATTATATCTGAAAAGAACGGTAAATTATATGCTAATGGTGTTATAATAGATTACAGATATTCTTCTGCTAAGTAAAATATTTAAGATGACTAAATTATATATAAAAATTAGAATGACACTTCTAATTCAATTGTTTTGTTTTAGTGTAATCAGTGGATGGAGTCAAAATATCAACCTTAAAGTAGTTGGAAATGCAGAAGAGGGGTTTTATGTAGATATTTATAACGGAAACCAATTATTAATTCATAACACGGAAGAATTTAAACTTAAAGTAGCCAATTTAGATTTAAGTGAAACAACTGAAATTAATGATTGGAAAGGTTCGGAATGGATAGGAGATGAAACCATTGTAAAACTATCAAAAGAGACTTACTTATCGGATTTTGATTTGAATCTGTCAATGACCGTAACCTATGAAATCGTAAATTCCAATGTCATAAAAAAGAGCATTGATTTATTTCAATCGGGTATACCATCACTATATTATACTATTGAAGAAAATTTTAAGCCTTCAGAAACACCTTCCAAATATGTCACTTTTGAACACGATAACTTTCAGGGAGGTTTTGCTCATGAAATGTTTCCATCTGCAGGTTTTGTCACACCAAACAATCAATTAGTTGGAGTTTTAATGGATGCAGGCTATAAAAATCATTATACAAGAACAACGCGTCGGAGATTTAATGGTCATGGTGGTGGTTTTGTGGGAATGAGAAAATTACCTGATCCCGAATTGGTTTCGGTTGCTACATTGGAGGAAAGAGCAAAAGGACAGCATTATATCCAACAAAAATTTGGAGAAATGTACAATCTAGATGCAGGAAAAGAATTGGTATTGAAAATTAATGATAATTTTCAAAAAGTTGGAGCCGTTGAAATTATAAGGGAACCTGGATTAATCTCACTTAATTGTAAACCTTCAAATCGAGCTGGAATAGAGTTTATATCGCCATTAAAAGATCAAAAATTATATACTATTTCGTTTCTTTCCAAAGGAAATTCACCTGTAGCCCTCAAACTTTTCAGAATTAAAAATGGACAAAAAACCATTGAGTTGGAACACGGTATCAAATACATTGATCAGTTTCCAATAAAAGAAAATGAATGGACACTTTTTAAGGGAAGTATTCTGGTACCTTATATAGAAAACGACAGTGTATCTATATTTCTGGGAACACAGTCAGGAAAAGAAGCTACCATACAAATTAAAGATTTAAAAATTGTAGAAAACCAACCTCTAAAGCAACCCTATAACAGAATGGATATGGGTGAAAAGGTTAGCAAAACAAGCTATATATTTGTGGGGTCTTGGACTAATCATCATGATTTTGTAGTGTCTTCCCAATCTCGTCTTGCTGAAGGGAAAGGATTTAAAGGATCTTTGATAGAAAAAATGTTGTATGCAAACTTCAACATGTTGACATGGATAACTTCTATTAATGATTTTACACCTTTAAATGTTCCTAATATGAACTATGCGCCCGATATGTACAATAGGGATTCATTTTTCTCCATAATTTCTAGTTATAATGAAGAACTAAATTTAAAAATATGGAATCAGTGGGCTAAAACCCAAAATGCCAATGGTGCCGTAGCAACTATTATAACACCATATATGGGAACTATAGAATGTAAGGATAATGAGGCTACTGTTCAATTTTTAATCTGGGCCATGATGAATAAAAGACGCTATGGTGTTACGCTACCTAAAGACAAAATTGATAAAGCCGTAGATTATGTTTTACATGAATTTGATGATGATCGAGATGGTATCTGTAAATCGCATTTTACATTGAGTCAGGTTGATATTAATATATATGAGCCTAAAACTGATAAACTGGCAGTAAATCAAGGTATGTTTACAATCGCGCTAAAAACCATTAAGGAATTAGGATATGATATATCAGCTGCATATATAGAAAAAGCAGAAGCTGCTTATCTTAATTTTTATGATGTACAAAGAAAACATTTGCTGTTTGATAGGGATTTTCCAGATGTGATTACTATGACTGATCTGGAACCAGAATTTTTCTCTTTATGGTTATTCAACAAACCGATGCTAACTGATGATATGGTTATCAATCACTTAGAGCAGATACCAATACTTAATAAAGTTCCAAATTCGCCACACCCAGAGTATGGTACAACAGCACCTGTTTGTGTTCGATTGGATAAGAGTGAAAAAGGATATTCCTATTTAACGCCAGATTATCAACCTTTTAGGGAGTTTGGGGAAAGCAATTATAAAGATGGGGCAAGAGATGGCTTTTATTACAATGGTGGGAGTTGGATGCGACCAGAATATTGTGGCTATGTAGTTGGTTTACGTCATGGATGGCAAAAAGCTAAACCACTTATGGAAAACAGGGCGTGGGCAGAAATTAACCTTAATCCGAAATGGCCATATAGTAAAGAATTTATTCCAACAAAATGGACTACTACAGATACTTGGTGGGAATCAACCCGAGGTTTATGTTGGAATGTGTTTATACTCATGGCAAATGAAGTAGCAGGCCTTCGTACTCCGGATATGGACCCTGACTTTAAAAAATAAAATGGAGCTCTTAAAGACAACCATATTAATTCTATTCCTTTTTACCATATTTTCATGTAAAACAAAAGCACCTAAAAACAACGAAAAAATCTGGTGGAAAGAAACCGTATTCTATGAAATTTATATGCCCAGTTACAAAGACAGCAATGGAGATGGTTATAGTGATTTTAAGGGATTGACATCAAAACTGGATTATATTCAAGATTTGGGAATTAAAGGTATTTGGTTAACACCCTTTTTGCAATCTCCAAAAGTAGATAATGGGTATGATGTTTCAGATTATTATAAAATTGATTCAACTTATGGGTCTTTGGAAGATTTTAAAATATTCTTGAATGAGGCACATAAAAGAAACATAAAAATAATTATGGATTTGGTAGTTAACCATACCTCTACAGAATCGAAATGGTTTCAAGAAGCTAAAAAATCCAAAGACAATCCTTATAGAGATTATTATATATGGAAAGACAACCCCAACAACTGGGAATCTTTTTTTGGAGGCTCTGCTTGGGAATTTGATAGTATAACTAGCCAATATTACTACCATAAGTTTGATGTGAAAATGGCCGATCTTAATTGGCAAAATCCAAAGGTAGTTGAAGAGGTTAAAAACGTATTGAGATTTTGGCTAGATTTGGGCGTTGATGGATTTCGATTGGATGTGATCAATTTTTTGACTACTGATGGCATCACTCT
Source organism: Gaetbulibacter sp. M235 (assembly GCF_043876835.1). Lineage (NCBI taxonomy): Bacteria > Pseudomonadati > Bacteroidota > Flavobacteriia > Flavobacteriales > Flavobacteriaceae > Gaetbulibacter > Gaetbulibacter sp. M235. The sequence goes on from NZ_JBAWJZ010000015.1 coordinate 18,923, forward strand.
TGATAATCCAATTGATAAAAATGGAAATCAAAAACACCTAAATGATATTAGTCAGAAAGGCGTTAAAGAAGCCATGAAAACTATCAGAAAAACCATTAATGAATTTGATAACCGTTTTATTATTGGTGAAATAGGAAGTGATAAAATTGAAGTTCTAAAACAATACCAAGGGACAGAATTATTAGATGTGGTATTCAATTTTAACTTTGGAAGTATAAAAGAATTTTCAGCACAACGACTATATGATGAGTTGCAAAGCATGGAAAACAATATGAGCAACTATCCAACCTTGTTTTTCGGAAGTCATGATATGTCGCGCCTTAAAAGTCGTTTGGCGAAAAATAATCCTGAAAGAGCTGAAGCCTTAGCAGCTTTAATGCTAACAGCAAAAGGAATCCCTTTTATATATTATGGAGAAGAAATCGGAATGGAGAATATTCAAGCCAATTCTTTAAAAGAGATGATGGATATTCAAGGGAGAACACATTATGAAATGTCTTTAAAAAATGGAAAAACCATTGAAGAAGCAATTATAATAGGGAATAATTATAACCGAGACAAATCTAGAAGCCCGATGCAATGGGATGATTCAGGATTTGCTGGTTTTTCAAATAAGACTCCTTGGATTAAGGTTAATGAAAATTCCAGATTTTTAAATGTTTCAACTTTAGAGAAAGATAAAAATTCGTTGTTAAATAAATACAGAAAACTAATCGCTTTGAGAAATTCGGAGCTAGTTTTGCAATATGGAACATATACTGATTTAAACTTTTCATATGGTTTATTGTCATTTTCAAGAACATTTAATGGTGATACAATTAAATGCTACTTTAATTTTGGCAAAAACTCCAAGAAAATAACTTTAGAAAAAAGCGAAACCATTTTACTTGGAGAATTAACAATTGAACCTAATAAATACTCTATTATTAAATAACCTCAAAACAACATGAAATGGTTCTGTCGCATCTAAATTAATAAAAACAGGAATGTTGTATTTTTAAAACAAAAACAATGTTCAAAGGCCACACTTTTCCTAAGTCAGTCATTGTGAAAGCTATCTATTTCAAGTTCAGGTTTGGATTGGGCTATAGGGAAATTGAGGAGTTGATGGCCATAAGAGGAGTGAAAGTAGACCATGCAACCATTCGAGGTGGGTCTATAAATTCAGCCCACAATTGGAGGCTTCATTCAGAAGGAGAAAGCATAAGGTAGGAAAGCGCTGGAGGATGGACGGGACATGCATTAAAGTAAAAGGGGAGTGGAGGTATTTGTACAGAGCTGTAGATAAAGAGGGAAACACGATTGACTTTCTATTGACCAAGAGGAGGCAGCGTATGTCTGCACAATCCTTTTTGATCAAGGCCATAAGCAACAATGATCGTCCCAAACTGATAAACATTGACAAAAGTGGTTCTAACAAAGGGGCCATTAAGGTTTATAGAAGACGTTCTTTTGTTAAGATACGGATACGGCAGTGCAAGTATTTGAACAACATAGTTGAACAGGACCATAGGTTTATAAAGAAACGGGTAGTACAGGGTTACAGAGACTTTGAGAGTGCCAGGCGGAGTATAGCGGGAATAGAGATGGTGCATATGATAAAGAAGGGACAGATGGACAGCAAGTGTTTATCTGTCTATAAGGCATTTTATAGCTTGGCGGCATGAAGTCTTGCTAACTGCAAATTTTTAGATCATAATTTCACAAACGCGACAGAACCTTTTTAGGATAAAATAATAAAAATAAAATACAATTCATTTTTTTTCCAACCGTTTGACGTAAGATAAAAAAAGCTTTGGTAATGTGAGCTTCAACAGATTTTATTGAAATATTTAAGTATTCAGCTATTTCAATATTGGTTAGCCCTTCTTGTTTGCTTAATAAAAATGTGTGTTTGCATTTTGGAGGGAGGTTTTCTATTTCCTGTTTAACAAGATTAATCAGTTGTTCTAGAGAATTATCCTCTTCATCTTCAACAATGGCGCTCAAAGCATCAATATATTTTTTTTCAAGGGCTAACACAGATTTATGCTTACGGTATTGATCAATAAACTCATTATAAACAGATTTATATAAATAATTTTTAACTACAAAATCATCTTTTAGTTTATGTCTTTGTTTCCAAACACTCATAAACACATTCTGAACAATATCTTCAGATAAATCGTGATTATTTGTGAGGCCATATGCGTAAACACAGAGTTTATGATGATAGTTGTTTACTAAAAAAGTATAGGCATTAGAATTACCCTTTTTTAGTACATCTATTAAAATAATGTCATTATTGAAATTAATTTGCATATTAGAAAATGATAATATTTTGTATTAAGTATTACGAAAGTATTAAAAAAGTTATCATAAAAGTTAGGGTTAAGCAAAAATGTGACGTTTTATTATTAAATAGTTAAACTGAAAGATGTCAAAAAGAATTCAAAACATAATAGTAAAATATCTAACTAATCAAGCTTCATTTTTAGAATTGGATGAGTTGGAGGCATGGATTCAAGACCCTGTCAATGAAAAGTTATTTAATGACTATGTCAAGACTAACTATGCAATAGAATACAGTATAAAAAAGTTTAACTCTGATAATGTAAAAGAGAAACTTCTGCGAATAATTGATAGTGAAAAGAAAATAATTAAGCTTAAAAAAGTTCGTATAAATTTTCGTTATACCGCAGCAGCTATTTTTATTGGAATTGTAACTACAATGTATTTCTTTAATAATAATATATCCAATAAGACTATAGAAACTGTACCTGTAATAGTAAATACTAATACCATTGTACCCGGTACGGACAAAGCAACCTTAACATTAGAGAATGGTTCAACTGTAATTTTAGAAAAGGGAAATGCATTCCAAACACAAAATGCAAGCAGTAATGGAGAAGAAATTATCTATAAAGCCAATAAACAAACCATAACAGAAATAGCCTATAATTATTTAACTATACCCAGAGGAGGACAGTATTTTGTAAAACTATCTGATGGCACACGAGTTTGGTTAAACTCAGAATCACAATTAAAATTTCCCGTGAGTTTTGTAGATGGAGAAACTCGAAAAGTTGAGTTAGTATATGGAGAAGCATATTTTGATGTGTCTCCTAGCACAGAACACAAAGGCTCAAAATTCAAAGTGATTAATAGAGCTCAAGAAGTTGAAGTTATAGGAACTGAATTTAATATTAAAGCCTATAAAGATGAAACTAATATCTATACTACATTAGTAGAAGGTATTGTGACGGTAGATAATGGTATTTCAAAACAAAACTTAATACCTAATCAACAATCCAATTTAAATACAGAAAATAATAGCATTTCAGTTGCTAATGTAAATGTAGAAGAAGAAATTTCATGGAAAAATGGTATCTTCAGTTTTAAGGAAAAACCATTGAAAAACATTATGAAGGTTATATCAAGATGGTATGATGTTGATGTTATTTTTGAAAACAAGGATATAGAGTCAATAAAATTTAAAGGCATTTTGGATAAAAAACAAAGTATAGATGAAATTTTATCAATTATGAAATCCAGTACAATAAATAATTACGAAATAAGAAACAAAACTATTATGCTTAAATAAAAGAATTAAGGCATTTTGAGTACATATTAAAGTTTAAAACCCCTATTAATAACAACAACTAAAATATATTAATAACATCTAAAATTGTAAATCTATGAAATAAAATAACGATCAAAAAAAGGAGGATAAAGTTTAACCCGCAAAAGTATAAAGCTCTATCCTCTGGTATTATTATTAATCAATTAATTAAAATGTTTAACTAACTAATCTAACAACAAACAAATTTATGGAAATTAAATTAACTAATGCCAGTTTTCTATTTAGAAAACGGCTTTTGATGAACATTATGAGAACTTTTATTTTCTTATGTTGTGCAACTTTTTTTGGCTTAACACCTGATAATGTTGTATCCCAAAATTCTAAAATTAAAATTGAAGAGGATAAAACATTAACAGTTGATGAGGTATTTGATCTCATTATGGATCAAACTGATTATCGTTTTTTTTATGAAGAAGGTATCTTTAAAGATTTTCCTAAGGTAGAAGTAAAAAAAGGGATCATAGGAACAAACAGCTTGTTAAAACAAAGCTTGTCTAAAGGGAATCTTAATGTTACAGTAACTCCAAACAAGGCCATCATTATTTCAGAAAAATCCTCAAATGATTTTATTGTGGAGAGGCAAGGGCATGAAATATCAGGCACTATAACTGACTCCAAAGGGCAGCCTTTACCAGGAGCAAATATATTAGAAAAGGGTACAACAAATGGTACACAATCTGATTTTGATGGTAACTTTATTTTAAATATTAAAGATGAAAATGCCGTACTGGTTATTTCATATATAGGATTTAAAACTACTGAAATTGTAGTCGGTGGACAATTAGAATTATCAATAGTTTTGGTCGAAGATTCTGAAAGCCTAGAAGAAGTAGTTCTAATTGGATACGGTAAAATGAAAAAAAGTGATTTAACAGGATCTATTTCATCTATTTCATCAAAGGATTTCAAAAAAGGTGTTGTTTTTTCTGCGGAACAACTCTTACAAGGTAAAGTGGCAGGGTTATCGGTTATTCAGTCATCAGGAGATCCTACAAGTAGTGCATCTTTACGATTGAGAGGAGGCACATCGCTTTCAGCAAGCAATGGTCCACTAGTTGTGGTAGATGGAATTTCTGGGGTTGACTTTAACACAATACAACCATCAGAAATTATTTCAATTGATGTATTAAAAGATGCTTCAGCCTGTGCTATTTATGGTTCAAGAGGGGCAAACGGCGTTGTTATTGTAACAACAAACAGTAACCGTAAAGGGAAGACGGTTAAATATGATAGTTACTTTGCAACTGGTAAAGCTGCCAATAATCTTGATTTGCTATCCGCTAGTGAATGGAGAGATTATGTTAAAAATGAAAATCCAATTGGCGCTGTTGACTTTGGCGGGGACACTGATTGGCAAAAGGCTATACAGCAAACATCAATTGTTACTTCCCACACGCTTTCCTTTGTTAATAATGGTGATGACGGAGGAAGTCGTGTTTCTTTAAATTACTTAAAAAATAAAGGTGCAATCATAAAAAGTGGTTTGGAGAGAATTGGAGCCAGTCTATCTGGACATCAATATACCTTAAACAGAAAATTAAGATTAGAGGCTGGTATTCATAGTACATTCGATAAATCACATGGCGTAAGTATTGGAATATTAAATACCATAGATTTTTCGGTATTTCAAAGGACATACAATTTAAATCCAACCATTCCAATAAGGGATGCTAACGGAGAATTCACTAATGTGTCCGGTGTATCTTACGAGAATCCTGTTGAAATTTTAACGAATCGAACATCTAATAATTCACAACAAAGAATGTTTGGATATGCAAAAGGAGAATTGGAAATTCTTAAAGGGTTAAAATGGATTACAACTGCATCTTACGAGTATAATTCTATTCAAAATCGTCTTTATATACCAACTTATGCAGTAATAATAGGTCAGACAGATAATGGTAAAGCAGAGCGATCTTTATCGGATTTTACAAACAAACAATTAGAAACGTATTTTACCTATGATTTAGAATTTAAGGATGACCATAAATTAAATTTACTGATGGGATATTCTTATTTAGATTATACTTATGAAGGTTTTGGAGCACAACGAAGAGGTTTTGATACGGACTCTTTTTTGTATAACAATCTTGGTGCAGGACAGGATGTCAGAGCCAATGACGTAAGCTCTTTTAAAGGACAATCTAAACTCATTTCATTTTTTGGTCGTGCAAATTATAGTTATCTCAATAAATACTTATTGACTGCCAGTATCCGTAGAGATGGTTCTTCACGGTTTGGAGCCAATAACAAGTGGGGACTATTCCCTTCAGCTTCTATGGCTTGGAAAATTTCAGAAGAGCCTTTCATGGAAAGCACATCAGAATGGCTGGGAAATCTAAAATTAAGAATTGGGTATGGTGTAACCGGAAATCAGGACGGTATAGGTGAGTACAAATCTATATCTCTTATGGGAGCAGGCGGTGCTCCATATTATGATGCGTCTACCGGAACATGGAAACAATCCTATGGTGTAATTCAAAACGACAACCCTGATTTGAAATGGGAATCAACTTCCCAATTTAATCTTGGAATAGACTTTTCTCTCTTTAAAATTTTTAACGGTTCACTTGAGATCTATAATAAAAAAACGAGTGATCTTCTTTACACTTATGAAGTTCCACAGCCACCTTATTTATATGGCACTATGCTTGCCAATGTAGGAGATTTGAGCAACAAAGGAGTTGAGTTTACTCTTAATACCAATTTATTGAGCAAAGTAGATTTGAATTGGAATGCCACATTAACACTTTCTCATAATACTCAAAAAATTGAAAAATTGTCAAATCAAACCTATCAAACAGATGCAATCTACTCAGGATCTCTTCATGGACTTCCAGGAATGTCAGGTCAATTTGCACAAGTAATCAAAGAAGGATATGCAGTTGGAACTTTTTGGGGACCTAAAAGTACGGGGATAGATGCAAATGGGCAGATTACTTATGCTAATAATGGAGAAGCCCAAGATTTAGGCAATGCACAACCAAAGTTCAACTTTGGATTTAGTACGGATTTGACCTATAAAAAATTTGATTTTCAAGTTGCATTATATGGGATGTCTGGTCAGAAAGTGTTGAATGGTACAAATATGGTGATAAGTGATATTAATCGTTTGCCAATAAATAATGTTACTGATAGAGCATTAACAAGTGGTATCGAATCAAATGCAGCTTATTCTAGTCAATGGATTGAAGATGCATCATTTTTAAGACTTCAAAATGTTACAGTTGGATATAATTTCAATGCTAAAAATATTGGTATTGAAAAATGCAGAATCTCTGTGACTGGTGAAAACTTATTTGTAATAACAAAATATAGTGGAATAGATCCAGAAGTTAGCATTGATGGATTAGATCATCCAGGGATGGATGTTTTTAATTACTATCCAAAAACTAGAACAATTTCTTTAGGTTTAAACCTATCATTTTAATCTTATTTTAATTTATCAATATGAAAAATATAATTTATATATCTATGATTCTATTGCTTACAATAAGCTGTACGAATCTTAACGAAAATCTTTATGATAAAGTATCGTCTGATGAATATGGAAAAACTCCAGATGAAATCAATACGATTATTGGTAGTGCATATGCATCATTGCGGGGCTTTAATGATGGTATCACCATTTCCTATCCTAATTGTGAGTATGTATTCTTTTTGAATGAAATTGCTTCAGACGAAGCATGTATAGCTACAAAAATTGGAGGAGGCTGGTATGATGGCGGTGTTTATATTGACGCTCAGAAACATACATGGACCCCTGATAACAGGATGATTTTGGCCTCTTGGAGGTATTGTTTTGTTGGGATTTCAAAGGTAAACTCAGTAATTTTTCAAGTTGAACAATCAAATCTTTCCGACGAACAAATGGTTCCAATCAAAGCGGAACTAAGAGCTATAAGAGCCTACTACTATTACATATTATTAGATATGTTCGGAAATGTGCCAATTGTGACCAATTATGATGTTTCTGAATTGCCTGCGAATTCAACCAGAAATCAAGTGTTTGAATTTGTTGAATCAGAACTAAATGATATTATAGCAGACCTGCCTACTGGGGCAGTTTGGGGGAAATTTACCCAAAATGTTGCCAATACACTTATGTCCCGGTTATATTTAAATGCTGAAATTTTTACGGGAGCACCGAGATGGCAAGATTGTATTGCGGCTTGTGACAAAGTTACGGGTTATATTTTGGAACCAAATTATTTTACCAATTTTTTAATTCAAAATGAAGTTTCAAGAGAAACTATTTTTGCAATACCTTTTGATAGTAAAGCTGGAACTACAGGAAATTATCTTCAGTCAATGACCGTTCAAGAGTATCAAAAATTTGCTATATCACCAACAGGTAACTACCCTGGTAGTCCTAACGGTTTACTTAGCCAACCAGGACTTTATTCTTCTTTCGATGATAATGATTTACGTAAAAAATCGTTGCTTGAAGGAAAGCAATATAATATTAGTACTGGAGAAGTAATATTATTGGACGATGGAAGTGAACTTGATTATACTGAAGATATTTTAGATATAAATGCAGCAAAAGCTAATGAAGGAGTACGTATGTATAAATATGAAACAAAAGATGGTGAAGGCTGGGAACGCGATCATGACTGGGTAGTAATGCGTTATTCAGAAATACTGCTAATGAAAGCCGAGTGCTTTGTAAGATTAGGCAATCCATCGAATGCGTTACCTTTAGTTGAACAAGTAAGATCTCGATCTGGATTATCAACAGTTGGACCTATAGATCTTGATTTTATTAATAATGAGAGAAAGTTTGAACTAGTTTACGAAGGAAATAGACGTACAGACAATATTCGTTTTGGTGATTTCTTTAATCCATGGTGGGAAAAAGGTTCTACAGAAGCTTATAGAGGGATTTTTCCAATTCCATCTTCTGTACTGGAAAAAAACACGAATTTGGTCCAAAATCCAGGTTATTAATAATTTATAGGGCTTCTCAGCTATTGGGAAGCCCTTTTAAAATTAGGTTGTATAAAATCTACTCCATTTAGTAAATAAACAAAATAAGAAATTCTAGACGTAATCTTAAATGAACTGCTTAGAAATAAGTAATTGAGCATTGAATTAGCAGAAATGTTTTATGAGTAAACAAAAATGGCCCTTTAAAACATTCAATAACATTACTATGCACAATTTCATCTAGTCAAAACTAACTCATATGGTAAAACACATATTTTTTTCACTATTTTTTCTCTTCATAGCTAATAATTCATATTCAAGCGATAAGAGCCAATATATTAAATCGCCTGATGGTCTTACAATTGTTGAATTTAATGTCAATAAAGAAGGTAGACCATTTTATAATGTTTCTTATGCAAATAAGAAAATAATAGATAATTCCTTCATCTCATTTAAATTCAAAAATGATAAGGAGATAAAAGCCAATTTATCAATTGTTAATTTCGAAGTAAATTCTATTGATGAAACATGGGAAAGGATTTGGGGTCCAACAACAAAGGTTAAAAACAATTATAATTTGTTAAAGATCCAACTTCAAGAAACATCAGAATCGAAGAGGAAGTTTAATGTAGTTTTTAAGGTCTATGATGATGGTTTGGCATTTCGCTATGAATTCCCAGAACAAGAAAATTTAAACAAAGTACTTATTACAGACGAGCAGACAGAATTTCAATTAAGCGATGATTTTATATGTTGGTGGAATCCGGGAGATTGGGATAGTTATGAACATCTATATTCTAAAACAAAATTTAGCGAAATTGATGGAACGCCATATCTTACAAACCAATTAATAGCTTCTTATATTCCTGATGTAAAAGCCATAAACACTCCAATAACAATGAAAACAAAAGAAGGGTTATATCTTAGTTTTCATGAAGCTAACCTAACAAATTATGCGGGGATGACATTAAAATGCGATACTGAAAAGCTAAAAATGACAAGTGCACTTGTAGCTTGGGAGGATGGTATTAAAGTAAAAACACAAACACCTTTTGAAACTCCATGGAGAACAATCCAAATTTCAAAATCTGCGGCAGGTTTAATTGAATCCAATTTGATTGAAAATTTAAACGAACCTTGTAAAATTGAAAATACTGAATGGATACATCCACAAAAATATATTGGTCTTTGGTGGGCAATGCATGTTGGTCAATATGATTGGGAAATGGATAACAATAATCATGGAACTTCCACAGAAATATCAAAAAGGTATATTGATTTCGCTGCTAAACAGAATATAGAATCAGTTTTGATAGAAGGATGGAATGAATGTAATCCAACATGGATGAATGGTGAAAGAAAATGTCAATTTGATTGGGTTACATCTTATTCAGATTATGACTTTAAGGAAGTAATTCGTTATGCAAATGAAAAAGGTGTAAAAATAATTGGTCAACATGAAACAAATGGCTTGGTTGGCAATTATATGGACAAATTAGATGATGCATATGAATATCTCGATGAATTAGGTATTGGTACTGTTAAATCAGGTTATGTAGGAACATTAATTCCAGCAGTGCATTATCAACAAGGACAGTGGATGATTGAAAATTTTAGAATAGCCATTGAGAAAGCTGCTGAGCGCAAAATTACGGTATTTGCACATGAAACGATAAAGCCTACTGGAATAAGCAGAACATATCCTAATTTATTATCCCAAGAAACTGCAAGGGGACAAGAATTTAATGCATGGGGGAAACCTGGAAATAACCCATCTCATTCTCTAATTCTCCCATTTACGAGAATGTTGGGTGGCGCAATGGATTTTACTCCTGGAATTTTCGATATCAAACTTGAAAAATATCGCGAAAACAATCAAATCCCTACAACTTTAGCTAAGCAATTGGCATTGTTTGTCGTTTTCTACAGTCCTGTACAAATGGCAGCAGATTTACCTGAAAATTACGAAAACAACCCTGCTTTCCAATTTATAAGAGATGTTCCTGTAGAATGGGATGATTCTAAAGTTCTTAATGCAGAGATTGGTGAGTATTTAACCATTGCTAGAAAAGAAAAAAATACAAAAAATTGGGCATTGGGCAGTATTACTAATGAAGAATCAAGAGATTTTGATATTCCCCTTACATTTTTAGATGAAGGGGTGAAATACCGTGCATTCATTTATGCAGATGGTGAAAAGGCACATTGGGATAAAAACCCTCTTGATTATACAATACATAATAAGGAGGTATCCAATAAAACAATACTTAAAATCAATCTTGCTGAAGGCGGTGGACAAGCCATCTATTTTAAGGCTATTGACTAATGGTAGAGAATTAATAATTACAATACCCAAAGACTACCAAAATCTCATAGATTTTGTGGCAGAAGCCTCATATTTAAGTGTATACGATCAAGAGAAAAAACAATTTGGGGCATTAGAATTTATGGAAGGTAATTTCTTTGGTAAAGTAGCTAACAAAGTTTAATAGTTTGAGTTAGTAGTTTGAATAACTGGGGGCTAGTGTTTGAGTCCTAGCCCTTAGTTTTCTTTAAATTAGAAAGGAATGAAATCCTTGCATATTATGCAAGGATTATAGTTGTAACAACAATGAATGAAACAGGATGGCCCCATTGTTTTTCGGTAATAATCTGAAATTGAGCAAGAACGTCCTAAAGGTCTGTTACAATGGCAAGAGAAGATTGATGGAGTTTACTATGATGAAGATTTTGCCCAAGAGTCTTTGGCAAACTAACCAAATATACCGTTAGAGGATTTCTGGGGATTGTCATGTGGTTTTGACAACATACGTCATTATTTATTAGAAAATAAAAATTTAAAAAATGAAAAATAGTTTAAAATTGAGCATAGTACTTTTGAGCATAGTGTTATTTTCCTGTTCAAAAAAGAGTGAATGGCAAACAGCTATTGCTTCACCTGATGAAAATGTTAAAATTGAATTTAAATTAACTGAAAATGGCAAACCAACTTATTTGGTTGCCTTTAAAAACAAGTATATCATAAAAACATCAACATTTGGAAGTTTTGATTTAAAAGGCATGGCATCCTTAAATGAAAACTTTGAAATTATAAATGCAACATCAAGCAACTTTAACGAAGTATGGGAAATGCCTTGGGGAGAACAAACCGAGGTTGAAAACAATTACAATGAATTAAAAATTGAGCTTCAGGAAAAAGCAGATTTAAAGCGAAAACTAACGATTATTTTCAGGGTGTATGATGATGGATTGGGATTCAGGTATGAGTTTCCTGAGCAGGAAAACCTTTCCGAAGTGATTATTATCGATGAAAATACACAGTTTAAATTAACTGGCAACCATATGGTTTGGTGGTCTCCAGGCGATTGGGATATTTATGAACATTTATACAATACTTCAAAGTTTGCAGAAATTGATGCGCTTTCTAAAGCAAACAACCCAAATTTAGCGCAAACATATATCCCTGAAAATGCTGTAAACACACCTGTTACCATGAAAACGAATGAAGGATTATACTTGAGTTTTCATGAGGCTAGTTTGGTGGATTATTCAGATATGACTTTAAAAATAGACAAAGAAAATTTATCAATGTCAAGTGAATTAGTGGGCTCAGAAATTACTGGTTACAAAGTAAAAAGAACAGTACCTTTTCATACACCTTGGAGAACCCTTCAAATTGCCGAGAAAGCAGGCGATTTGATTGAATCCCTGCTTATTGTAAATCTAAACGAACCAAATAAAATTGGAGACGTTTCTTGGTTTAAACCTACAAAATATACAGGTATTTGGTGGGAAATGCATTTGGGAAAATCAACTTGGGATATGAGTGCTCAACAAGATATGAGTTCACACACCACACAGGCAAAGCCACATGGTAAACATGGAGCAACAACTGAAAATGCAAAAGCATATATAGATTTTTCTGCAAACAATAATATTGGAGCTGTTTTGGTTGAAGGATGGAATACAGGCTGGGAACATTGGATCGGTTTTGAAGACCGTGAAGGTGTGTTCGATTTTGTAACTCCATATTCGGATTATGATTTAAATGAGGTTGTTCGATACGGTAAAGAAAAAGGCGTTGAAATCATTACACACCATGAAACTTCAGCAGCTACTGAAACTTATGAAAAACAACAAGATACAGCTTATGCTTTAATGCAAAGTTTAGGGATTCATACCGTAAAAACAGGTTATGTGGGTAAAATTTTACCAAAAGGAGAATATCATCATGGACAATATATGGTAAATCAATATAACAATGCAGTGATTAAAGCAGCAAAATATCAAGTCGCCATTAATGCGCACGAACCAATTAAAGACACAGGTTTGCGCAGAACATATCCAAACACGATTTCCCGAGAAGGTTTGCGCGGACAGGAATTTAATGCATGGGCTTCAGATGGAGGAAATCCGCCAGAACATTTACCGATTATAGCCTTTACCAGAATGGTGGCTGGGCCAATTGATTATACACCAGGAATTTTCGATATTAAATTTGATAAGTGGAAAAAAGATAATCAAGTAAACACAACCATTGCGCAACAACTGGCTTTGTATGTGGTGATTTACAGCCCTATACAAATGGCTGCAGATTTAATCGAGAATTATGAAAGAAATCCAGCCTTACAGTTTATCAAAGATGTTGGTGTAGACTGGATCCAAACCAAAGTGTTAAATGGAGAAGTTGGTGATTTTGTAACAATAGCAAGGCAGGAAAAAGGAACGGAAAATTGGTTTATTGGAAGTGTAACAGATGAAAATGCGAGAAATCTAACAATCTCATTAGATTTTCTTGATCCTAATATAAATTATGAGGCCATAATTTACAAAGATGGTCAAAATGCCCATTGGGATAAGAATCCAACATCTTTAAAAATTGAAAAATTAATTGTTACCCAACTTTCGAAATTAAATTTAGAATTAGCTCCAGGAGGTGGTGCAGCAATAAGTTTAAAGAAAATAGAGTATTAAAATAATTTCAAAATAATTGCAGATATGCTTATTTTATGAGTTGCTTGCTGAAAGTTAAGAAAGCTTTTTGTTATCAAATTGCAGTCATTCGACTAATTGTCCATTTTTTGTTGCAAGCTTAACAATTGAATGTATGAGAAAATAAATGAACAAATGATATTTTAAATAGATTATTATCAATATTTAAAATTACGGTTCTGTCGTATCTAAATTAGTAAAAATAGAATTTTTGTATTTTTAAGACAAAAACAATGTTCAAAGGCCACACATTTCCCAAGTCAGTAATTATGCAAGCTATTTATTTCAAGTTCAGATTTGGGCTTAGTTATAGGGAAATTGAAGAGTTGATGGCCATAAGAGGAGTGAAGGTAGACCATGCAACTATTCAAAGGTGGGTCTTTAAATTCAGTCCACAATTGGAGGCTTCATTCCGAAGTAGGAAGTA
>NZ_JBAWJZ010000016.1:0-11748 GCF_043876835.1 Gaetbulibacter sp. M235
ATTTATTCCAGAATTTTGAGAGTTTCGATTTATTTTCTTCCATAATCATGGTTGACTAAATTAAATAACTGCTAACGTTTATGTATATGGAAAGTTGCGTGTTTGAGTGCGAGGATTTTCCGAAGGAAAATCGGATGCAAGCAAACAAGCAACTTACATTGGTTAAGCTAAAACTAGCAATTTTTTATATACTGTGTTGTGTGCTGGCTTTTAATTCAGCTATATTTTTTTAAATAGTAAAATAAATAATAATTCCAATAAAGATGGCAAAAAAGAAAAAACCAGCAATCCTATTGGCAGTTTCAGTTTCGAGTTTGTCATATTGGTTTCCTTTTTTTTTATGCCAATAGTTCTCAAACTTTATGAGTTTAGTTCCAAACAATTTAGATTTTATGTATCCAAATGAAAATCGAATGGATGCTCCGATTAGTTCAATTAAATATCTGCCAAAAATTATTTGAAAAATGTCCATTTTATAATTTTTTAATAAGTCTTCTGTTAAAAATCAAAAACAGAAAAAACAGTAGTAAACAAAGGTAAGTCAGTCCCATAAAAATATCGTGTTGAATACACAAATTAACTCCAGAGATTTGGGAGATACACTGACCAAATTCGGTTTCATATTTTAAGCTGACAGAAGTATTAATTGCCATAAAATAGAAAAGCGGAATTCCAATTAAAAATAGAATCAGAAATAATATGTAAAAAGATTTTCTCAATTATTATCGTTTTTTCAGCTTGCACACAACGTTTATGTATAAGAATAGTGCGGTTTTGTATGCGAGGATTTTCCGAAGGAAAATCAGAAGCTAGCAAAACTGCACTAACCTTTGATTAAGCACTAACTACCGCATTATTTTTATACGGTGTTAGCTTTAGTTATTTTTATATTCAAAGTCAAGTTCAAACCATTGATTTATTGAGTCAATTTCCTTTATTATGAATTTCAATTCTCCTTTTTCAAATGGTGTTTCTCCGACATAATCAATAGGTTGAATATAATATTTTCTGTTTTTTATATCATAAAATCTTACGAATCCGTAATGATATGCAGATTTTACATTTGTCCATTCCGTTTGAGATTGTTTTTCGAGTTTATCATATGTTAGAGACGTATCGGGTAATCCGACTGTTATGTTTCTTAATTCAAATTCTGTTGAGTTATAAAGACTAAATTTTAATTCCTTTTTTGTTTCGCTTTTTTCGGCTTTAATTTCAACTTTTTCGTTCTGATTTTTTAATTCCTTTTTACAATTATAAAAAGAAAGTCCTAAAATCAATATGAAGAGTGTTTTTTTCATAATTAAAGCTAACGGTTTGTGTAAGGATAGTTGCGTGTGCGAGCAACTAACTTACTAAAAATGGAACGAACCAGAGGAAAATCCGTAGGATTTTCCGAGTAGGCTAGAACCAAGCAATTATTTTTACACGTTGTTAGCCACAGTTTTTATTTTCCGTCACGTTTATTAATTCCGTCTAATTTTCCAGTCGGTAAGGATGAATATATTCCGCTTACCTTTTTTGGTAGGGCAATCATATATTCAATGATAACATTAGTCAAGTCAAATAACTGTCCAACCGTTTCAGGGTTATCTGTATCAATTTGACCAGGGTGTACAGCATCATTTCCAGTAACTCTTACCACATCCAGTGATTGCTGAACAATTTCAGGAAGTCCTTTTTTTACAAGGTTTCCAATGTCCGTGTTTATATTATTTCCAGCTTCTCCAAGCTCTTTGCATAAAACTTGAATAGCAAGTCTTAAAAGTGCTGCTGCACCTCTTGGTGATTTATTACTTATTGATGCAGCTTCGAGATATAGGTTTTTAACAATTTGAGGCATTTCGGGGTTTGGAAAAGGTGAATTTCCAGTGTCTGGGAAATACATTTTGTCTTTAATCCATATGGAAGTTTCTCTACAATGTTGACAAGTCGCTGAACCCAAAATATTCCTATCTTGCTGTCCAAAAGTTTCAAATTTTAGACCTCTAGATTGCCAATCTTGCTTTGCTAGGACTCCACAATTCGGACAAGTAAAAGATTCTTGATGTAATTTTGGTTGAATGTGTTTCATTTATCGATTTATTTTCAAATTGTGGCTAACGTTTATGTATAAGGAAAGTTGCGTGTTTGAGTGCGAGGATTTTCCGAAGGAAAATCAGAAGCAAGCAAACGAGCAACTAACTTTGGTTAAGCTAAAACTAGCAATTTTTTTTATACGGTGTTAGGTACAGCCTTTTTTATCTTTAATTAGTTTTTCTGTTTCTTTATATATTCTTATCAATTCTTCTATTTTATACTTTTCTAATTTACTTTTTATCCTTAAATTTTGTTCAATAAAGGATATCAAAGAACCAGGTGGACCTCCCGATTTTAATAATTCTATTTTATATAGTGTTTTGTTGTACCAAAATATAGAATAAGCTTTACCTTCTATCTCAGTTTCACTTTTTATCATAGGGATGGACAACTCTGGGCTTATTTTATAAAAACCATCTCTTATTTCTATATTTTTGAAATCATTCAGTTTAATCTGTTCTTTCCAATATTTATCTATGGATTGGTTTATGGAATCCAAGAGAGAGCAATCAGAGTCTTTATATGTTGTTATTCTATATTTAATTTCTTTATAATCCCATTCTCCATCAACCCCTGAACAAGAAATTTGCACTCGTACTTTTGATAACACCTCATACTCGCTACCTTTGGATTTTTTTTCAAATACTTTTGATTCTATTTCTTCAGTTTTGGTAATTATAGAATTATCTAATTGAATTCCTCTTATTTCAATTTGAGCTTGAATCTTTAAGCTGATTGCTATTATAATTATTAGAATTGAAAGTTTGAGGTTCATAATATTTCTATTGGTTGTACCTAACGTTTATGTATAAGGAAAGTTGCGTGTTTGTGGGCGAGGATTTTCCGAAGGAAAATCAGATGCAAGCAAACGAGCAACTAACTTTGGTTAAGCTAAAAGTAGCAATTTTTTTTATACGGTGTTACCTACAGTTTTTTTTATCGGTTTATTAATGTCAGATAGTGTATTGCAAAAATCAGACGATTATTTTTGTCGGTCAAATCAATGTTCTCAATGTTTTTAGAAAAGCCAGCAATAACGGAAGGAAGTAAGTCCCTTGTTTGATTAAGTTGGTCAGCGTAATTTTTTATAAAATCGGATTTTTTTCCAATTTCGGTCAAATATTTTATGTAATTACTATCAGTTTTTAAATTGAAATATTCGGAATTTGAATCCGTATATTTCCACCAAATTTTGTCAAAAACCACAAACTTTTTTAAATCAGAACTCAATTTTTCCATTCCATTTAAATTCGGCACGATTTGATTTTGAAGGACGTTATTGGAATATTCCAAATATGCTTTGTTTTCGGAATCGGTTTTGTATTCAGTCGTTAAGATTCGGTCAAATTCAGAAACAATAGAATTCAGTTCCGACAATTCGGGTTCAGTCCAAATTTCATTGGAATTGTCAATTTTACTTTCTTGTTTACAAGCTGAAAGTATAGTTAAAAATAATATTAGGATACGTTTTTTCAAATTGTAGGTAACGGTTTGGCTATGATTCCGTTGCGAGGAAAATCCGTAGGATTTTCGGAGTAGGAATCGAGCCAAGTTAAATATATAGTTTTTTGGTTTAGCATTTAGCGAGCAATGGATTATAGCCGTTGTTACCTGCTGGCTTTATTTTTCCATTATCAGCTCATTTAAATTTGTTTTCAGTTTTATTGTCTTTCGATTGTCAAAAACTCCATATTCGATTGTAAACTCCCTTTCATATTCTTTTACGTCAGTCCATTTAATAAACTTTGGACTAATAAAAGGTCCGATTTCGAAAACGCTTTGATTTGGTGCCTCGTCAAATTCGGAAACGGCAACTAACAAATTATACGAAACCTCACAACTTTCAAATCCTGCACTTCCAGTTCCGTTGTCGATTGTGTAAACCCTAACGGATAAATAATTTTCTTTGTTTTCTGCAATCAGTTCGGAGTTATTCAGGACTTTAATCAGTCGAGAATTATCAGATTTGTCAATTTCCAGTTTATCTTGTCCGAAAGCTATTTGTAAAACACAAATGAAAAAAAGTAGAGTGAATGTCGATTTAATATTCATTTTTTCAGCTTGCAGGTAACGGTCTCGGCTATGAGTAGTTGCGTGGTTTAACACTTAACTTTGCAAGTACACACCAAACTGAAAATCCGCGAGGATTTTCAGAAGTAGGCGAGTACCAGCAATTACTTATAGCCATTGTTGTAAAACGTTTTTTATTTCAAATATTCAACGTCTGAACGAACTTTTTTACGCCATTCAGTTCCGTATTTCTCGTCCATTAGTTCAAAAATTCGTTCGTTATATATTTGTATACATTCCATATTTGGTGCGGTATCGCCAAAATCATAATATTTAATTTTATATTTTTTCTCGAAGCGATAATCTTCTTTTCGATTACCAACCGGTGCAATTCCACCAACCAGATATAATTTTGCTTTATTCTTTTTCCAGTCCTTTTCGGCGGTTTCCAAACTTACAAATCCGCAAATTCCTTTTAAAGTCAAGTCAACGTTTTGAATATTTTCATTTGTTTTTACTTCAAATTCTTGGTCTTCGTAGCCCATTAATTGGACCTTGATTTTATAAGTTTTGTTTGGTTCTAAATTATTAAATTGAAAAATTCCAATACTGTCCGCAATTGTCATTCGGTCAACTTGAGATTTGTTTCCATTATTTATTTCCAAATAAATATTTCCGTACGGTTTATCGTTGGTGATATCAGACTTTATTTTTCCAACTATTTTAGATTGACCAAATGAAATTCCACAAACCAATATTAAGGTCAGTTTAATAAGTTTTTTTGATATGTTCGAGATTTTTTTCAAAATGTTTTACAACGGTTTGGCTATGATTCCGTTGCGGAGAAATTCGGTAGAATTTCGGAGTAGGAATCGAGCCAAGTTAAATATACTGTTTTTTGGTTTAGCATTTTGCGAGCAATGGATTATAGCCGGTGTTGTGGGTAGTTTTTTATATTCCCTTTTTTAAAACGACTTCAACAGCATCAGCAATATCTTTCGCATAAAGGGCAATGTGTTCTCCCGCAGAAAGGCTATCTGGCTTTATTTTGACAAGAATTGGACTTATTTTTATGGCAATTTTCACTACCAAATCCTTATATTCTTCTGGAGTTAATTTTATTTCCATATTACACTATTTTTATGTTTTTAATAATGAACAAAGTATGAATCCGATTCTTCTCCGTCGTCAATCATTCTTATTTCAACGTCAAATAATTCATTTAGTATTTTTTCTTTTGTCAGGTTGTCAAATTCGTTAAATTCCAATTCCTCAATATGTTCCGAAATTTTGTCTCCGTTATGCCATTTTTCCGCCACAATTTTTTCAATCAGGATGTTCAATTGGGGTGAAGGAACTTCGCTTTCAGGTTTATGCCAAATAAATTCCTGTCTTTCATCGGGGTCGGTTTCGTCATAAATTGCAATTCCGCTTATTGAATCCACCGTTTCTTTTGTCAGAACTATTTTCTCAACTCCGTATAATTTGAGAAAAGATTTTAGGAAATTTAGTCTTTTAGATTCGGTCATTTTAGTTTTGTTAAATTACCCACAACGGTTTTGTATAAGATTTGTGCGACGTAAAAATCGGAGATTTTTCCGCCGCAGCAATATTTTTATTGAATGTTTGTCAGTTTGTGCTAAATCCGATTTGAGCATAAATTTTATACGATGTTGGCAGCTGAGCTTTTATGATTAGATAACATTTCGTTTTAAACTAAAACTATTTTTTTTTAATTTCATTCTATATTTATTAGAGAAATCGTATTTCTCAGATATTGTATTCATTAATTGGGGATTTTTATCATCTTCAAAAGATGCTCCAAATATTATTTCGGATATAGATTCATTCCCGAAACTTATAAATCTTTCTAATTCTTTATTAAGGGTTAAATTAGTGTAAATAATTCTGACCTCTCGTTCATATTTCCAATTTTTTGATTTAGTTTTTAGCAAATGAAAAATAGAATCAGAACCATCTAGAAAAAAGTCTTTTGTTTGGAATTTTTTCTTGTAACTAATTTTAAATAATCCTCTATCACTTTCACTAACTTTTTCAAGTGAACTATATAATTTTGAAATATCGAATCCAAGACATATTCCGGAATGAGATTTAGCATAATGTGACCACATCAAAAAATCTTTTGAAACTTGGCTAAAACAAGTGACACCTATTTTTGATGAAAGTTGGGGAAAAGCTATCTTTTCATAAATTGATGATAATTCAGATTTCGAGTTAAAATGATTTCTTTGGTCAATTTTCTTAATAAGTTCTGGATGTGTTCTGTAATATTTCTTTTTTAGTTTTTCAAAATGAGAAGGTGGAATATTTGAAAATGATATTAATCCAGGATAACAATCAAAAGGGTCATTAAATTTATTAGGATTTGTTAATTTCAGTTTGTTTTCAAGTAGAATCTTTAAAGCAATTTCAGCTGAAACATATTTATAAATTATTGGAGATTTTTCAATAATACTTTTCAAATCTTCTAATATTTTATTGTTACTCATTTTGTGAATTTATTTTTTGCTTTGCTGCCAACGGTCTCGGCTATGAGTAGTTGCGTGGTTTAGCACTTAACTTTGCAAGTACATACCAAACTGAAAATCCGCGAGGATTTTCAGAAGTAGGCGAGAACAAGCAATTACTTATAGCCATTGTTGGCGTGTCGTTTTTTATTTTTCATTATAAATGTCACAATCGATTGTTCCATTAATTTCATTTATAAATTTTATGGTTCGTTTACTAAAATGAAGTCCTGGACTTTCATCTCCAAGAAAAATGACAACTTCTAAAACATATTCAAATTCAGGATTTCGTTTTTTAAGCTCGATTAATTCGCTTTTATGATTTTCAAGTTTGTCAATCAGTTTTTCTATTTCTTCAAAATAATATGGATTAACTAGTTTACCTGAAGAATACTCCCAAATTGTGCAAACAGGTATATTTCCGTTCTCAAATTTTTGTTTGAAATTGGTCGGTTTGATTGTCAGGTAAGAGTCAAATTCTGATAGTCCAAACTTTTCATTTTCGGTTTTAATTGCAAAATATGTGTACCCTTTAGTGTTTGTCATAAACCATTTGCATATTTGTCAATCCATTCATAAATTTTGTTTTCAATAAGTTCCGTTTTTTGAGATTCAAATACCTCTTTTGGATTCTCCCAATCATTGTCATAAATAATATAGATTTTATAACTTTCTCTATAAAACCCAACGTCCAAAATCGGTCCTTCTTCATAAATATGACTCAATTGTAAAATGTCCTCTGTTTTCTCAGCTTGTATTAACCAATCTTTATTCGATGTGAACCCGTTTTGGTCATATTCGATATTCCACATATTTATATTGCTCGATATTCTTCTATTCTTAATCATTTTCTCGATGTTCCTCAAATGCACGCCAACGGTCTCGTATAACCGTCAGTTACGGGTTTATATGTTTTAATTTTCGGTTTGGCACTGACGTTAGCAATTTCGAGTGGATTCGGACATAGTCGAATCCACCGTAATTGCGGTTATACATTGTTACCTGCTGTACTTTTATTTTTCCAATTTTCAAATGTCATTTCAAATTTTATCTCTCCTTTTCCGTGAGTTCCAATTTCATTCCATCCCGATTTTCTATAAAAAGTTTCGGCTCTTGTGTTTGGTTCAGTTCCCAACCATAGATTTTTAGAAGTTTGGTTAAAATACCAATTCAACATCAGGTCGTGTAATTGCCTTCCAATTCCTTGCTTGTCATAGTTCGGGTGTACAAATAAAGCCCAAACATTATTTTCTTTTAAGTCTGCTATTGAAAATCCAACAATTTGATTGTCAACTTCACAAACCCATCCTTTTCCTCTTTTTGTAATAAATTCCAAACAATCAGCATCAGTTACTAATTCAGGATTTGACAGAGTATTTTCGATCACAGAGTTTCTTACTATTTGAATCTGTTTTATGTCGGCTTTATTTGCTTCTCTAAAAGTCATTTTTATTTAAATCTCAATCTTCAACTATGCGCTTTGTCCGTATTGCAGGTAACGTGTTTGGCTATGGTTTCGTTGCGGATAAATCCGCGAGGATTTTCCGCCGTAAACCGAAGATAGCAAATTTGCGAGGACTTTCCGATAGGAAAGTCGGAAGCAATGAACTATAGCCGGTGTTGTAAGTAGTTTTTATTATTCCGTAATTTTTTTGTCAAAGTCAAGTTCACTGTATTCAGGGTTTTTGTCCGAATAATGAACCTCAAACTTGTCTCCGACTTTTATTAATTCCTTTTTTATAGTCAGTTTTTGATTTTCGGTATAGTTTTTTTCTCTAACACTGAATTGGTATTTTATGAAGAATCCTCTTTGAAATCGTTCCTCAATTTCAATAATAGTTCCGATTGTCACTTTCGAGTTTTTCAGTTCGGTTTTTTCGGTTAAACTATTCCAAAATCCGAAACAGATTATTGAAATAATTAACAGAATAAAAATCCGAAATTGCCATTTGTTATTTTTCTTTTCTTTTTTCAGCAAAATTTCTGTAGAGATTCAGGTTTCTTAAATTACTTACAACGGTTGGCGGTATGGTTAGTTGCCGATTTCAAAGCACTTTCCTGTCAAGTTACAACTACTTTTGATTCGTGCTGTGCCGCTCGAATTCGCACTGCACCGGCAATTAACTATACCGCGTGTTAGGTGCAGTTATTTTAATACGTGATTTAAGTGGTCTTTAATATCATATAGATTTATTCCAAAGTTCTGAGCATCTTCTGGTCGTATTGCAATTATTAATTTGTCTGAAAATTTACCTTGAATTGTTGCCTTCATAAATGACTCAGCAATCAAAGCAATCATTTTTTTTCTGGAAATCTTTACTCGTCCTCTTCCTGTACCGATTATTGGAACGGCAAGCTCGATAAGTTCTCCTTTTTTTCTTACATAATTCCATAAACCATTTAAGGCAGATTGTATCTCAGAAATTGATGATGAAGCATTACCACCTTCTCCAAGTTCTGCCATAGCAGTAAAGTAAAAGGTTTTTCCGTGAGTATGAATTGGGATTGTGGTTCCGAACGGAAAGGGCGAGGTTGAACCGAGTTGTTGAAGTTCTTCGTTAATTTTTTTGATTAACTCAATTTGATTCCCTGTAAAGTATTTTGCTGTAAATTGACCTTGTAAGCTATCCACTGCAATTTTGTTTCCTGCAACATCTGCTTCAAATACTGTATTTGTACTAATCATAGTTGCTCCACTAATATCAAACAAATCGGCAATACGAACTTCTATTATAAAGTCAAGCTCTGGAAATGGAATCGAAATTGATTTTATAGGTCTTTTGAGAAGAATGGAAATTAAGATTGATATAACTATGAAAATGAAAAATGCATATGCACCATATTTGTCTCTTGTATAAACTTGAAAAAAGTCTAATGTTTCTATTATCAACCATATGATTCCAAAAATGGCGAGTATAGATTTTAATCCGTCCAAAGAAAAGATGTAACGCCAATAAGCTTTGCTCAATATTGAATTTAAAATGTATTTCATGTCTTATTAGCATTTATAAAAAAAATCTCCTGCATTGCATTTGGAAGCAACCATAAAGTCTGGGTCGTTCAAAGCACTTCTTATTAAGATTTTTTTGTTTGGAATATGTAAAGTTGGCACATTATGTTTTGAATCTCTAAAAAGGGGTAATTTGTCCCACAAGTCTGTTATTTGTTTTCTAATAGTTTCTGATTGACAATTTATTATATCACTCTTTTCACCATATTCGGGATAAACAACAATTACTGGCAACCCTTGGTTGTTAATTCCATAATCTATTTCTTCTCTTATAGCTTTTGAGCTTTTGGTAAGTGAGCTTAGAAACAATATAATATTTTTTGAGTTTCTGATACGTTCTCGAATTCTTGGCTTTAAAGTAGATTCCCAATCACTATTGTCTCTAACATTATAGTTTTTATTGTGAGAGTCATTAAAAGGAAAGGTTGAATCGAGGCCTTTCCAAGCCCTTAGCATATTATAGTAAACAAAGTCTTTTGTTGCATGCGCACCAAGACTGCTTTCGCTAAAAGGTTCACTTACGTAAAATGCTGAGTAATTTCCATTTCTGTATGCCATATTTCTTGTTTTTTTGGTTTGTCATAATTGCACCTAACGTGTTTTTATAAGATTTGTGCGACGTAAAAATCGGAGATTTTTCCGCCGTAGCAATATTATTATTGAATGTTTGTCAGTTCGTTATTTAGTTTAAATGTAAGCATAAATTTTATGAGGTGTTGGCTTTGAGTGCTTTTGCAATCATTTTATAAATCAATCTAGTTTAATTTCTAATCTTACATAATAGAAGTCCATTCGGAATTTGTCTTTTTTATCATAATTTATCATTTAACTTTCTCCGAAATGTCAGAATATTAATTTATTTTCTCAACTCGGTTTGTAAATTTTATACACCTGATTTATATTCTTTAATTTTACTTTCTAACGAAATTTTTCTTCTATTCAAAGCCTCTATCTCTTTTTTGTATTTGTCAATCAAATAAAAATAACTTATAGCATAAATAATAAAATAAATTACTCCCATAAAGAGTACAGCATTAAAATACTCCATTTGTTCTATTAATGGTTTTCTTCCATATCTTCTCGGTAAATAGGGGTAAATTAGAGAAAGTAATATTCCTCCAATTATTGCAAAAGGAGCATTCTTTTTCAGTTTTTTTATTTTCTTTTCGTATGTTTCAATCTCAAAATTAACTTTTGAAACTTTATCTTCATTTTCATTCATTTTTTTCAGGCATTAAAGCCAACGTTGATGTATATGGAAAGTTGCGTGTTTGTGAGCGAGGATTTTCCAAAGGAAAATCAGAAGCTAGCAAACGAGCAACTAACTTTGGTTAAGCTAAAACTAGCAATTTTTTATATATGGTGTTGCCATTAGTTTTTATTCCATTAATTTTTTGATGTAAGAACTCAATAGTTGAATAACCTTACTTCGTTCTTCAAAAATCCCTTTCAAATTAGGGATAGTAGATCTTCTGTATTCATCTAATAGATTTTCAACATCATCTTTATAATTAGGATTAGATTCTTTAGTTTGGTCAAGAGAAATTAAATCGTCATTAGCTTGTTCGAATTGATGCTGATATTTTAATGTCCTTATTGTAAGTTCTCGTCTTTGTTTATAAAATTCCCGTTCGTCAATAAATAATTCAATTTCCCCTTCTTTGAGATTGTAAGAGTGTTTTGCTTCATACATCCTTTCTATATTCTTTTTATTTTCTTCCTTGAAATTGCCAAATCCTTTAAGATTTGCACTAGTTATTGTTCTTTCCCAATTATTATATGACGCAAAATAATCGATTATATATTGTCTTTTTAATGATGAATAGTCAATTATATTATTTGTTAGAATATTAACTTTACTTTCAACTCCTTGAACAAGAGATGTGATTTCCTCAATATCCTCTTTTGTTGCTTGATTTTTTCCTTTTTCATCTGCGTAGCTTGGTAAGAATTTCTTGAAGATTAAATAGAGAACAAAAAAGATGGCTAATGCTAATAAATTAATAAAAAGTTCTTTCAAATCGTAATTTTTTTAAATTAATGGCAACGGTTATGTATAAGAATAGTGCGTAGTTTGAGTGCGAGGATTTTCCGAAGGAAAATCAGATGCAAGCAAACAAG
>NZ_JBAWJZ010000017.1:0-5733 GCF_043876835.1 Gaetbulibacter sp. M235
TCTCCGTAAAATATTCATAATCAGTGGATAAAAAGGTGTTAAGAAAAAAGGCAAAAAAAAGACGGAAAAAGCCATTGCGGAAAGGAAAAAGGGTCGTACGTTTGCAGCCGCTAAAAAAGGGAAGCCTACAGATAGCGGAGTTCATGCAGGGGATGTTTTTTGGGTCTTTGGAGAGGGAAAAAAAATTTTTCAAAAAAGATTTAAAAAGTATTGTGTGGTAAAAAAAAGGGTTTTATATTTGCACCCGCTTAGCAAGGAAACGAGCTGGGGAAAGAGAAAAGAAGTTCATTAACATATTGAATTGACAGCGTAAGACCAAGCCGGAAACGGCGAAGGTCGAACAAAGAGAATAAACCATTTTGAGTACTATTTGAATTCCTATTAGTTGTTAATGATATGGTCGCAAGACTTAAAATTTAACGATGAAGAGTTTGATCCTGGCTCAGGATGAACGCTAGCGGCAGGCCTAACACATGCAAGTCGAGGGGTAACAGGGAGCTTGCTCCGCTGACGACCGGCGCACGGGTGCGTAACGCGTATACAATCTGCCTTTTGCTACGGGATAGCCCAGAGAAATTTGGATTAACACCGTATAGTATATAGGGTCCGCATGGATCTTATATTAAAGGTTACGGCAAAAGATGAGTATGCGTTCTATTAGCTAGATGGTGTGGTAACGGCATACCATGGCAACGATAGATAGGGGCCCTGAGAGGGGGATCCCCCACACTGGTACTGAGACACGGACCAGACTCCTACGGGAGGCAGCAGTGAGGAATATTGGACAATGGGCGAGAGCCTGATCCAGCCATGCCGCGTGCAGGAAGACTGCCCTATGGGTTGTAAACTGCTTTTATACGGGAAGAAACACCCCCTCGTGAGGGGGCTTGACGGTACCGTAAGAATAAGGATCGGCTAACTCCGTGCCAGCAGCCGCGGTAATACGGAGGATCCAAGCGTTATCCGGAATCATTGGGTTTAAAGGGTCCGTAGGTGGATGATTAAGTCAGAGGTGAAATCCTGCAGCTCAACTGTAGAATTGCCTTTGATACTGGTTGTCTTGAGTCATTATGAAGTAGTTAGAATATGTAGTGTAGCGGTGAAATGCATAGATATTACATAGAATACCAATTGCGAAGGCAGATTACTAATAATGCACTGACACTGATGGACGAAAGCGTGGGGAGCGAACAGGATTAGATACCCTGGTAGTCCACGCCGTAAACGATGGATACTAGCTGTTCGGATTTATCTGAGTGGCTAAGCGAAAGTGATAAGTATCCCACCTGGGGAGTACGTTCGCAAGAATGAAACTCAAAGGAATTGACGGGGGCCCGCACAAGCGGTGGAGCATGTGGTTTAATTCGATGATACGCGAGGAACCTTACCAGGGCTTAAATGTAAGTTGCATGATTTAGAGATAGATCTTTCTTCGGACTACTTACAAGGTGCTGCATGGTTGTCGTCAGCTCGTGCCGTGAGGTGTCAGGTTAAGTCCTATAACGAGCGCAACCCCTGTTGTTAGTTGCCAGCGAGTCAAGTCGGGAACTCTAACAAGACTGCCAGTGCAAACTGTGAGGAAGGTGGGGATGACGTCAAATCATCACGGCCCTTACGTCCTGGGCTACACACGTGCTACAATGGTAGGGACAGAGAGCAGCCACTGGGCGACCAGGAGCGAATCTATAAACCCTATCACAGTTCGGATCGGAGTCTGCAACTCGACTCCGTGAAGCTGGAATCGCTAGTAATCGCATATCAGCCATGATGCGGTGAATACGTTCCCGGGCCTTGTACACACCGCCCGTCAAGCCATGGAAGCTGGAAGTGCCTGAAGTCCGTCACCGCAAGGAGCGGCCTAGGGTAAAGTCGGTAACTAGGGCTAAGTCGTAACAAGGTAGCCGTACCGGAAGGTGCGGCTGGAACACCTCCTTTCTAGAGAAAGACGACTAAGAGGAAATAAAAAGGTAAGAAAGAGATCGTTTATTCTCAAGCTGTTAATTTAAAATATAAAGTCACCAGTATACGGTGCTCAGCAACAAGGTTGCTGAAAACTGAAAACTGAAGGCTATCACAGTCTCATAGCTCAGCTGGTTAGAGCGCTACACTGATAATGTAGAGGTCGGCAGTTCGAGTCTGCCTGAGACTACGACTTTCAATTGAAAATTGATAATTGACAATTGAAAACGTTCATTAAAAAGGAAATTTTAGAAGTAGAGCAACCCAAGTTAACGTTGCAGAATTTAGTTACTGTTAACTGTTAACTAAACGACTGTTCACTTAAAACTGGGGGATTAGCTCAGCTGGCTAGAGCGCCTGCCTTGCACGCAGGAGGTCAAGGGTTCGACTCCCTTATTCTCCACAAGACAATGTCTTGAGATACATTATTTCAAGCATTGCGTAGAGAAAGATAGGCATAAATTGTCTGTCGTGACTCACGACACGTTCATTGACATATTGAAAAAAGATACATGAAAAGTATAACTGGATCTATCTGGTTATATAAATAATAATTGGGATTGATTGTGATCACCACGAGCGATATACAATCAGTCCATATTGTAGTCATCAATTCATTGATGATAACAGTAAACTCATTAAAAAAGCAAAAAGTACAATAAGCTAAATAAGGGCGTATGGGGAATGCCTAGGCTCTCAGAGGCGAAGAAGGACGTGATAAGCTGCGAAAAGCTGCGGGGATTGGCACACACAAATTGATCCGCAGATATCCGAATGGGGCAACCCACTATATTGAAGATATAGTATCCGCAAGGAGGCGAACCCGGGGAACTGAAACATCTAAGTACCCGGAGGAGAAGAAAACAAAAGTGATTCCGTTAGTAGTGGCGAGCGAACGCGGATTAGCCCAAACCAGGTTTGTTACGGCAAACTTGGGGTTGTAGGACCACGACATTGATTGCGCAATGAATTAGAATCCTTTGGAAAGAGGAACCATAGAGGGTGATAGTCCCGTACAAGTAAAGAACGTTAATTATAGTGGTATCCTGAGTAGTGCGGGACACGAGTAATCCTGTATGAATTTGGCGGGACCATCCGCTAAGGCTAAATACTCCTGAGAGACCGATAGTGAACTAGTACCGTGAGGGAAAGGTGAAAAGAACCCTGAATAAGGGAGTGAAATAGAACCTGAAACCATACGCTTACAAGCGGTCGGAGCCCTTCTGGGGTGACGGCGTGCCTTTTGCATAATGAGCCTACGAGTTAACGTTGCTGGCAAGGTTAAGTGATTAAGTCACGGATCCGTAGCGAAAGCGAGTCTGAATAGGGCGCTTTAGTCAGTAGTGTTAGACGCGAAACCGTGTGATCTACCCATGGGCAGGTTGAAGCTGTAGTAACATACAGTGGAGGACCGAACCGGTTGACGTTGAAAAGTCTTCGGATGACCTGTGGGTAGGGGTGAAAGGCCAATCAAACTCGGAAATAGCTCGTACTCCCCGAAATGCATTTAGGTGCAGCGTTGATTTATAGTTTTATAGAGGTAGAGCTACTGATTGGATGCGGGGGCTTCACCGCCTACCAATTCCTGACAAACTCCGAATGCTATAAAATGTTGATCAGCAGTGAGGGCATGGGTGCTAAGGTCCATGTCCGAGAGGGAAAGAACCCAGACCATCAGCTAAGGTCCCCAAATATATGTTAAGTTGAAATAACGCGGTTGAACTGCTTTGACAGCTAGGATGTTGGCTTGGAAGCAGCCATTCATTTAAAGAGTGCGTAACAGCTCACTAGTCGAGCGGTTCGGCATGGATAATAATCGGGCATAAACATATTACCGAAGCTATGGACTTCGCAAGAAGTGGTAGGGGAGCATTGTAGTGTCGTCGAAGGTGTGATGTGAGTCATGCTGGAGAAGCTACAAAAGAAAATGTAGGCATAAGTAACGATAATGCGGGCGAGAAACCCGCACACCGAAAGACTAAGGTTTCCTCAGCTATGCTAATCAGCTGAGGGTTAGTCGGGACCTAACGCGAACCCGAAAGGGGTAGTGGATGGACAACAGGTTAATATTCCTGTACCTGCTCACGTTAAAAGTGACGGAGGCGTAAATTTGGTGCGAACTGACGGAATAGTTCGTTGAAGCGAGTGGTAACACCGCGATAGTACACTGAGGCTTCGGTCAAGGTGATAATCCAGAGTAGCGACTTCCAAGAAAAGCAAGTGAAGCAGCCCGTACCCTAAACCGACACAGGTAGTTGGGATGAGAATTCTAAGGTGCTCGAGAGATTCATGGCTAAGGAATTAGGCAAAATAGACTCGTAACTTCGGGAGAAGAGTCGCCCCACCTCGGTGGGGCCGCAGTGAAAAGGTCCAGGCGACTGTTTATCAAAAACACAGGGCTATGCTAAATTGAAAGATGACGTATATGGCCTGACACCTGCCCGGTGCTGGAAGGTTAAGTGGAGGGCTTAGAGGTAACTCGAAGGTCTTAAATGAAGCCCCAGTAAACGGCGGCCGTAACTATAACGGTCCTAAGGTAGCGAAATTCCTTGTCGGGTAAGTTCCGACCTGCACGAATGGTGCAACGATCTGGACACTGTCTCAGCCATGAGCTCGGTGAAATTGTAGTATCGGTGAAGATGCCGATTACCCGCAGTGGGACGAAAAGACCCCGTGCACCTTTACTATAGCTTAGTATTGGTTTTGGATAAGTAATGTGTAGGATAGGTGGGAGACTTTGAAGCGGCATCGCCAGGTGTTGTGGAGTCATTGTTGAAATACCACCCTTTGCTTATCTAGAGTCTAACCCTCGATGAGGGGACAGTGCTTGGTGGGTAGTTTGACTGGGGTGGTCGCCTCCAAAAGAGTAACGGAGGCTTCTAAAGGTACCCTCAGCACGCTTGGTAACCGTGCGTAGAGTGCAATGGCATAAGGGTGCTTGACTGAGAGACCTACAAGTCGATCAGGTTGGAAACAAGAGCATAGTGATCCGGTGGTTCCGCATGGAAGGGCCATCGCTCAAAGGATAAAAGGTACGCCGGGGATAACAGGCTGATCTCCCCCAAGAGCTCATATCGACGGGGGGGTTTGGCACCTCGATGTCGGCTCGTCACATCCTGGGGCTGGAGAAGGTCCCAAGGGTTGGGCTGTTCGCCCATTAAAGTGGCACGCGAGCTGGGTTCAGAACGTCGTGAGACAGTTCGGTCTCTATCTACTGTGGGCGTTAGAAATTTGAGTGGATCTGACTCTAGTACGAGAGGACCGAGTTGGACTAACCTCTGGTGAATCTGTTGTCACGCCAGTGGCACTGCAGAGTAGCTACGTTGGGAAGGGATAAGCGCTGAAAGCATATAAGCGCGAAACCCACCACAAGATGAGATTTCTTTAAAGGGTCGTGGAAGATGACCACGTTGATAGGCTATAGGTGTAAAGGCAGTAATGTCATAGCCGAGTAGTACTAATAACCCATAGGCTTATTGTACGCCTGTTTTTTTATAAAGTTCCATATATAATTGTTATAAGTTCATGTAATTTTTTTCGATATGTTAAGATATCCGGCAGTCCACACTGCCAGTCAAGGGCGAAAGGTAGCCACTACCTGTTAGCTGTTGACTTAAAACTTAAGGTGGTTATAGCGACGGGGCTCACCTCTTACCATTCCGAACAGAGAAGTTAAGCCCGTTAGCGCCGATGGTACTGCATTTGTGGGAGAGTAGGTCGTTGCCTTTTTTGGAAGCCCTTCATAGAAATATGAAGGGCTTTTTGCTTTTATAT
>NZ_JBAWJZ010000018.1:0-4514 GCF_043876835.1 Gaetbulibacter sp. M235
TAAAACACCTAATATGGTATACAAATTAACAGCGTAAATCAATTTTTAACCTGTAGCCATATTTCAGGACTAGACATATAAAAAATCAAACAATGAATTCACTTTCAACCTTTGTAGTTTCCTTTTTTATCCCAGGAATTGGACAATTAATTTTAAAAGATTATACCAAAGGAATTATTATTTTAATATTGCTTTTTTTATCCCCCTATTTAATTATAACAACTGACTTATTTGATTTTATACCGATTTGGTCACCATATATAATTTTAATGATTTGGTCAATTTTTGACATTTTTGATAAAATAGAAAAAATAGAAGGAAGAAAATCTGCTAGTAGAAAACTAGCATTGAGCGTTCTTATAACTTTAATTATAATTCCCGCTACCTTGTTCCTTCTTTTTTCTGGCCTTTTTAAAGGCGCAAAGTTTTTGACAAACGAATATCTCAATGAAGATAGGACAAAAAAGGAAATGAATGAAATTTCTGTTAATCTAGAAAAACACAGAAACCATTATGGGTTTTACCCTGCCAATTATCATCTTTTCATATCTCAAAAACCAATTTGGTCGAGTTGGAAAGCTGATAGTTGGAATAATCCATATAATTATGAGCTAAAGGATTCATTAAACTATCAACTAATTTCGGCTGGAAAAGACGGAATTTTCAATAACGAAGACGATTTAAAACGTACTAATTAAAATACTGTGCCTGACATTGTATAAAAATAATGCGTAAGTTTATTCCTAAATCAAAAGTTAGTGCTTGTTTGCTTGCATCTGATTTTCCTTCGGAAAATCCTCGCACTCAAACTACGCACTATTCTTATACGTAACCGTTGTGTTTCATTGCGCAACGCACTCGATTCGAAAAAACCTAGTTTTATTTTCGGATTTTTTTTTGAATTTTAAGCAAGTAAAAACAGAAAAATCATATTGCGGAATTCAAAAAATAACGTTGAATTCTCACTCAAACGTGAAATAAAAATCTCATCGGACTTTTAGAATCTTTACGGATTAAAAAATCAAAAAATATCTGACTGACCAAAGCAGTGCGCAACTGTTGCGGCGGACTTATTAGCTAAACACAAAAAAAAAAATTGACAACCGACCAAAAATTGTAAGAAAAAAAACAACGAAAACACAACACCGCATATAAAAAATTGCTAGTTTTAGCTTAACCAATGTTAGTTGCTTTGTTTGCTAGCTTCTGATTTTCCTTCGGAAAATCCTCGCACACAAACACGCAACTTTCCATATACCAAACGTTGGCAAACATTTGACAAAACCACAAAATGATAGACTTTAGATTAAGATTTTTTTTAATAACTGTGTTTTTATGTCAATTAACTTTTGGCCAGAAAATAATTAAATCTGACATCATTGGAACTTGGCAATTGTCTGAAAACAAAAAACCTGAGGCTAAAAAAATTGATGTTGGGGAATTAGTCCTATTTGACGAAAAAGGAGACACTTTACGCACAGAAAAAAATAAAACTCCTGAAATTAATGACAAAAGATTTGGTAATATTTACCTGAAAATAGAAAAAAAATATTTAGTCCTCTATTTTGGAGGTCTTGGTGAAAAGTTAGAGTATGTACTTAATGGAAATATTTTAAAACTTGAAGATAAAAGACAGTTTAAAATAATTGAATTATCAAAAAACACTATGTTGATATCTGACCCGAGACCTTTAATTTATAACAAAGTTGAGGTTGACCTTTCTGATTATCAATTAATAAAAAATTAAAAACGATTTGCCAACACCGTGTATAAAAAATTGCTAGTTTTAGCTAAATCAAAGTTAGTTGCTCGTTTACTTGCTTCTGATTTTCCCTCGGAAAATCCTCGCCCGTAAACTCGCAACTTTTCATACACAAGACCGTTGGCAACAATATGGTATGAAAAAAGCACTATTTCTCTTATTCATAATTTCGATAACTTTAAGTAGTTGCGGACAAACTGATTCAGTTTATAATGACAAACTTGCAACAACTGCAAAAATTTGGGGTTTTTTAAAATATTATCATCCAGAAGTTGGAAAAGGTAAATTCAATTGGGACGACCAACTATTTCAAATCTTACCAAAAATTGCACAGGCTAAAAACAAACAAGAACTTTCAAACATCTATCTGAAATGGATTAATTCATTAGGGGAAATTGAAATTTGCAAAGAATGTACTTCAAAAGAAAATAAAGACTATTTTGGTAAAAACTTTGACCTTACTTGGATTAAAGATTCCACGGTTTTCTCTAATGAACTCATTTCAAAACTAACGTTTATTGAAAAAAATAGATTTCAAGGAAACAACCACTATGTTTCTTCTTTTTCTGGTGTTGGCAATATCAAAATTCAAAATGAACCGGAATACCCAGATTTTAGTTGGGAAAATGAACAATTAAGATTGTTATCTCTATTTCGATATTGGAATTACATTGAATATTTTTTTCCATACAAATATCAAATGGACAAAGACTGGGATATGGTTTTGAAGGAATCAATTCCAAACTTCTCAAATCCAAAAAGCGAAACCGATTATCATCTTGCTATGCTTGAACTAATAGTTAATATTAATGACAGCCACGGTTATTTTTCATCAAACTTAATAAATGACCATTTTGGTTCAAATTTCATTCCTGCCAAATTTCAAATTATTGATAAGAAAGCTATCATAACTGGTTTTTATAATGAACGTTTAGCCAAAGAAAATGACTTGCAAATCGGAGATGTAATTCTCAAAGTGGACGGAAAAAAAATAGAAACCATCTTAAATGAAAACTATAAGTACATTAATGGTTCAAATGCTTCGGTTAAGCTGAGAAATGCGAATGCGAGAGTTTTTAATGGTTCAACTAATTCGGTCAAAATTACATTTGAGAGGAATAATAAAATTCAAGAAAAAAGAATTCAACGCTATCCTTTTTACCAATTAAATTTCAAGATATATCATAAGTACACTTACGAAAACCCTATTGAAGAAAAATATAAAATTCTTACGCAGAATATTGGCTATGTTGATATGGGAAAAGTTGAGATTGAAGATGTATCCGTAATTATGGATTCACTAATCAATACCAAGGCAATTATTTTCGATATAAGAAACTATCCTAAAGGGACAATGTATTCAATCATAAATTATATTACTTCCAAGAAAAACGCATTTTATAAAGTAACTTATCCAGATTTAAACTATCCAGGTAAATTCATATGGAGAGAAGGCAATCAATTCGGAAAAAATGGGAAATTAGTATATAAAGGGAAGGTAATTTTATTAGTTAATGAAAAAACCCAAAGTCACGCTGAATTTACAACTATGTGTTTACAAACTGGAGAAAACGTTACAACAATTGGAAGTCAAACTTCAGGAGCTGACGGAAATGTAAGTAGTATAGAAATGGTAGGCGGATATAAAACAGCAATTAGTGGAATTGGTATATTTTATCCTGACAATACAGAAACCCAAAGAAAAGGAGTGAAAATCGACATTGAAATTAAACCAACAATTCAAGGAATAATTGATGGAAAGGATGAAGTTCTTGAAAAAGCAATAGAATATATTAATAATTAAAATACTGTTGCCAACACAGTGTATAATTAATGGCTAGTTTTAGCTTGCCTCGAAAATCCTCGCGGATTTTCTATTTGGTTTGTATTTGCTAAATTAGGTGCTTAAACACGCCACTAATCATACACAAGACCGTTGGCAATAATTATGACCAAATGAGAAACCTATTGATTTTATTAATGTTTTTTACTTTCAACCAACTGATTTCGCAAGAAATAATCGGAATGAAAGAAACCTACATTGAGAATAATTTGGTCTATAAAAGCTCAAATAATGAACTCTTTACTGGAATTGCTCAAAGCAAAAAGAAAAATGGACATTTAGTTTATGAAGAAGTGTATGAAAATGGTGTTATTTTTTTCAGCAATCTTTATTTCAATGGAAAAGAAAAAAGAATCTCAAATAAAACTATTTACAACCAGAATAAACCCTTTACTCCTTCCAAAAAAAATGAATACCATTTAGACGGATCAATTTTCCAAATTATACACTATAATAAAGATGGTATAAAAATACTTTTCGAATCTTATAAAAATGGAAAACTCATATACAGCTGTCAATACAGTGGAAAAAAGAAACACGGATTTGAAATAGGCTATGACGAGAACAATCAACAGGAGATATGTAAAATTGAATACTCAAACGGGAAAAAAATAAAATAACTATTGCCAACACCGTGTAAAAATAATTGCTTGGTTCTAGCCTACTCGGAAAATCCTGCGGATTTTCCTCTGGTTCATTCCATTTTTAGTAAGTTAGTTGCTTGCACACGCAACTATCCTTACACAAACACGTTGTACACCATTTTGCCCCGTCCTGAATAAAGGCTACATAATTTTAAACATTATGTACAAAAACGACAAAGTAATCAGATGGTATTCAGAACCTTTTAAACTGAAAATTTTAGACGAACTTACCACAGGAAAACTAAACAAAAACCAATTAGGCAAA
>NZ_JBAWJZ010000019.1:0-2770 GCF_043876835.1 Gaetbulibacter sp. M235
GTAGAAAAGGTAACAGCTAAAATTGAAACAATAAAAACAAGGCTCTTCATATTTATTAAATTTTGAAATTAAACTGTAACTAAACCATTTGGTTGTATAGATACCAATTTATCATTCACCTTAATTTCTATTGCAAGCGTTCCATCTAATTCAAAATGAGTATCATTTTGACCAACATTAACTTTTAATATTTGGTTTCTGAAATTGATTTTAAATGAATATCCTTCCCATTGCTTTGGAATTTTTGGTGAAAATTCCAAAATATTATTTTTCACTCTCATACCTCCAAAACCCTCAACAATACTCATCCAGGTTCCGGCCATACTTGTTATGTGCAATCCTTCGTGAACTTCGTGATTATAATCGTCTAAATCAAGTCGTGATGTCCTTAAATAAAATGTATATGCTTGATCCATTCTACCTAATTTTGCAGCTTGAATGCTGTGAACACATGGTGATAGTGAACTTTCATGAACGGTAAATGGCTCATAAAAATCAAAATGACGTTCAAGTTCTTCAACTGTAAAATCATCTTCAAAAAAGTAAAATCCTTGAAGTGTATCGGCTTGTTTAATATATGGTGAACGTAAAATTCTGTCCCAAGACCATTTTTGATTGATTGGGCGTTGCGATTTATCAAGATTTGCTACCGTTATTAATTCTTTATCTAAAAAGCCATCTTGTTGTAAATACACTCCATATTCTTCTGAATAAGGAAAATACATGTTATCTGCAACATCTTTCCATTGCTCCAATTCAGCTTTAGAAAGATTAACTCTATTCATGATTCTTGAATGATCCGATGGGTATTCAGCCTCAACAATTTCAATGTTTTCAACAGCATAATTAAGACACCATTTAGCAATATAATTGGTATAAAAATTATTGTTTACATTATTTTCATATTCATTAGGCCCGGTAACACCAAGAATTACATATCTGCTCTTTGCTTTTGAGAAAGTAGCGCGTTGATGCCAAAAACGGGCAATCCCAATCAATACTTCCAAGCCTTTTTCAGGAATATAACTGTAATCAGATGTGAAACGATGGTAATTATAAATTGCAAAAGCTATGGCTCCATTTCTATGTATTTCTTCAAAGGTAATTTCCCATTCGTTATGGCATTCTTCACCATTCATGGTCACCATTGGGTACAATGCTGCCCCATTTTTAAAACCTAATTTTTGAGCATTTTCAATAGCTTTATCTAGCTGATGATAACGGTATGCCAATAGATTCCTTGCAACATTTTGGTTTTTAGTTGCTAAGTAAAACGGAATGCAATAGGCCTCTGTGTCCCAATAGGTGCTACCTCCATATTTCTCGCCAGTAAATCCTTTTGGTCCGATATTTAAACGTGCATCTTTACCTAAATAGGTTTGGTTTAACTGGAAAATATTAAAACGAATACCTTGTTGTGCTTTAACATCACCAGATATTGTAATATCTGCCATCTCCCATATTCTTGACCATGCTTCTCTTTGCAATTTTAAAAGTGAATCGAAGCCTAATTTGGAAACTTTATTTAAGGTTTCTTTAGCAGCTGATACCAAATCCTTTTTATCGTGATTTCTGTCGGTTACATAGCCACCAAATTTTGCGAGTGTGATAGTATCTCCTTTATAAACTTTGTTTTGGTATTGAAATTCTACAGACTTATCACTTTTTTGCACCTTTTTTTCTTCTTTAAGAACCTCTCCGTTTATTGATATCTGAGATTGCATCGCAACACAAACATAAAAATGGGTTTTCATGGTTCGAGACAAAATAAAAGCCTGATTTTCTTTATGGTCAACACTTAATACATCCCAAAATTTATCATCCCAATTGGTATCTTCATTCGTAATACCATTATCCAGATATGGTGAAAAGTTAATTTGAGCATCACCATTCAATGGTGTAACTTGATATTGTATGGCACCAACTTCATCAAAATCTAAACTTAAAAATCGTTTAGATTCTACTTTAACTTTGGTTGAATTTTGAAGTGTCGCTTTAAAACTTCTTGATAGCCAGCCTTCTTTCATGTTAAGCTCTCTGCGGAAATCTTCAACTTTTTTACATTTGAATAAATCTAAAGCTTCTCCATTTATCTCCACATTAATACCAATCCAGTTTGGGGCATTAAGTACTTTAGCAAAATATTCTGGATATCCGTTTTTCCACCAGCCTACCCTGGTTTTATCTGGATAATAAACACCTGCAATATAACTGCCTTGAAATGTTGGCCCTGAATAGCTTTCCTCAAAATTGGCGCGCTGTCCCATGGCACCATTGCCAATGCTAAACAAACTTTCGGAAGATTTTACCTGATTTATATCAAATCCTTCTTCAATTATTGACCAATTATCTGCTTTAATATAATCTTGATTCATTTTAAATTTTAAATTACCATCTTTTAAAATGATATTTATACTTTGTTTAATTCACTCTTATCTAGCTTTATTAATTCTCCTAAAAAATCTAAACTCATTTCAGTAAAATCTCTAAAAACAAAATCTGCTTCATTTAAAACTGAAGCGTCTCCAATACCTATGCTAATCATGTTGGCAGAGTTCGCTGCTTGAATTCCAGCCACCGAATCTTCGAACACAATGCAATCATCTGGTTTTATTTGAATGGCTTTGGCTGCCTCTAAAAATACTTCAGGATCTGGTTTTGCTTTTGTAACTGCATTGCCATCAACTATAGCATCAAACTTTTCTAATAAATTCACCTTATTTAATATCTCTACTGAATTCTTACTGGCCGAGCCTAATGCTATGGGCTG